>CALWUZ010000094.1 GCA_944384845.1 uncultured Clostridia bacterium
AAGCGTAAGGACGGCAAAACAGGAATACGCAATGAGGTATGGATTATTCCTACGGTCGGCTGTGTCAATGCCATAGTTCGCGAAATTGAAAGGGAAGCTCAGAAATACAGGACAGAAAATATTGACGGAATTTTTTCTTACTGTCACCCATACGGCTGCTCTCAATTAGGCGCCGATCAGGAAAACACGCTTAAATTCCTTTGCGGACTGATATGTCACCCCAACGCGGCGGCGGTATTGGTTGTCGGTCTCGGATGTGAAAACGGAAATATCGGCGAATTAAAAAAGCTGCTCGGAGCTTATGACGGGCAGCGTGTAAAATTTATGGTTTGTCAGGATTACGAGGATGAAGTCGCCGAAGGCGCAAGGCATGTAAAAGAGCTGTGCTGCTTCGCCGACAGTTTCCGGCGTGAACCGTGTCCGGTTTCCGACCTTGTTATCGGGCTTAAATGCGGCGGTTCAGACGGCTTTTCCGGAATCACCGCCAATCCTCTTTTAGGCGCGGTGTCAGATAAGCTCATACGCCGGGGCGGCAGCTCGGTTTTAACCGAGGTGCCCGAAATGTTCGGCGCCGAAACAATTTTAATGAACCGCTGCCGCACGGAAAAGCAGTTCAGACAAACAGTTGACCTTATCAATAACTTTAAACAATATTTTTTGAGATACGGTGAAAAAACAGATGAAAATCCATCTCCGGGGAATAAAGCGGGAGGAATTACTACACTTGAGGATAAGTCACTCGGCTGCGTACAAAAGGGCGGCAGCTCGCCTGTTGAAGATGTACTGTCCTACGGCGATAGGATAACAAAAAAAGGACTCTCACTGCTGCAAGCCCCGGGAAACGACTTAGTCGCGTCTAATGCCTTAGCGGCCTCCGGAGCACACATTGTACTGTTTACAACCGGACGCGGCACGCCGTTAGGCTGTCCTGTTCCGACTGTAAAAATTTCCAGTAATTCGGCTCTTTTTGAAAAGAAGAAAAACTGGATTGACTTTGATGCCGGACAGCTGCTGTCGGGAAGCTCACTTGAAGAACTGAGAGACGAATTATTTGGATTGATTATCGATATATCCTCCGGAAGAAAAAAAGCCAAATCAGAAAATATTGACAAACACGATCTTGCAATTTTTAAAGACGGAGTAACGCTGTAACGGCATAGCCTTGGCTATGCCGTTATTATTTTTATACAGTGCTTGATTTTTTAGTAACGAAGGTTTCCCGTTCAATCAGTTCGGTAGGCATTATAATCTTGCTGGGAACTTTTTTTCCGTTCAGCAAATCTATTAGTAGTTTAACGGCAATCGGGCAAATTGAGTCAAGCATATTATCCACGCTTGTCAGCGAAGGGGTTGCACACTGGGCATAGCGCGAATTGTCAAAGCCTATTAGCGGCAGATTCTTACCCAGTTCAGCCATAGCCTTCTGAGCACCGATAGCAAGAAAGTCTTCCGAGGCCATAATGGCGTCTGTTTCCGGAAATAGTTTTAAAGCATCTGCTACGGTATTTCGTATCTCGTTGATGTCTGCCCCGATTTTCACAGAAACGGATATTTCCTTTTTTATACCGCATAATTCAAGTCCGATGCGGTAGCCGCTCAGTTTCTGCAGTCCGCTGTATGTCAAAACGTCATAAACATACATAATATTGCGCTTGTTCTGTTCGGTAAGCAAACGTACATTTTGAATGATTGATTCTTTTTCGTCGCAGAGAACGCAGTAAACTCCGGGTATTTCAATCAATCCGTTGATAATTATAACGGGAGACTGTTTTGCGGCAGTTCTGATATGGTCGTTTTCAGTATTTTCACGGAAGGCGGAGCCGATAAGTATAATGGCATCTACCCGGTTTTTCAGCAATAAATCCAAATGCTTTATTTTGTCTTCCAGATTGTTTCCGGTACATCCTAAAATACTGTTATAGCCGTGTTTTTTTATTTCTGATTCAATAAGGGAGGTAGCTTTGGCATAATATGGGTCATCAATATTTGTGCACAGTATGCCAATCATACGCATAGAATTAAGAATCAGCCCGCGGGCAAAGGCATTTGGCGTATAGTTGTATTTTTTCATAATGCTTTTAACGTGTGAACGTGTTTTTTGAGTTACCCGTGGGTCATTGTTAATGACTCTTGAAATTGTCGTTGTTGAAACATCACATAATGCTGCTATCTCTTTAATATTCATATATACTCCTTTTTACGTGATGTATGTGTGCAGGAACTGCCGGGATAAATATTGTTTGAAAACAGAATGCTGCATATAAATGTAATTGATTACATTTATCATTATAATTCAAAAACCGATTCATTGCAAGTTTTTTATTTTATTGTCGTGAAAACAGGCTTGAATATTATATATTTAACAAAAAATTAAAAGAAGTTAAAAAATATTTGCGGCATGGTATTGACAATTAGTAATTAGCACGTTATAATAACGAATGTAATCGATTGCATTTTTAAAAAATGTATTATAATTAACCAATTTGTCTGTGAGACGGTGGTTCGAGAGGATGAAGTATATGGTTAAAAGGAATTTTTCTCCCGAATATTACTACAATCTGAAGGCACAAAAGCATCGTCCTGTTTATCATTTTACCGGCAAGACGCCTGATGAATGGCGTGCTTGGTATTCAGAGGCTTATGATACATATAAAAAGATATTAGGCGATTTTCCCGTTTCTGTACCGCTTAATCCTGTTGTTGAGTCAGTTGAGGATTTGGGGGATATAATACGTGAACGGGTGATTATAGACGCAGAGGAGAATATGTCGGTTCCCTGTTATGTGCTTCATCCTAAAGATATGCCGGGCGATAAAAGCTGCGCTGCTATTGTCTGTTCTCACGGTCACGGAAAATTCGGCAAGGAACCTGTGGCGGGTGTGCGCGCTACGCCGGAAATGGTTCATGATATAGAAGAGATGAACTACAATTACGGGGAGAAAATGGCGAGAGCGGGTTTTCTCACTATCTGCCCTGATTTACGCGGCTTCGGCGAGCGCTCTGACGGCGACGATCCTTTGGGTATGACGCGCGATATGTGCAATATAAATTTTTTAAAAGGTGCGCTTTTCGGTTCTTATCCTCTGACGCAGAATATTTTTGATATAACCCGCTGTATTGATTATCTGGAAACGCGCCCGGAAGTTAATAAGGAGCGTATCGGTATGATGGGGCTGAGTCAGGGCGGAACCATGACGACATTTGCCTCTGCTTTTGACAAAAGAATCAAAGCGGCTGACATTATCTGTTATGTTACATATTTTGCGGGTTTTGCCGTAAGAGATACTAATTTTTGCGGTTCGCAGATGATTCCTAATGTATATAAATATTTTGACGCTTCGGATATTGCCGGGCTTATTGCGCCGAGACCGCTGCTGATTGAAAGAGGTCTCAGAGACCGTTGTTTTGTTTATGAAGATACAACAAGAGGATTTACGGAGGTTGAAAAAATTTATGAAGCGGCGGGATGCAGGGAGCTGCTGTGGAGTGATGTCGGTGATGTCGGACACGCGTTCTGTGATAACCGTGCTTATGAGTTCTTTAAGAAATATCTTTAAACCTTCCGCATAATAGAGCGGCTTAAAATATAAATTAAAAATTTAACATAAAGGAGCTTTTACAATGAAAATGGATATAAGCGTAAATGCGCGTGAGTTAGGTAAAAAAGCGGCGGCGCTTTCGGCTGAAATACTTAATGAAGCCATTAAGCGCCAGGGCTATGCGAGGCTGGTGCTTTCCACCGGGGCTTCACAGTTTGAAACGCTGGAGGAGCTTGTTAAGGAGGATGTCGATTGGTCAAAGGTAGAGGTTTTCCACCTTGACGAGTATGTCGGGCTGAGCGAAACGCATCCTGCCAGTTTCCGTAAATATATCAGGGAGCGTTTTGCGGCGTTTGTATCGCTTAAGGAGCTTTATTTGGTAAACGGAAACGGCGACATAGAAAAGAATATAGCTGAGCTTACCGAGAAGCTGCGTGAGAAGCCTGTAGACCTGGCGCTTATCGGTATCGGTGAAAACGCTCATGTGGCTTTCAATGATCCTCCGGCTGATTTTGAAAATCCCAATGCATATATAGTTGTGAATCTGGATGAAAAATGCAGAAATCAGCAGGTGGGCGAGGGATGGTTTGCTTCAATCGATGAAGTGCCGAAACAGGCTATATCTATGACGGTGCCGCAGATTATGCAGAGTAATGTTATCATTTCGTCTGTTCCCCATAAGGTGAAAGCACAGGCGATTCAGGCTACAATGAAGAACGACCTTACACCGAATGTGCCTGCGACGATTCTTAAACAGCATAAGCAGTGGTATCTGTTCCTGGACAGTGATTCCGCTTCGCTGATAGAGTGATTTTTACGGAAGAAGTCAGGCGCGTATATTTTAATTTACGGAGGGCAGTGACCTGCCTTCCGTGGAAATATATTTATAACAGAACGGAGGATGTTTATAATGCAGAGAAGCATCACTAAAAAAACCGCAGCTCTTTTGACCTCGTTTTCTTTGATTGGCATGATTCTTTTATGCCCTTCACCCAAGGCGGAAGCCGCCTTTGACCTCGGCAGCCGCATTCTGCCCATCAACAACAGCGATTTTGAAGAATCCAACGATACGTATTTTGAAGGCTTTGAAAATTCCTCCGCAGGCAATTTTTATCTTGAAATAGATGAAAACGGATATGAGGGCGGAAGGTCCCCGCTGATCAATAAGACGGGTGCGGGACACTTCTATATGACCACCGAAGCAGCTGTAGAAGTTTCTGAAAATCAGAGCTATGAGTTCACATATAATGCTAAAATGACCGGTGACGACGGTGCGGCGAGACAGTATGTGCAGATAGATCAGCGGGACGCAAACGGCGACTCTCTCGGTAAATTGAATTCTGAAGCTATTACCGGGAATACCGACGGCTGGCAGGAATACAAGTACAGCTTTACCGTGTCAGCCGGTGTAAAGAGCATATACATTTCTCTTTGCTTTGATACCGAAGGAGTAACTGATCCTTCAGGCAGCGCCGCGGCGTCATGGGGCAATATTGCCCTCAGAGGCTCAGGCGAAGAGGAAGCACCTGAAGATATTGTAATTGAAAACGGCGATTTCCAGTTGACTAATGATGATCCAAACTCATTGTTCGAGTATTTTACCGTAGGTGCAAGCAGTAATGTAGAGTATTCTATAGACCAGACCGGTTTTGATCCTGAAAACACCGGAAACGGCAAGAAAGCGCCGAAAATCGTTAAAAGCGCTCAAGGGGCTTTGAATCTGCAGTATAATAAGCCTATTCCGGTAAAGCCCGGCAAAACATATGAAATTTCCTACTGGGTGAAGATAGAGGGCGAAAAAGGCGCAGTGCGTCAATTCTGCAATTTGCACGAGAACGGTCCGTTCTCAAACTATACCGCCGTCAACAATACGCCGCTTAATGACAATACCGACGGCTGGCAGAAGATTACCTTCCAGACGGAATTTGACCCGAAATGTACTTCGGTAGATATTATTCTCGTAATAGACAGCGATAAGTACCAGTGCGAGAATCCGGACGGCAGCGCTACCGTCTGGTACGGTGAGGTGACTATGAGGGAGGTTACCGAGAAAGATCCGTATACTCATATTCCCAACGGTGATTTCCAGCAAACTACCGTAGGTGCTCCCCATTACTTTGATAATTACATAGTATCTGAAAATGTCGAAAACTTCACTTTAAGCGTTGCGGAAAATGCGTTTGACCCGGAGAATACCGGCAGCGG
Organism: uncultured Clostridia bacterium; assembly: GCA_944384845.1. Taxonomy (GTDB): domain Bacteria; phylum Bacillota; class Clostridia; order Oscillospirales; family Acutalibacteraceae; genus UBA737. The sequence continues at coordinate 5,745 of CALWUZ010000094.1, forward strand.
CAAAAAAGCGCCGAAGATAGAAAAAACAGGAAGCGGCTCATGGCGTATGGAAACAAAAGACTGCTTCCCGTTCAAGCAGAATACCGAATATGAATTTTCGTATTGGGTAAAGATAGAGGGCGAAAACGGGGCGGCACGTCAGTTCCTGGCTCT
>CALWUZ010000095.1 GCA_944384845.1 uncultured Clostridia bacterium
TTTAGCACCGATTGGTGTAAATTTGGTGTAAAGAGGTAAATTTATTTGATTTTGAAAGTCCCGAAACCCGCATAAACACTGGGTTTTTCTTACTTGTCGTTCGGTAAGGACTTCATTGTCGGGAACAGCAATACATCACGTATCGAGGCGCTGTCGGTCAGCAGCATTACAAGGCGGTCAACACCGAAGCCCAAACCGCCCGTCGGAGGCAGACCGTATTCCAAAGCGGTAATATAATCGTAATCCACCTCTGCGCTGCTGTCAGGCTCCTCCGCTCTTTTGGCAGCAACCTGCTTTTCAAAACGCTCCCTCTGGTCGATAGGGTCGTTAAGCTCACTGAAAGCGTTGCCGAATTCCATCGCATTGATGAAATACTCAAACCGTTCGGTAAATGCCGGATCCTCCGGCTTTCTTTTGGCAAGCGGGCTGTTCTCCACAGGATAATCATATATAAACGTGGGCTGAATCAGCTTGTCCTCCACATAGGCGTCGAAAAGCTCCGCTAAAACCGTGCCCTTCGTCGCCTTTTCGTCAACCTTAACATTAAGCCTCCTGGCACATTCACGGGCGTCCTCATCCGACTGCCATTCATAATAATCGGCTCCGGAATACTTTTTGACCGCCTCGGTCATAGTAAGACGCTCCCAGTGTCCCATATCGATTTCGGTACCCTGATAGGTTATTTTTTTGCTGCCGCAGACCTTTTCGGCAAGCATGGTGTTCATTTCCTCCACCAGATCCATCATTCCGCGGTAATCGGTAAACGCCTGATACAACTCTACCGTCGTAAATTCCGGATTGTGTCTGGTGTCCATTCCCTCGTTGCGGAAAATCCTGCCCACCTCATAAACACGGTGCATTCCACCCACAATCAGACGCTTTAAATACAGCTCGGTCTCGATGCGGAGATACATGTCCATATCGAGAGTATTGTGATGCGTTTTGAAGGGACGCGCGGAAGCACCTATTTCAAGCGGCACAAGTATCGGAGTGTCTACCTCGGTAAAGCCCTTTGAGTCAAGATAGTTTCTTATTTCCTTTAAAATCAGGGAACGCTTGTAAAATGTATCCTTTACCTCAGGATTAACGATAAGGTCAACATAACGCTGACGGTATCTCATATCAGTATCTTTCAGTCCGTGAAATTTCTCCGGCAGAGGGATAAGTGATTTTGAAAGAAGCTTTATTTCAGACGCATGAACCGAAATCTCGCCTGTCTGGGTCCTGAACACAAAGCCCTCAACGCCTATTATATCTCCTATATCCCACTTTTTAAAGGCGGCGTAAGCCTCCTCGCCGACGTCATCTCTGCGGATATAAAGCTGAATATTCCCGCTGCAGTCGGAAAAACCTACGAAGCTTGCCTTTCCCATAATTCTGCGGGTTAAAATACGGCCCGCGAGTCTTACGGTTTTGCCTTCATAACCCTCATAATCGTTTTTAATGGCAGCCGAATCCGAATTGAAATCATATCTTGTAATTTCAAAAGGGTCGTTTCCCGCTTCCTTAAGCGCGGCAAGCTTTTCCCGTCTGAGTCGCAGTATCTCATTTAAATCCTGCTCCGGATTGTTCCGGTTGTTCTGAGCCATTTGTCCTCTCCCTTCCGCCGCAGACGCGGCTCTTTAACTTCCGATTTTTAAAAGTCTTATCTTGAAATAGCCACTATTTTCAGCTTAAATTCGCCGCCCGGCGCCTCGACTATTACTTCGTCTCCGACCTTCTTGCCCATCAGCGCCTTTCCCACCGGAGATTCGTCAGATATTCTGCCGTCCTGCGGGTCGGCTTCGGTAGAGCCTACGACGCGGTATTCGCTTTCGTCGCCGTATTCCTCGTCAAGCACCTTTACCTTGACGCCTACCACTACCGTTTTCGCATTTCCCTTAACGTCTTCGATTATTTCGACATGCTTGAGCATGGCTTCAATTTCCACTATACGGGCTTCAATTTTTGCCTGTTCGTTTTTAGCCTCGTCGTATTCGCTGTTTTCAGAAAGGTCTCCGTATCCGCGGGCAACCTTGATTTTTTCGGCGATATCCGCCCTTCCCGTAGTTTTAAGATATTCAAGCTCTTCCTCAAGCTTTTTAAGACCGTCATCGGTAATTTTAATTACCTTTGCCATAATAATTAACCACCTTCATATATATAATAGAAAACACAGCCTGAGTCCATATAAATGACATTATATTATTATTATCTGCTTATGTCAAGAATAACTGTTTTAAAAATTTTTTAATTTTATTTTATAAAGCTTAGCCATTTCTGCCTCTGTTATACAAAATTCTTTATTTTGCGTAAAAAAGTATTGACAAAGCATACCTTTTAGTGTGATAATAGACTAAGCTATAAAGGAGTATTATCTTTATTTAAAGCATTAATTATTTTTGGTGATAAAAATGCGAATTATTACCGGCACCGCAAGAGGCAGGCGCCTTTCCGCGCCGGAGGGCAGGGACGTCCGCCCGACGCCCGAGCGCGTCAAGGAAGGGCTGTTCAGCGCGCTGCAGTTTGATATTGAAGGCAGGCGCGTGCTCGATCTTTTTGCCGGCTCGGGTCAGCTAGGGCTTGAAGCGTTAAGCCGCGGCGCCCGAAGCGCTGTTTTTGTCGACTCGTCGGACGAGTCGGTAAAAAACATCAGGAAAAACATTGAGCTTACGGGCTTTACAGACAAAGCGCAGGTCTTTCTTTCGGATTACGCCGCCTTTGCTGCGTCCTCGCGTGATATTTTTGATATCGCTTTTCTCGACCCCCCGTATTCAGCAGGTCTGCTTATGCCGGCTCTTAAGGCTGTGCTGCCGCTTATGAGCGACTACGGCGTTATAGTGTGCGAGCATCCGCCGGAAATTATTCCGGAGCAGTCCGCAGGCGGTTTATCGATACGGCGCTCCTACCGTTACGGAAAAGTGACGGTCACGGTTTACCGGAAAGGAGAAACGCTATGAACAGACTGACGGCTATCTGCCCGGGAAGCTTTGACCCCGTGACCTTCGGTCATCTCGACATAATCACAAGAGCCTCCCGATTATTTGAAAAGGTTATAGTAGTGGTTGCGAGCAACGGTGCCAAGCACTGCTCCTTTACCCCTGAGGAACGGGTAAAAATGATAAAGAAATGCATCGCGGGTCTTGACAATGTAGAAGTGGTGCATTTCGGCGGTCTGCTTGCCGACTATGCCGCCAAGCGGAACGCCACCGCAATAGTAAAGGGTCTGCGCGCGATGTCGGATTTTGAATATGAATTTCAGATGGCGCTTACCAACAAAAAGCTTAATCCGAACGTTGAAACCCTATTCCTTACCACCGCAAGCCAGAATATGTATTTAAGCTCAAGCATGGTAAAGCAGATTGCGAGCATGGGCGGAGATATTTCAAGCTTTGTTCCCGAAGAAATAAAGGAAGATATAATAGACAGGATATATATTAAAAACAGCGAAACTGGCGTTGAGCCTTAAACTTTACGGAGGATGAAAAAAATGACACTTGATGAATTACTTGAACAGTTTGACGAGGTTTTGGACAGCGGCATAAAAATCCCCGGAAAAAAAACCGTGGTAGATATTGAAAAGCTCCGCGCGGTAGTTGATGATATACGTCTGAATATTCCCGCCGAAATAAAGCAGGCAAAGGGGATAGTTGCGGACCGCGCCGATATAATCACCAACGCCAAGCGCGAGGCCGACGGCATTATAAGAAGCGCAGAGGAGCGCGCCAAGGCTATGACCGCACAGGAGGAAATCGTAAAGCTTGCGCAGCAGAAGGCGGCGGAGATTATCGCCACTGCTCAGACAAAAAGCCGTGAAATGCGCAAGGCGGCTCAGGATTTTGTAGACGACGTTATGCGCCGCGCCGACGAGGGACTTACCGCGAATTTGGGAGAAGTGCGCAAAACCCGCGCCGCGCTGAAGCAGCAGATACCCTCTGCAAAGGAATAAAAAAGCTCGCTTTTGTAAAGCAAAGGGATAACTGCGCATTCTTAATATTAAAATGCTTTGACGGAGACAGTGTTTTCGCAGGCGGCAGCAAAGCGTCGGTTTTCCGCCGCTTTCAGCGAGCCGGAGATGGTGGAAGTCCGGCTGCCGAGCGGCAACAGAATCACTCCCGAGCTGACGGTCCAACGGCTCTGCCTATTAAGCCGCTCCGGTTTTCCGCCGTTAAAAGGAACGCGGATGTATGTCTGCCGTAATAGGTGGTTTGAAGTTTAAAAGCCTTCGTCCTATTATGGACGGAGACTTTTTATTTTGAAAGGAGAATTAAAACCGTGTACAAAAGTATTTCCCCGAATCTAAATTTCGTGGATGAGGAAAAAAGGATAGAAAAATTCTGGGAAGACAATAATATATTTGAAAAAAGCATAGAATCCCGCTCAAAGGGCAAGCCATACGTGTTTTACGACGGTCCTCCGACCGCCAACGGCAAGCCGCATATAGGTCACGTACTGACCCGTGTAATAAAGGATATGATACCCCGTTACCGCACTATGAAAGGAAATATGGTTCCGAGGAAAGCGGGCTGGGACACTCACGGTCTTCCGGTGGAGCTTGAGGTTGAAAAGCTCTTAGGGCTTGACGGGAAGGAGCAGATAGAGCAGTACGGTCTCGAGCCGTTTATTGAGCACTGCAAAAAAAGCGTCTGGAAATACAAAGAAATGTGGGAGGATTTTTCAAAAACAGTAGGCTTCTGGGCAGATATGGAAAATCCGTATGTCACCTATGACAACGATTTTATCGAATCGGAATGGTGGGCGCTTAAACAGATTTACGACAAGGGTCTGCTCTACAAGGGCTTTAAAATCGTCCCCTACTGCCCACGCTGCGGAACCCCACTCTCGTCGCACGAGGTGGCCCAGGGCTACAAAAGCGTAAAGGAGCGCAGCGCCATAGTACGTTTCAAGGTCGTAGGAGAGAACGCTTATTTCCTCGCCTGGACCACTACGCCGTGGACGCTTCCCTCAAACGTCGCGCTCTGCGTAAATCCCGACGAGACCTACTGCAAAGTCAAGGCGGCGGACGGCTATACCTACTATATGGCAAAGGCGCTGCTTGACAGGGTGCTGGGAAAGCTCGGCGGTGAAAATTCCCAGCCGTATGAGATTTCAGAAGAATATAAGGGCAGCGAGCTTGAATATAAAGAATATGAGCCGCTTTTCGATTTTGTGAAGCCGGTATGCGATAAACAGAAAAAAAAGGGACATTATATTACCTGCGACGGTTACGTTACAATGACCGACGGCACCGGTATAGTCCATATCGCCCCCGCCTTCGGCGAGGACGACGCCAAGGTCGGAAGGAAATACGATCTGCCCTTTGTTCAGTTTGTTGACGGCAAGGGCAATCTTACCGACGATACCCCATATGCCGGAGTTTTTGTAAAAAAAGCCGACCCTATGATACTAAAGGATCTGGAAACAAAGGGGCTGCTTTTCGACGCGCCGAAATTCGAGCATGATTATCCGTTCTGCTGGCGCTGCGATACTCCGCTTATCTACTATGCCCGCGAATCATGGTTCATTAAAATGACCGCGGTAAAGGACGACCTTATACGCAACAACAACACAATAAACTGGATTCCCGAAAGCATAGGCAGGGGACGCTTCGGAGACTGGCTCAAAAACGTTCAGGACTGGGGTATTTCCCGCAACCGCTACTGGGGTACGCCTTTGAATATATGGCAGTGCGAATGCGGGCATATGCACTGTATCGGCAGCATCGAAGAGCTGAAAAAGCTTTCGGACAACTGTCCGGACGATATTGAACTGCACCGCCCGTATATAGACGCGGTAACTTTAAAATGCCCTGACTGCGGAAAGGGAATGCACCGCGTTCCCGAGGTTATCGACTGCTGGTTTGACTCGGGCTCTATGCCGTTTGCTCAGCATCATTATCCCTTTGAAAACAAGGAGCTTTTTGAGTCGCAGTTCCCAGCCGACTTTATATCGGAGGCTGTGGACCAGACGCGCGGCTGGTTTTATTCCCTGCTCGCGGTTTCAACTCTTATTTTCAACAAGGCGCCCTATAAAAACGTTATCGTTTTAGGTCATGTTCAGGACGAAAACGGGCAGAAGATGAGCAAATCGAAAGGCAATGCGGTTGATCCGTTTGAGGCGCTCGAAAAATTCGGCGCAGACGCTATACGCTGGTATTTTTACACGAACTCGGCTCCATGGCTGCCGAACCGTTTCCATGACAAGGCGGTTACCGAGGGACAGCGCAAATTTATGGGCACTCTTTGGAACACTTATGCCTTCTATGTGCTGTATGCAAATATAGATGAGTTTGATCCGACCGGATATGATATTAAAAAATGCTCGCTTACAGTGATGGACAAATGGCTTTTGTCGAAGCTTAACTCAATGGTGCTGGCGGTCGACGAAAATCTTGACAATTACCGCATACCCGAGGCGGCGCGCGCTCTGCAGGAATTTACAGACGAGATGAGCAACTGGTATGTGCGCCGCAACCGCGAGCGTTACTGGG
>CALWUZ010000096.1 GCA_944384845.1 uncultured Clostridia bacterium
CGACCTCGACCGAAACGCCCGAAAGCAGGAAGCCCGATTCGGAGATTTTACGCATAAGCTCCGTAGGTATATCCTCGGCAAAGGTATAGGGATAGGAAATAGAAAAATCGGCTATATCCATGCTGTACCTGACACCCATAATTTTGCGCTGATCGTCGGCGGAATAGCTTTCAAGCCCGTATTTTTTGACCATGGCGTCAAAGCAGTTCTGCGCGGTGGCGTAGTGGGCAAGCTCCAGCTCGCTTATCAGCTTGTCGGTCGGTTCTCCCTCTTTAAAGCCGTAGGGGGCGGAAAGCGACATCGGAAGCTCGTCCTTCCATTCGACGCTGTTCTGAGCAAAAAGATTTACAAGTGTCAGGATAACATCGTTAAGATCGTCGCCTACATAGGCCTTGTTGAACACAACGTTGTATCCGTCGCGGTTGATGGCTATTTTTCTTCCGTAGCAGTCAAGTATCTCGCCGCGCGGCGCTTTCAGCACCGCCGTTCTGACCGCAGTTGCGCCGTCGTTTTTGTCGGTGTATTCCTCGGCGTGGACTACCTGAATGGAATATATCCGTGCGGCAAAGAAGACGATGGAAATTATAAGAATTACGGAAAGCACCGTAAGCTGAATCTGACTTTTTTTCTTGAACGGCAAGAGCGTTATCTCCTTTCTCAGCTGTTAATACGTTTATCAAAATATCTGTAAAGAAAATAAAAGGGAAAAATAAAAAGGTTGGTATAAAGAATACTCGGAAAAGCGTAGCTTAAAATATATGTGAGATTATCATGCGCACCGGTTCTGAAGGCGTAAAATATTATCCAGCGCAGCAGGAAATATATCAGACTGATAAGTACCGAAAGCATTACCGCCGAGCGTATGTTGCGGTTGAAAAGATTGTTTGAGCATACCGATACGAAGACAGCCGAAAGCATTATTACTATCGCGTTGAAGCATATCGCTCCGGAGGCGCTGCTGTCCATCAGCACGCCTGCCGCAAGACCGGCGGCAGCGGCGGCGCCCGGCTGGCTGAACATTGAAAAAGCGGTTATCAGCGGCAGAATTATCAGCGGATTCGCGTTTTTTATGCTGATATCGATAATATCCGTGTAATGAATTATAAAAACTGTAAAAAACAGCAGGACATTTATAAGAGCTATCCACGGATGACGTTTTTTAGTCTGCATACGCCGCTCCTATCCGCCGTTTTCAGGCATGAGACCGCCCTGACCCTCAAAATCGGTTATGACCATAACGCTTTTGAGCTCTTCAAAATTCACGAATGGCTTAATATCGGCATAAATTGATGTATTGTATTTATCGCTCCCGATAGACTGTATTGTGCCTATCAGCAGTCCCGCGGGGAAGATACCCTCGCCCGACGTCACCACATAGTCGCCCACGGCGATATTGCAGGAGCGGGACAGATTGTAGAATTTTGTAAGCCCGTCGGCGGCAAGCTCTACAGAGCCTGAGAGTATGCCGGAATCGTTGGTGCGGTTGTCGAGCGCGCCGGCGGTAAGCTCCGCGCTTAAGATTGTCACAACCTTTGAGGTAGTAAGACCCGCTTCCGAAACAAAGCCTACAAGTCCTGCGTCGGTGATTACCGGATCGTTTGCGGATATTCCGCTTACGGTACCCTTGTTTATCACAAAGCCCATATTCGGGTCTTCCTTGTCGCGTGAGATAAGGGTGGCCGCCGCGAACCTGAAGCTCGGATTACTGTCCTTTATTTCGAGATAATCCTTGTAAAATTCGTTCTCGCTTGTCACCTGCTCATAATCGGCGAGCTTTTTTCTGAGCTCGGCTATTTCGCTTTCAAGTTCGGCGTTTTTAAGGGAAAGCTCCTCGCCCTCGGTATAAATTGCGACAAACTCGGATACTCCGTTTGATATTTTTGTGGCGAGAGAGCGGAAGGGCGCGGTTATCGTGCCTAAAATATCTGATTGGGGAGACATTCTGCCTCCGGCTATGATACAGGCGGCGGAAACGGCGATAAGCGCCGCCGTTACCGCTAAGATTATTTTAAACTGACGGCTGCGGAAGAAGAAACGCATTTTTGCCCTCCAAACTGTATAAAGAAATTATCTGAAGCGTTTTCCGCGGCGGAAAACATAGTTTTCAAAGCCGCTGTCCGCCTCAAGCCTTTTGGCTGTTCCGAGAACCACGCAGTCAAGCGGATTTGCGGCTACCGTTACAGGCATTCCGGTTTCCTCGGCTATAAGCTCGGCAAAGCCGCGCAGCAGCGCCCCGCCGCCCGTAAGAGTGATTCCGCGGTCTATAATGTCGGCGGCAAGCTCCGGAGGAGTTTTTTCAAGCGTGAGTCTTATAGTATCTATTATCTGTGAAATGGGGTCGGTCATGGCGGCGCGGACCTCCTCTGAGGTTATGACTACGTTTTTGGGGAGCCCGTCCACCTGATTGCGTCCCTTTATTTCAATGGAGGTTTCGTTGTCATACGGCTTTGCGGAGCCGATTTCGATTTTTATCTGCTCCGCGGTGCGCTCGCCTATCAGCAGATTGTGCTTTTTGCGCACATAGCTTATGATAGCCTCGTCAAGGTCGTCGCCCGCAGTGCGGATAGACTGCGCGGTGACTATATCGCCCAGCGAGATAACCGCCACCTCGCTTGTCCCGCCGCCGACGTCGACTACCATGCTTCCGGCGGCGTCCCATATCGGGAGACCTGCGCCCACCGCGGCCGCCATAGGCTCCTCAACCAGATCGATGTCGGTCGCGCCCGCCTGCTTTGCAGCGTCGTAGACCGCCCGGCTTTCAACCTCCGTAACGCCCGCCGGGATACATACCACCATGCGCACGCGGGAAAATACAGAGCCCTTGAGGGCTTGTCTTATAAATCTTTTGAGCATCGCCGCGGTAACGTCGAAATCGGCGATGACCCCGTCCTTGAGCGGGCGCACGGCGACTATGGAGCCCGGCGTTCTGCCTATCATCTCCTTGGCCTCGGTGCCGACCGCCCTGACCGCGTCGTTTCTGATGTCATATGCCACGACCGACGGCTCGCGCATTATTATTCCCTTGCCCTTGACGCAGACGAGGGTGTTCGCAGTGCCTAAATCGACACCGATATCTCTTGTAAACATATGAAAACTCCCTTATAAAAAATCCGATTATTTTAGTATTTCCGTTACTTTTGCTTTTATTGCGGAACAATCAGCTCTATCGCGTTGTGAAGATTGGAAATTTCTGTTTTTTCGCCGCCTTTCGCGTATTCCCCGTCAAGAGTCCAGGAAAGTCCGTCCTCTCCCTCGACGATTACCGTCTCCGCCGTGAAAAATTCTATTCCCTCTCGGCTGAAGTCACGTCTTAAAATACCGTCGATAATAGGCTGAAGCTTTAAAATATTGTCCGGGTTACGGATCAGAAGTACCTCAAACCTGCCGTCGTTGAGCTTTACAACCGATTCGTCAAATTTTACGATGCCGCCTACCGACATCGAGTTGGAAACAGCGCCGAAAAGAAAGTCTCCCTCGGTTTCCCGCTCCTTTGTAGTGAATTTAAGATGCACCGGCTTTATGTTTCCGAGGCTTTTTATGCCCTCGAAAAAATACGCCGCCTGACCGAGGACGTTTTTAACATCCTGCGGAGCCGAGTATGAGGCGTCGGTAAAGGCACCGAAGGAAGCGGTGTAGGAAAAATACTTATCGGAAAATCTGCCTATGTCAAGCAGGATTTTACGCCCGTTTGTTATATCCTCCGCGGCTTTGGCTATGTTTCTTGAAATTCCCAGCCCCGAAGACCATTCATTGAGAGTGCCGGAGGGTATATAGCCGAGCGTGCTCTTAAGCCCTGAGCGCATAAGTCCGGTTATGACCTCGTTGAGGGTGCCGTCTCCCCCGCAGACGACGATTATTTCATACTCGCCCTCGTGAAGCCTGAGAATCTGCTCGGTCGCGTCGCCCCTTTGCTTTGTCGGATAAACCGTGACAAGATAACCCGCCGCAGAGAGAGTTTCCACGACTCTTAAAAGCTCGGTTCTCATCCGCGCTCTGCCTGAGCAGGGATTTACCACGAGCAGAAGCTTTTTAT
>CALWUZ010000097.1 GCA_944384845.1 uncultured Clostridia bacterium
GAGCAGGCTCCGTGAGTTTTTCTCACGCAAGCCGGCGGCGGTCATAATCTGCCGCAACCTTATGGTGGGCGACGTATATACCAAAATCGCGAACGAATACGGCGTTCCGCTTATGCGGACCGGCGAATCGACGTCGGATTTCACCTCGGCGCTTATCGCTTTCCTGAGTCTTAATCTCGCCCCGAGAGTGACGAGACACGGCGTTCTGGTGGAGGTTTACGGCGAGGGAATACTGCTGCTGGGCGAGAGCGGAGTCGGTAAAAGCGAAACAGCTATAGAGCTCATAAAGCGGGGACACCGTCTGATCGCCGACGACGCTGTGGAAATACGCAGGGTATCCAACAAATCCCTTGTCGGAACGGCGCCTGATAATATAAGGCATTTTATCGAGCTGCGCGGAATAGGTATTATTAACGCGAGCCGTATTTTCGGCGCGGGAGCGGTAAAGCTTACCGAAAAGATTGACCTCGTTATCAATCTGGAGCAGTGGGACGTCAATAAGATTTATGACCGTATGGGACTTGAGGATCAGACTACAGGCATACTGGGGCTTGAAATTCCGTCGGTTACCATTCCTGTGAAGCCGGGGCGCAACCTTGCGATTATTATTGAGGTGGCGGCTATGAACAACCGTCAGAAAAAGCTCGGATACAACGCGGCGAAGGACCTTTTTCAGCGTCTGGGTATGACAGAGGATGCTGAAAAGCTGGACACATCGGGCGAAACGGTCAATCCGTTTTAAAAATAAAAAATCAACAGATTCAGGAGTGCTGAAATTATGTACAGATTAGGTATCGATCTCGGAGGAACAAATATCGTAGCCGGAGTGGTGGACGAAAACTATAATATCGTTGCTACCGGAAAGCTTAAAACCAACGCGCCCCGCCCTGCGGATGAAATTATCGACGATATGGCGGAAGCGGCAGAGGAAGCCATAAAAAACGCGGGTCTCAGACCCGAAGATATAGAGTATATGGGAGTGGGCTCTCCGGGAGCCATAGACCCCGTAAACGGCATCGTCTGCTTTTCAAACAATCTGGAATTTTACAATGTTCCTATGGCGGCAATGCTTAAAGAGCGCATGGGCGTGGATTTTTTTATTGAAAACGATGCGAACTCCGCGGCCTACGGCGAATTTATCGCCGGCGCCGGCAGGGGAACCAATAATTTTATTGCCATAACGCTCGGAACCGGCGTCGGCGGCGGCATAATAATAGATAAAAAAATATATTCCGGCTCAAATTTCGCAGGAGCGGAGCTGGGTCACACCGTTATCGCTATGGGCGGCGAGATGTGCAGTTGCGGCAGGCAGGGCTGCTGGGAAGCATACGCTTCCGCTACCGCGCTTATACGTCAGACCAAGCAGGCTATGATAAAATATCCGAAAACCGTTATGTGGGAAATGTGCGGAAACGATATAAACAAGGTGAGCGGAATTACCGCGTTTAACGCTATGCGCGCCGGAGACGAGGCGGGCAAACGCGTGGTTGACAGATATATTGAATATGTCGCAGTGGGCATTTCAAACAATATAAATACTTTCCAGCCGGACGTTCTATGCGTCGGCGGCGGCATTTCCAAAGAGGGGGATACTCTTATCGAGCCGATAAAGGCATATGTGGACGGCGAGAATTTCGCAAGAAACGTCCAGAAGAAAACCGAGATAAAGGCAGCCGCCCTAGGAAACGACGCGGGAATTATCGGAGCGGCATATCTCTGTGAGCTTTATAAAAAATAATTTCGGGTTTGGGAGCGGTCATGAAGCTTAACGCATTGGCAGAGTTCTGCAGCGGTATTTCAGCGGAGTATGCTTTCGGTGAGCCGATGGAAAAGCACACCAGCTTTAAAATCGGCGGTCCGGCTGATATTCTTATCTATGCCGTGTCTGTAAAGCAGCTTTGCTCTGTTTTAAAGAAGTGTAAAGAGCTTGAAATTCCGTATTTTATATTGGGTAAGGGCTCAAATCTTCTGGTTTCCGACGGCGGCATAGCCGGAGCGGTTATCAGCCTTTCAAAAATGAACGGGATTTGCGTAAAGGACCGAGGGCTTGTCTGCGGAGCCGGCGCTTCAATGTCGGAGGTTTGCAGGACGGCGCTTGAAAATTCCCTTGCGGGCATTGAGTTTGCCTACGGAATACCAGGTTCTGTGGGGGGAGCGCTTTTTATGAACGCCGGCGCGTACGGCGGTCAGATGTCCGACGTGGTGTTGTCCGCCGTCTGCGTAACCTCAGAGGGCGAAACCGTAGAGATTGGTGCGGCGGACATGAATTTCGGCTACAGGACGAGCGTTTTTAAAACCGGAGGACTGATTGTCGCGAGCGCCGAGCTTTCTCTTGAAAAGGGAGATAAAGGCGAGATAGACGGGAAAATGAAGGACTACATCGGGCGCAGGAAAAGCAAACAGCCGCTTGAATATCCGAGCGCCGGAAGCTTTTTCAAGCGTCCGAAGGGAAATTACGCCGGCGCGCTTATAGAAAAAAACGGGCTTAAGGGTCTTAAGGAGGGCGGCGCCGAGGTGAGCGTCAAGCACGCCGGTTTTATCGTAAATACCGGAGGCGCCACCTGCGGCGATGTGAAAAGGCTTGGCTTAAGGGTGAGCGACGCCGTTTTTGCTGCGGACGGAATAAGGCTTGAGCCGGAGGTTGTTTTTGTCGGCAGGGATGAATAGGAACAGGCAACTGAAAGTAAAGGGGAAACAGAATGGAACTGCTTATTGTTACCGGCATGTCCGGAGCCGGAAAATCGCAGGCGGCCAACGTACTGGAGGATATCGGATTTTACTGTGTCGATAATATTCCGCCCGCGATAATACCTTCCTTTGTGGAGCTTTCGGCAAGAAGCGGCGATCTGCTGAATAAAATGGCGATCGTGACCGATATGAGGGGCGGAGTGCTTTTTTCGGAGATCGACGATGTTCTTACAAAGCTGAAAAATAACAGTATCGATTATAAGATACTGTTTCTTGACGCGTCGGACGATGTGCTTATCAGGCGGTACAAGGAAAACCGCCGCAGACACCCTCTGTCTGACAGTGAGAGCATGTCGGTCTCCTCAGCGGTCGCTAAGGAGCGCGAGATGCTTAAAAAAATAAGGTTTGTCTCCGACTATGTTGTGGATACGAGCCATATTTCAATAGCTCAGCTTAAGGTGCAGCTTTCAAATATTTTCTGCGGCAGCGTGAGCAACGTGCTGAAAATTTTATGCAAGTCCTTCGGCTTTAAATACGGCTCCGATTCGGAGGCGGATCTTGTTGTGGACGTCCGCTGTCTTCCCAATCCCTTTTATGTGGAGGAGCTTAAAAACAAAACCGGACTCGACAGGGAAGTGCGCGATTATGTTATGTCCGGCGCGGACAGCAAGGCATTTTTTGCCAAGCTTATCGATTTTATCGACTGCGCCGTCCCTCTTTATGCGAAGGAGGGCAAGAGCCAGCTTGTTATTTCCATAGGCTGCACCGGCGGAAAGCACCGCTCGGTGACCTTTGCGGAGCTTATAGGCGAGCATCTGATAAATGAGAACTACAACTGTTCCGTAACGCATCGGGATATACATAAATACTGACTGAAAGCGGAAGCGGTGTAAAGGAAATCAAAAATGTCGTTTTGTACCGATGTAAAAAATGAATTGGCTGCGATGAGACCTCCGGAATGCTGTCTCAGACCGTTTGCTTACGGTTTCATGCTTTTCGGCAGGTCTTTTTCGGTTAGGCGCATATCAATGCAGACAAATAATGCGGAAATCGCCGCCGCATACGCCGCCGCCGCATACGCCGCCTTCGGCGTGAAGACCACGGTATTAAGCGGGGGCACGGTAAGACCCGTTTACAGAGCGGAGGTCAAGTCCGAGGCTGACAGGCTTAAAATTCTTGCGGCGTTTGATTACGGTATAGCGGACAATCTTATCAATACGGATATACTCAACCGTGAATGCTGTTTTCAGAGCTTTATACGCGGCGCGTTTCTCGCCTGCGGAAGCATCAACGACCCCAAAAAGGAGTACCGCGCCGAATTTACCGTGCGCGACGGCGGTCTGGCGGCTGAATTTTCAGAGCTGCTGTCCGGCTACGGAATAAATCTTAAGACGGCTGAGCGCGGTAACGCAGATGTGCTTTATACAAAGGAAAGCGGGCGTATAGAGGATTTGCTCACGCTTATGGGCGATCCCCGCAGGGCGCTTGATATAATGAATACTAAAATCTTAAAAAGCGTTAAAAATAATATCAACAGGCGCGGAAACTGCGACAGCGCCAATATTTCCAAAACGGTAGAGGCGTCGATCAGACAGAGAACGGCTATCGCTTACCTTGAGAAAACAGACAGGCTTTACAGCCTGCCGGATGAACTGCTTGAGGCGGCGCTGCTAAGACGTGACAATCCGCAGGCCACGCTCAAGGAGCTGTGCGCACTTTCCTCGGAGGGGCTTACGGTTTCGGGGCTCAATCACCGGCTTTGCAGGATAATCACGGTTTATGAAAAGCTGAAGGATAAGGAAGGGCAGTAAGCACAGGAAAGGAGATACGCGTATGGATTTCGCTCATTTGCACGTTCACACGGAGTACAGTCTGCTTGACGGCTGCTGCCGTATAGAGCGTCTTATCGACCGCGCCGCCGAGCTCGGTCAGAAAAGTCTCGCGATAACCGACCACGGGGTTATGTACGGCGTGATAAATTTTTATAAGTACGCTGTTTCCAAGGGCATCAAACCTATAATCGGCTGTGAGGTGTACGTGGCGCCGAGAAGCCGGTTTGATAAGCAGAAGGGAGTCGACAGCCGGTACAGCCATCTTGTTCTGCTGTGCGAGAACAACGAGGGCTATCAGAACCTTATCAAGCTTGTTTCCGCCGGCTTTACAGAGGGCTTTTATTCAAAGCCGCGCATAGACCGAGAATTGCTGAAGCTCCATCATAAAGGGCTTATCGCGCTGTCCGCCTGCCTTGCGGGCGAAATACCGCAGCGGCTGTTAAGCGGCGAATACGATAAAGCGAAGCAGACTGCGCTCTGGTTCAGGGATGTCTTCGGTGAAAACAATTTCTTTTTGGAGCTTCAGGATCACGGCATAGACGAGCAGAAGCGGATAAATCCTCTGATAGCGAGAATATCCGCTGAAACAGGAATTGAGCTCGCCGCGACAAACGACGTGCATTATATAAGGCATGAGGACTATAAGATGCACAAGGTGCTGCTCTGCATACAGACAGGCTCGAAAATCACCGAGGATAATCCGATTGAGTTCAAGACCAACGAGTTTTATCTGAAATCCGCTGATCAGATGGCGGAGCTTTTTCCGAATAATCCTGAGGCGATAGCCAATACCGTGAAAATAGCCGGACGCTGCAATGTGAATTTTGAGTTCGGCAGAATAAAGCTTCCGCGGTTTGATATAGGAAAGCGCGACCATTTTGAGTATTTCAGGGAAAAATGCCTTGACGGAATGCACCGGATATACGGCGAAAATCCCGGTAGGAACGTAACCGACCGCCTTGATTACGAGCTTGAGGTTATCCGCCGTATGGGATATGTCGATTATTATCTTATCGTGGCGGATTTTGTCGGCTACGCGAAGGAGCACGGCATACCCGTAGGTCCGGGAAGAGGCTCAGGAGCTGCGAGTCTTGCCGCCTACTGTATAGGAATAACCGGAATAGACCCGCTTAAATATGATCTTTACTTTGAGCGCTTTTTAAATCCCGAGCGCGTGTCAATGCCGGATTTTAATATAGATTTCTGCTATGTCAACCGGAAAAAGGTAATAGACTATGTCATAAATAAATACGGCGCCGATCACGTTTCGCAGATAGTGACCTTCGGAACTATGGCGGCGAGAGGAGCTGTAAGGGACGTCGGAAGGGCGATGGATATACCCTACGCCGTCTGCGACAGAATAGCCAAGCTTATACCGCAGTCGTATAACATGACCATTGCCCGCGCTCTCGATGGCTCCGCCGAGCTGCGGGAGCTTTATAAAAACGACCGGCAGATCAAAGAGCTTGTGGATATGGCGACCGAGCTCGAGGGTATGCCGCGCAACGCCTCTACCCATGCGGCGGGCGTGGTGATTTCGGATAAGCCGGTGGCGGAGTATGTTCCCCTCGCGGTAAACGACGACGCGGTCGTCACACAGTACACTATGACGGCGCTTGAGGAGCTCGGACTCCTTAAAATGGACTTTTTGGGGCTCAGGAACCTTACGGTAATCGCGGACGCCGAAAAATACATCAGAAAAAGCAGACCGGATTTTGATATAGAGAAAGTCCCGCTTGACGATCCCGAAACCTATAAAATGATGGGTATGGGCCTTACTGACGGCGTTTTTCAGTTTGAATCGGACGGAATGAAAAACGTTCTCCGGCAGTTCGGTCCCGAAAGCATCGAGGACCTGACGGCTATTTTGTCGCTTTACCGCCCGGGACCTATGGATTCGATACCTAAATATATCCATAACCGCCATCATCCGGAGGATATAGTTTACGACACCCCGCTTTTAAAGCCTATACTTGACGTAACCTACGGCTGCATAGTGTATCAGGAGCAGGTTATGCAGATTTTCAGAAGCCTTGCAGGCTATTCGCTCGGCAGGGCGGATATAGTGCGGCGCGCCATGGCTAAGAAAAAGCATGATGTCATGGAGCGTGAGCGGAAATTCTTTATTTACGGAGAAAAGGACGAAAACGGGAATACCGTCTGCACGGGGGCGATTGCGAACGGCGTAAGCCTATCGGCGGCGGAAAAGATATTCGACGATATGTCGGGCTTCAGCTCCTACGCTTTCAATAAGGCTCACGCGGCGGCGTATTCCTTTGTGGCTTACAGAACGGCATATCTTAAATGCCATTATCCGTCGGAGTATTTTGCTTCGCTTATGACAGGAATGATGGACAGCGCCTCTAAAATATCGCTGTACACCTCCGACTGCAAAAAAGCGGGCATAAAAATGCTGCCGCCCTCGGTAAATTACAGTGACGCCGGCTTTACACCCGACGGCAAAAATATCCGCTTCGGGCTTATGGCGGTTAAAAATCTCGGAATGGGAATTATCGAAAAGCTGATACGTGAAAGAAACGAAAACGGCAGATACACCTCTATGTATGATTTCTGCTTCCGCAATTATTCGCGCGAGTTCAACCGCAAGGCGCTTGAGGGTCTGATAAAAAGCGGCGCTATGGACGGGCTTGAGGATAACCGCCGGCAGATGCTTTATAACATTGACGGCGTAATGGAGGCCGCCGAAAGGGAGAGACGGCTTTCAGCCGAGGGACAGCTCAATCTTTTTGACGAAATAGGCGAAAAATCGGAATATGAGCCGCAGGTCGTATCCGAAATGCCGCGGGAGCTGCTTCTGTCTCTTGAAAAGGAGGCTACGGGGCTTTACCTTTCGGGACATCCGATGGATGAATACGAGGGATTTCTTTCGTCGTCGGGAATATGCAGAAGCACCGACGTTATATCCCACAGGTACCGGGACGGGGCGCGGGTTTCTCTTGCGGGAATCGTATCCGGCTTTAAGGTGCGCCAGCTGAAAAACAATAATCTTTTGGGCGCGGGTCTTCTTGAGGATATAGACGGAACGGTTCCGATAACGGTGTTCGCCTCGCCTCTCGCCCAGTTTAAGCCGCTGCTCACATCAGGAGAGCCGCTGATTATATCGGGGAGGCTTTCCGAGCGCGAGGACAGGGATACCGAAATTATTCTTGAAAAGGCGGAGCGGATACCGGAATCGGCAAAGAATCAGCCTAAGGCGGCTAAATATAAGCAGGGGCTGTATCTTAAGCTTAAAAATACCGCCTGCGCTGAGTTTGACGCCGTAAAATCGGTTCTCTCGAAAAACAGGGGAGACGCTCCGGTTATAATATATTGTTCGGAGACCGGACGCAAGCTCGAAGCACCGGCTTCGCTGCGCGTAAGTCCGTCCGAGGCGCTTTTTGAGCAGCTCGGCGGAATAATAGGTAAAGAGAATGTTAAATTTATAAAATAATGAATTTACTTGTTGAAAACTTAACAATAATAGGTTATACTTATTTTTAAAGGTTTAAAACAGAAATTACGGAGATGAGCTTTATGAATACAATAGGCGTCCTTACCAGCGGAGGCGACGCTCCGGGAATGAACGCCGCAGTACGCGCGGTTGTGCGTACCGCCATCGCCTTCGGAATGAAGGTAAAGGGAATACGCAGGGGATACAACGGACTGATTGAGGGAGATTTGATTGATCTCGACGTGCGTTCTGTATCCGATATAATACACCGCGGCGGCACCGTGCTTTATACCGCGAGAAGTCCGCGCTTTAAAACCGAGGAGGGCATGCAGGAGGCTATTGACAACTGCAGGAAGAACGGCATAGAGGGCATAGTTGTCATCGGCGGCGACGGCTCGTACCGCGGCGCCCGCGACCTTTCCTTAAGAGGAATACCCTGCGTGGGAATCCCGGGAACGATAGACAACGATATTTCCTCGACTGAGTATACGATAGGCTTTGATACCGCGATGAACACCGCAATGGAAATGGTTGATAAGCTGCGCGATACTGCCCAGTCGCATGACCGCTGTTCGGTAGTGGAGGTTATGGGAAGACGCGCCGGCTATCTGGCGCTCCAGAGCGGAATAGCCGTCGGCGCTACTGCTATACTCGTGCCGGAGGTTGAATTCAGGGTTGAGGACGTTATAAGCAAAATAAAACAGACCCAGAAAACCGGCAAAAAGCATTTTATCATCGTTGTTGCCGAGGGCGTAGGCGGCGTTGAGGAAATAGCGAAGGAAATCGAGGCGCAGACCGGAATCGAATCGCGCGCTACGGTTTTAGGTCACGTGCAGCGCGGCGGTAATCCTACCGTGCGCGACCGCGTGGTGGCTACCCAGATGGGCTATGCGGCGGTAAAGCTTTTAAGGGACGGCATAGGCAACCGCGTCATAGGCATGAAAAAGGGCGAGATAGTGAATTACGATATTTACGAGGCGCTTAATATGAAAAAGAAATTTGACAACGATATGTATGAAGTCGCGCATACCACTTCAATCTAAGCTTTTTGAATACCCGGGGAGCCTCTGTTCTTCGGGTATGTTTATAGGAGGGAAGCATCGTGCCGGCTGAAAAGGTTATGGTCGGAATGAGCGGAGGAGTAGACTCTTCGGTATGCGCGGCTCTGCTGCTTGGTGCGGGCTGTGATGCGGCGGGAGTCACTCTCGGGCTTTGCGGCGACGGCGGCTTTAAGGACGCGGCGGCGGTCTGCGGAAAGCTTGGCATTCGTCATTACACGCTTGATTTAAGGGAAAGATTCAGGCAAAAGGTTATGGCGGATTTTGCCGCCGAATATATCCGCGGCAGAACGCCGAACCCCTGCATTGTCTGCAACAGGCTGATGAAATTCGGTGAAATGCTTTCCTTCGCAGAGTCGCTGGGCTTCGATAAAATAGCCACCGGACATTACGCCGCCGTAAAACGTGCCGAAAACGGCAGGTTTCTGCTTGTAAAAGCGGCTGACAAGGCAAAGGATCAGACATATGTGCTGTACTCTATGACACAGGAGCAGCTGGCGCGTGCGGTCTTTCCGCTCGGAGGTATGACAAAAGAAGAGGTCAGGCGGACCGCGCTTGAAAACGGCTTTGAAAACGCCTCTAAGCCGGACAGTCAGGACATATGTTTCGTGCCGGACGGCGATTACGCCGCGTTTATAGAGAAATTTACCGGTGCGGCGGCAGAGCCGGGTGATTTTACCGATAAAAGCGGCAGGCGTCTCGGTACGCACCGCGGAATAATACGCTATACGATAGGTCAGCGGAAGGGACTCGGCATAGCGCTCGGAAAACCGGTTTTCGTTACGGAAAAGGACGCCTTGGCAAACAGGGTGGTCCTGGGCGGCGAGGAGGAGCTGTTTTACAGGCGTGTGTTTGTAAAACATCCGAATTTTATCCCGTTTGACGCTCTGACGGGCGAAATGCCGGTCACCGCGAAGCTTCGCTACCGTCATCACGAGCAGCCCGCGCGCATTTATCCGTTTGAGGACGGCGTCGCGGTCGAGTTTGAAAAGCCCCAGCGCGCGCCGAGCCCCGGTCAGGCGGCGGTGTTTTATGACGGGAACATGGTTGTCGGCGGCGGGACGATAGAGAAAGGAATTGATTAGCATGGATTCTCAGCTTCAGAGGGTAATGAAAAATCTTGAGCTTAATAATATGAAAGCGTATTACGCCGAAGATAAAGCCGCGGTATGCAAAACCGTCAGGGAAATGCTTTTCGGCGGCGCGGTAATAACCGCGGGCGGCTCGGTTTCGCTTAAGGAAAGCGGCGTTTGGGATATTATCAGTTCGCCCGAATATAAGTTTTACGACCGCTTAAAGCCGGGAATTTCAGAGGAGGAAAGGCTTGAAGCCTTCCGCGCGGCGATAGGCTGCGATTTCTTTTTCTGCTCGTCAAACGCGGTCACCGAAAACGGCGAGCTTGTCAATGTGGACGGCAGCGCGAACCGTATCTCGTCGATTGTATTCGGACCTAAAAAGGTCGTAATGATAGTCGGCGTCAATAAAATCGTCAGAGACGTTGACGAGGGTTTGCTGCGCATAAAGCGCACTGCTGCTCCGAAAAACTGCATCAGGCTTGATAAGGACACTCCCTGCCGGACTACGGGCCGCTGCGCTTCGCTCGAAAAAAGCGAATGTCCGTCTATGACCGACGGCTGCCGCCGCACGGAGCGCATCTGCGCGGATTATCTCGTCTGCGCACGTCAGTGTGAAAAGGACCGCATAAACGTGATAATATGCGGCGAAAAGCTCGGTTATTAAATTTTTAAAAACGGCATATCTTTCTATATAGAGTATTTCTGTACAGAGGGGTGTGCCGTTTTGAAAAAAATAATTGCTTTTACACTGATGTTTTGTTTGCTTTTCGGGCTTTCCGTGTCGGCGGAGGGCTCTGTAACGGTATCAAGCGAATGCGATATTTCGGATATCGACGTTCCGCTTGAGGAAACCGCGGCAAACGCCGCGATAGGTCAGACGCTTGACATTAAAGCCAGGTCGGCGGTGCTGCTGGAGCCTAACACCGGAAAGGTCTTATATGAAATGAACGCCGACGAAAAGCTTGCTCCGGCGTCTATAACCAAAATTATGTCGCTGCTGCTTGTGATGGAGGCGATAGACCGCGGGGATTTAACGACAGAAACCGTGGTTACCGCGAGCGAGCACGCCTGCAGCATGGGCGGTTCGCAGATCTGGCTCGAGCCGGGCGAGGCTATGACCGTAAACGACCTTTTAAAGGCAGCGGTTATAGCTTCGGCAAACGACGCCTGCGTAGCCCTCGGGGAGGCGATCGCCGGCAGCGAAGAGGGCTTTGTCGCTTTGATGAACGAGCGTGCCGAGGAGCTCGGAATGACCAGCACGCATTTTGTAAACTGTACCGGGCTTGACGCCGAGGGGCACCTGACCTCGGCTTACGACGTGGCGGTGATGTCCGGCGAGCTTATAAAGCATGACCTTATCAAGGATTATTCGACCGTCTGGATGGATACTCTGCGTGACGGTAAAAGCGAGCTTGTAAACACCAATAAGCTGGTGCGCTTTTACGAGGGCACCACCGGTCTTAAAACCGGCACCACATCGACGGCTAAGTACTGTCTTTCCGCAACGGCGGAGCGGAACGGGCTTGAGCTTGTTGCGGTTGTAATGGCGGGCGAGACCAGCAACGACCGCTTCAACGGCGCGAAAAAGCTGCTTGACTACGGCTTCGCGAATTACAATTTCTCAAGCATAGACGCCGAAATAGAGGACGGCTTTACCCTGCCGGTTGCGAAGGGAACACAAAAAACCGTCGGGGTCAGGGCCGAGGGCAACTTAAACGTGCTGCTGCCCAAGACCGCGTCGGGAGAAATCGAGCGAGAAACAGTTTTCAGCAAGGACATTACGGCACCCGTCAGGGAAGGCGACGTGCTGGGAACGGTCACGGTCACCTTAAACGGGGAAAAGCTCGGGGAAATACCGGTAACCGCGTCGGAAAATGTCGAAAAGCTTACCTTTCCGGTGGCGCTCGGCTGGATTTTAAAAGGATTATTTCAATTATGAAAACTTTTGATGAATATCCGTAATT
>CALWUZ010000098.1 GCA_944384845.1 uncultured Clostridia bacterium
TAATGACCTGAATAACACCGGCAAAAAAGCCACATTAAAGAACAACTGTTATTCTACGGGTTATCCTATTGCGGATAAAACAGTTACCTTTGATGTTATGATCAAGGATTATACCGGTCAGGCAAAATATGAGACTATGAAAATCAACGAATTTATCGCCGATAAAATGAATATTAAGATAAATTGGATTTTAGTTGATCAGGCTGAGGTTGCGACAAGGCTTCAGCTGGCTTATTCCAGCGGCAATATGCCTGATATGGCGATAGGTATGGCTCCGTATTCCATTTCAGAGCAGTGGGATTACGTCAAACAGGGTTTGATTATTCGGCTTGATGATTACATTAAAGAATACGCGCCTAATGTTCAGCGCTTATTGGAGCAAAATGCCGACGCGAGATATGCGATTACTGCCGAGGACGGACATTATTATTCTTTACCGATGCTTGACGAGGAAAGAAAAGCATTTGTTTATGAGGGACTGTATATAAACAAAACTTGGCTTGATAATTTAAAGCTTGATATGCCGAACAGCACCAATAATTTTATGAAGGTTCTTAACGCATTTAAGAATAACGATCCCAACGGCAACGGCAGAGCCGATGAAATTCCGCTGTCGCTTTACGCCTATAACAACACAGGTATACTGCCCGGCTGTCTATACGGTCCCTTCGGTCTTCCGGTCTACGGCGGATTCGGAGCATATTCCATTGACGACAACGGCAAGGTAAGAGCTAATTATATTACAAATAATTATAAGATTGCGCTTACTTATTACAGAACTCTTTACCAAAACGGTCTTATCGACCAGGATTGGTTTACAAACGATGATGCTACTCTTAAGAGCAAGCTTAATTCAAAGACAGTTACTGTAGGCGCATTCGTATCAGGCGATCCTTACAGCCTTATGGATGAAGACCGTTTTGCCGATTATGTGCTTGTGTCTCCTTTCCGTGATAAGAGCGCAGACAAAGCTACTTGGTCTGTTACCGGAGTAGAGTATTCCTGGGGCGAATGGTTTCTTGTGACAAAGGCATGTGAATATCCGGAAATCGCAGTTCGGTTTGCTGATTATTTTTACTCGCTTGAAGGAACGCTTACCGCGCTTCAGGGTCCGCAGGGGTATAACTGGAACGTTAAGTCCGACGGAACAATATATATGACAGATGATTATTATAAATCCAAATATAATAATAACACTTTAACCCCCGGATATCCGCTGCCGCATTATGCCAGCGAGGAATATCACCAGCTTATCGACAAAACCAAAAGCAATGCTACTCCCGCATATGATAAAAAGGTTGCTCAGGCTGCCAACGACATAATAAAAACATATTCAAAGGCGGCGCCGAAAAATCTTTATCCCAATCTTAACGTATATTCAAATGAGGTGCCGGATAACGACCATAACGAGTTGGCGGATTATGTTCGTTCGCTTACGGTGCAGTTTCTTAACGGTTCTGTTGACATCAATGTATTTTGGGATAACTATGTAAGCGTATGCAGGGAATTGGGAAGCGACACAGAGGTAAACAGTTATCAGAAAGCGTATGACCGGTATGTAAAAGAACACAATAATTAGTTAAAGGAGATATTTGAGTATGAAAAAAATCAAATTTCTCACGGCGATCGGACTGTCGCTGGCTTTGATATTTACGACAATGACTGGCTGCAGAAGGGTGATTACATATCCGGACGCGGTTTATTCGGATATTTATTCAGACGTTGTAATTTCAAATGACAGTGCTTCTGACAGCTTCGGCGGCGATGACGGCATATATGACAGCAGCGAAAATACTGCAACAGGTGATTATGTCGTTGACGACCCATTTTATGACGATTCCGTTTCGGACGGCGTTACAGATTTCGGAGGAATCGAAATAGAGGGCGGCAGAGCGTTTTATGTCGCTGATTACGGAGCCAAGGGTGACGGCAGGACTGACGACGGCATTGCAATTAACAATGCTATATTGGCGGCCAAGGCTTATACTGATGCTAACGCGGGCAAAAGAGCCGAGGTGAGATTTGAAAAGGGCAGGACCTATTCTGTCAGAAGCAAGGATAATTCCTTAAGCCCCGGTGCCTGTACGCTTGTTGTTTATGAGGCGGAAAATATCACTTTGGCTGGTGAGAACACTACAATTCAAGGCGTTCCTGATCAGGGCTATCTGCTTGTTCAGAAAAGCAGTAATATTCACATTAAGGGATTAAATTTCACCTATGATACTCCTGTTGCTTATACCGCTGAATGCACGGCGGTTTCCGGAGCAAAAGCGGTTTTTGAAGTGCCTGAGTGGTATATAAACTGCATTAGAAACAATAAGCCCGCTAATGAGAGCTTTGCGATCAGGGCTGACGGGCTCCGCAATCATGCTTACTTTACCGATCCAGATGCGCTTAAAATCGTAGACGGCACACATTGCGAGATTGAGTTCAGAGCCAACAGACCGAACGTGGGTGATTATATGTATCTGCCCACTCCCGGATACTCGCATATAGGCATAGCGTTTCAGGTACTGCATAACACGGGAAAGGTTACATTTGAAAACATCAATATCTGGAATGCGGCTCAATTTGTATTCCAGGTAAACAGCAACACAGGTGAAGTTGATTTCTTAAATGTCAGGCTTGCTCCGAAGGACGCCTCCTCCAGCGCCACCGTTGCGTGGAGGGACGTTATACACGCTAAGGATAACAGAAAAAAACTTTCCTTTGACAGATGTGTATTTAAAGGCACTCATGACGATGTTTTCAATCTTTCCAATACGATGTGTCAGGTTACGGAAATAGGGGAGGACAACGAAATTAAAATTGTCGGTCTCGATTATGAATACGGTGAATACGCGCCCATTCAGGTCGGGGACACTGTGGTGGCCATAGATCCTTATGCCGGAACTTATTACGGAGAAGCGAAGGTCACCGAGGTTATTATTCAGGCGGCGGGTAATATACGTATACGGCTTGATAAGGATTTGGGTTTTTACGGCGGAGAGTTTATTTACTTTAAAGAACTTGCCTGCCCCGGCACAACAATTACCAACTGTGAGTTTGAAGGCACATACAGAATTAAAGCCAGCACAAAAATTGAAAACTGTGATTTTACGGTGCTTAGTATGTGGATGTCATATTCGGGTCAGAACAGCCGTGTGGAAGGACCTGTTCCTGAAAATATTACTTTTTCCGGCTGCCGGTTTAAAACTCCTGAGGCTCTCGGAAGAGACTCGACGGTAATTTCATTCCAGTGCGAGACCGTAGGAGGCGACCCCGAAACTGAATATCACGTTAATAATATAGTTTTTGAAAACTGTACATTTGCATATGACAATATGATAGAAAGAACTAATCCGTATGTGACAATAAAATAATCGGCACATATTAACGTGTTAAGAAAAGCGGGAACAATACGGTTTTTAATGTTCCCGCTTTCTTGTACCGGCTGAGGAATGTTTTGCGCTTTTATCGAAAATGTGCAGAGAAATAGTGTGGCGGAAGGAACAAAAGTCATTATGTGTAATAAAAATATCGCAAATTATTATTGTACATGGGCGAATCAGGTGATTTCGTCAGGCGGGACAACTATCGGCGGACGGGATTTTTTAGACCATGAGCGGCTCTTCGGTGAAAACGGATGGTGTAAATTATTGTATCCGAGGGAACGCAGCTCGCTTATTTTTCTTTTGGACGACGGCTGGGAACTGCCGTACTCCGGCGGCGACGGTAAAAATCTCGAGCCCTATTTCGGTTCGCAGAGAATTTTTGAAGATAAATTTCCCGGTTACGGAAAAAATCCGGCTGAGCGTCTTAAAACCTTGGTTAAAAATATAAAAGCTTGCGGCTGGGCAGGCGCGGGGATTTGGATTTGCGCGGGCGAAGAGGAAAAGGTATCGAAAACGCTTGACGAAAACGTTTGGAGTGAAGAGTATTGGATAGAGCGGCTCAACTGGAGCAAATATGCGGGTATTTCCTATTGGAAAATTGATTGGGGACGGTTTCTTTATAATCAGGACTGGCGCCGTTTTATCAGCGAATCTGCAAAACATATA
>CALWUZ010000099.1 GCA_944384845.1 uncultured Clostridia bacterium
AAGTACTCCGGTTTACGTTAAGAACCCGGCAAAGGATGGAGATGTGATGCTGTTTGGAAAGAGCCTGGACCGCTTTTAGTCTCTGTCTGAGTGTGGCATGAAGATTGCAATGGCTTTTTTTAAGATAGAAATAAGAAAATAGACCAAGAGCTTAACAGCTTCCTTAATATTATGGTAAATACCGGAGTAATAAGCGAGGAAGAAGCAGTAAATTATTATGAAAAATATCAGGTCAGTGAAAAATATAAACAAAAATTATCTGATAATTGAGGAGTATAAATATGGCTTTTGATACAGCATCCGCCTATGAGAGCAGGAAGAAAAAAAGGAATAATGATTTAGAAATTCTATCTATGTCCGCCGCGTCTGACAGTATGCGTGATTTTTCTGAATCGTCAGCTTTTGATACAGCAGCCTATTACAATGCTACTCGACTAAATGATTCATTGAATAAACTGAGCACACGTATTTCTGGTAAATATGATGAAATAAATGATTATCTCGGTTCGGAAAAATGGCAGGAAAAAGAAAATCGAAATTATTACAACAGCAGTTTAAATAATATTTCCAAAGATACCGACAAACTTATAAACACCCTGAAAAGCAATCGTTATATTTACAACAGGATTTACGGAGAGGATAAAATATCTGAACTGATTAATTCTCTCGGAACGGCTTCAAGTGATTTAAAAACCGCAGTTTCGGCTATAAACGAAAAAAATAAATATTTTGAACAGTGGGAGACCGAGGACGATTACAATAAGTATAAAATCGGCTGGCTTGATCCGGAGGCGGAAGTTACCACTGAAAACGCCGCTGCAAGACAAAGCTATTATGCCGCAAATGAAGAAAAAATAAATGAGCTTAATAAGCAGAGGTCGGAAATAGTATCTAAAATTCTTCCGCACAGAGGCGGAGTACCGTTTTGGGATAAGGAAGGAAAGGCTGAATTAGATAAGCTGCACGATAATCTGGATATTATCAATGAGCAAATAGACACGCTTAAGGCTGAAAATCAAAGGTATTTGGATTTGCAGAATACCATTGACAGCAAATATAAGCTTACCGAAAACAGTGATTTCGCCGAAGTATCAGAAAACAGAGACTTTAAAAACCCGACGAGGGAAGAAATGTATAAGTATGATGTGGCGCACAGCGGCGTCTCATTGGATAAATACGGCAATACTGTAAACGGCTTGGGTGAAACGGTTGACGATGAATGGTTTGACGAAAAGCTTAATATAGATAGATTAGGACTTTATCTGAGCGCGGGCGAGGAGGAAAAAACTGAGGCTTTCGGAATACTTAGCGGCGCGGCTGCAGGCGGACACATTGACACATGGGCTGAAAGTATAAAGGATGGGATCGACGGCTCCTGGGACGAGCTTGATGAAAATGAGATAAATATATATTATTATCTGCTCAATACCGAAGGGCTTGAAAGCGCGGACAAGTTCCTTGACGATATGAAGACCGAGCTTAACCGCAGGTCAGCGGAAAGAAGCCGGAAGGAAATCAGCAACGCCGGCGCCCTTGAAAAAATAGCCTTAAATATAGCGTCTGTACCCGCATCCGTCATCGGCGGTGTACCCGCGTTTATCGAGGATACGGCAAATAAATTGCAGGGAAAAAGAATAAACCCTTATTCACCTGCGCATTCGCTTATAAATTATACACAGAATGTAAGAAGCAGTACCGCAGAGGATATAGATGAATGGAGCGGAGGCAAAAACCTTTTTGGCTTTAGCTTGGGCGACGCGTATCAGGCGGGAATGTCCGGAGCCGATTTTTTGGCGAGCGCGGCATTGCATATTCCGCCTAATGTTTACGGCGCGTTTATGGGAATGGGCGCGGCAAGCAGTGAAGCCAGAAGGCTTTATGAAACCGGAGCGAGCGATGAACAGATAGCTTTAGGCGGAGGGCTGGCGGGCGCCGCAGAAATGATATTTGAAAAAATTTCGCTGGATAAATTCACAGAGAATATTTTAAATGCTCCCATAAAAACCAAGGCGCAGATGGTAAAAAACGCTTTGCTTCAGGGCGGCGTGGAAGCCAGCGAGGAAACCGCCACACAAATCGCCAATAATTTAAGCGACCTGTTGGTTATGGGTACGCGTTCCAATATACAGCAGAAAATTAAGGAATATACCGAGAGCGGGGACAGTGAGGCTGCGGCGACGGTTAAGGCGCTGTTCGACGGCGTATATGAATCCGGAATGGGCGGATTTTTAGCCGGACTGATGACCGGCGGGCTGGGCTCTGCCGCGGGCTATTCAAATTATCTTTCAGAGGCTAAAAGAAATGGCGGCGATATAAGAAGTCAGGGCAATATTAATTCGCTTGTAAACCTGGCAAGGGA
Organism: uncultured Clostridia bacterium; assembly: GCA_944384845.1. Taxonomy (GTDB): domain Bacteria; phylum Bacillota; class Clostridia; order Oscillospirales; family Acutalibacteraceae; genus UBA737. The sequence continues at coordinate 2,360 of CALWUZ010000099.1, forward strand.
AATTACCGCGGCGGAAAACAATGAAAAGCTTTCAAGCCTTACAGATAAAGTGCAAAGCAACGCTACGGATAAGAACGTGGGACTGCTTTATGAGGGAGTGCGTACCGCTCAGGCTGAGCGGTTAAATCAGTCTGAGAGACAGGCGGTAAGAGACGCGATAAAAAGCGAGACCGAGTCACGCGGCATAAAAAATGCCGGCGAGGCGGCAGAAGTTATATATAAGGCTATGTACGGTCAGCTTTCGGCTAAGGAAAGCAGGATTTTTGAAAACGCCGGCGGAAGGGATATTCTCAATAAGATACTTAATTCCAAGGATACGGAGGCTGACGCGCGGAATAACGCGATAGAAAATACCGGAAAAAATATAAGGGCCGCGGAGCTGACAGGGAAACGGTCTGATTCGGCGCGCCTGAAAATGCCGGAGAGCAGGTTTGAGGTAAATCCAGACGGCGAGACTATCAACACAAAAACCGACAAGCCGGTTTCAATCACCGGCATAGCCTCTGTAAAAGACGGCAAAATGCTTCTGAAAACCGAGAGCGGTGAAACCGTGGACGCGGCGGACGTCAGCTTTGCCGATGAGGGCGAGGCGCTTATCTACTCGGTAATGCTTGATATGGGTGTGGGCGCGGGAGCCGCGGAATCGCTTATAAAGAATTTTGACCCGCAGGGGAATATTTCCGCTGTGGACTATGCGCTCGGAATAGAAGAGGCTTACAGATACGGCCGGTATCATATACCGGTAAGGGAAATGTCGCTTGACGGTTTTTCCGCGGTTCTTACCGAACAGCAGAAAATGCACGCCTATAACTTAGGCGCGGCGCGCTCTGAGGCGGAAACCGCCGCACGCCAAGCAAGGGTAAATGAAGTCATAAGTACCGATGAGAACAAACAGAACAATTCTGAACTTGACAGGGAATATTCAAAAAGAAAAAAATCAAATAATAAAATGCAGTTGCGTGAAGAATTTCGTAAGGAATATGATTCATGGGATAAAAAAGACCCAAGAATAAAGTTTAATGTAGGAACGACATCAGATATTTTGATGAAATTAGGCGTAGGAAATAAAAGCATTATATGGGATTCTTCAAAGATAATAAAAATAAAATCAAAGCATTCTGAAATGACTGATGAAATTATAAAACAAGTGCCATATATTATAGAAAACCCTATAATAGTGATGCGTTCTAAATCCGCAGACAGCAGATTGACGATGTTCGGAGAGGTGTTTGCGGGGAATAAACCTGTTTTAGCGGTAATAGAGTTATTACCGACAGGAAAAAACGGTTATGCCTTGGATGCGATTAAAATAGCAAGCGCCTACGGAAAAGACAATGCGCAAAAATTTATGAGTTCGTCTGATATTCTGTATATTGATAGCAATAAAAAAAGAGTCAGCGAATGGGAAAATCGTACTGGGCTCTTATTGCCGGTCGGAAAATCCATTGCTAACTCTATTGATAGTATACCCAATTTCGCTGAAAAAGTCAATATTAAAGAAAACACCGCCGAAAATAACAGTGCGAAAAAGTATTCTGTAAGAGAAGAATTTGCCGGGGAAATTGACGCGTGGGACGGTAAAAGCGATAAGACGTTTTATATAGGAAATACCTCTGAAGCGTTAAAAAGCATAGGTGTAAAAGAGAGTAATATTATATGGCGAAGCAGAAAAATAGGAGCTATATTAAATAAACACTCCGGAATGACCAGAAATGTTATTAAACAAGTGCCGTATATTCTGGAAAACCCCGTAATTATATTAAAATCACAAAACAGTGACAGCCGTATTGTAATTTTCGGGGAAATTACAGACGTAAACGGTGCTCCCGTAACTGTTGTTCTTGAATTACAGCCGACAAATAAGGGCGGTCAAATACTCAATATGAGTGTTGTGGCAAGCGCTTACGGAAAAGACAGCAATCCTGCCGGCTTTATATTAAACAGTGAAATAATATATATAGATGAAAACAGAGCCAAAAACTGGTTGCAGGGCCTTGGACTCCAATTGTCCTCAGATACAACAGTTTCTGACTCTATAGGAAGTATAACATATCCTGACGGTAAAGTCAAGATAACGAGTACTCCCGCTAATAAGTATATTCGAAAAATCGGAAAAAATGTAAAGCTTATGGCAAGAGGAAGCACCGATACGGCGGGCGGCAGGGTACATATCAACGTCAGCGTAAGCTCTGCGACGGAGCGGCAGAAAGCGTCTGTTGCCGCCATAGGACGCATTGTAAGCGGCGTTACGCATAACAACGTATACATTTATGAGTCGGTGGAAAAAGACGGCAGACGTGTATTTAAGAACGATACGGCGGGGTATAAAGCAGGAGAAACCGCGCCTAACGGTTTTTATGTTTCGGATACGGGCGAAATATATATTGACCTTAACGCCGGAAACAGCGGCGAGGGTTTAATGCTGTTTACAATGGCACACGAAATCACCCATTTTATAAGGCAGTGGTCGCCCGCTAAATTTGAAAAACTGGCAAAATTTCTTTTTGAACAGTACGGAGAAAAAGGCGTATCGGTAGATGCGCTTATTAAAGAGCAGATAGCCAAAGCCAAGAGAAACGGCAGGGATATCAGCTATGATGAGGCATATGAAGAAGTTGTCGCCAGCTCTATGGAAGGTATGCTTGCAGACGGAAAGGTTTTTGAAAAGCTGGCACTTTTAAAAGAGCGTGACGCGGGGCTTGTTGAAAAAATCAAAAGCATTATCCAAAGCCTGATAAACAGAATTAAAAAAGCATATGCTGGACTGACACACGAAAGCCGTGAGGGTAAGCTTGTTGCCGGTATGCTTGCCAGCGCCGAAAAAATGAGAGATCTGTTTACAGACGCTCTTATAGACGCAGGAGAGACTTTTCAAAATACTGATGTTCAGAAAGATACTGATGTTAGCGAAAAAGTACAATATTCTTTGCGTGAAGATGTCGAACAGGAAATTGAAAAAGTTTTATCTGACAAAACTTATTCCGGAGAAATCAAATTGACAGATAGCAGTCCATCTATTTTATTGGGACAAAAAGGAGTAAGAAATCTCCCTATGGTAATGAAAGCTACACACATTAGAGAGAACATTTTAACACGGGAAGAAGCAAAGAATAACGGCTTTACTGTAAGAACAAATGTAAATTATCACGGTCTCGGGAAAGAACTATTTTTAAAGGTAATCAATGATTTAGATAATGTTAAAGAGGCTTATAGAGGAACACCTAATGCTGATAACAGTACAAGGAGAGAAAATTACTTTCTTTTAATTTCTCAATATAAAGATAATGGAGGTAATATTATAAATGTTCCGGTTTATATAAACGAAAAAGGTTTATATAACAGAATTTTTATTGATACCAATAAAATTGCCACTGTATTTGGAAGGAATGAATTAAGGAAATATCTAAATCGGCAGTTGGAAAAAGGGAATATTGTAAGAATAAAAAAAAGAAGCAATCCAATCAGTGAATCGACACTCACAGTTAATGCCGATTATGAAAAGATTACTTCTACTGACTATACTATATCACAAAACGACACAGAAAGTCAAGACTATTCTATGCAGGAAAATAAAAAACATTCCGACCGCGATTATACATATGAAGCGTTGACGGCTAAGCCGGATATGAAAGTGACCGTTCTTGACGGAAAAGTGCCGACCAGCCGTGCAGATGTTGTGGCAGAAGCAAAGAAAAACGCCGCGTCTGTCGGAAAACGTAACAGCGACGGCAGTGTGAGTGTTTTTGTGGATGATATTGATACGGATATATTGCTTGGAACAGACGGATTGCGACACGGTTTACGCCGAGTAACAGATATGGGAAATGAACCAAATTATATTGTTACTATGAAAGCTGGAGAAATAATTAAAAACTCCGTTAAAATCAATGAGATGATTCCGTCTAAAAAAGATGCCTCCGGTGCTTATATACTGATAGGAACGGCGCGTAATACCGAAGGTGATACTTATATAGTGCGTTCAGTAGTAAATAAATTCAAGAATGAGCTTGTTTCTTTAGATGTGCTTTATGCCATAAATGCAAAAAAAGAAGAGTTGGGCGCGACTAAATCGCCAAGATTCACGGAAAAACCGCTTTCTTTACCCAACTCTACCATTAGTATATCCGATTTGCTTGATTTAGTCAATAAATATTTTCCGGATGTTTTGTCTGAAAGTGTTTTGCGGCATTACGGCTATGACGAAAGACCGACCGGAGAGATTGGAAAAGATGTACTTTTTTCCGACCGCGACCCTGACGCGGTAAGCAACCGCACGCTTTTAAGCCGCGCGCTGGAGTCGGCGGCGCAAAATGAAATTGAATTAAAGCGTCTGCGGGAATATCAAAGCAAGGCGGCGCTTATTGACGGGGAGCAGAAAAAGCTTTCGGATTTACGCTCGCAAATAAGGGAGCTTTCGTTTGCAAAGGGTAAGCGTGACATGGCGAAGCTTGCAGCTCTGAAGGAAGAAGCGGCAAAATCGGCAAAGCGGCTGGATATTTATGACCGCCAGCTTTTGAGGCTGGAAGCGGCAAAGCCTTTAAAGGAGCTGCTTGAAAGAGAGAAAACGGCGGCAGAAAAGCGGCAGAAGCTGAGAGACGCGGAAAACCTGAGGGCATACAGGGAAAAGGCGCTTGAAAAACAGCAGGAAATAACCGAAAAATACCGCGAGTCGCGCAGAAAAGCGGTTGAAAGCCGTCGCAGGACGGTTGAAAGAAACAAGATAAAACGTGTAATAAAGCGGCTTGACGCTCTTTTAAACCGCGGAAACCGCGAGAAAAACGTTAAAATCGGTCTTCGGGACACGGTGGCTTCGGCGCTTTCGGCGGCGGAAATCCTGTTTTCAGACAGCATAAGCAACGCGGATATTGTGCGCCGCGGACCGGAATCAGCCACGGCGGAGGAAATACAGCTTTTGGAAAAATATTCAAAGCTTTTGGACGAGCGGGATACATATGAAGAACGCATCGCGGGGCTTGAAGAAAACGGCACGGGTGGAGAAAAGGCTGACGAACTCGGCAGTATGATAAAGAAGCTTGATACAAGGATTAAAAAGCTGGACAAACAGCTTACAGAGTTTTTTGAGACCGAAAGAGAAAAACTCAACAGGGCGACCGCCGAAGATGTGCTCAGCGGACTCGCGGAGGCTTACAGGGGACTTCGCAATTCGGGCGACGAATATATCAGGAACGCTTACGACAGCGGCGTGCAGGAGCGCCTGGACGGTCTTAAAGACAGCATAGGCGGCACTGTGGTGCGGGATATGAACCTTGCACAGCTTGAGGAGGTATACAGCGCTTTCAGAATGGTGGAGCACACCGTGAGGACTGCCAACAGTCTTTTCAGGGAGGGCAGAACCGAAGACCTGAAAGCGGCGGTTGAGGCGGTGCAGGGAGAAATCCGCAAAACGGTGCGCTCAGACCGCAAAGACCCGTCTGCCGCGCTTGACAGCAGATTGGAGACAGCGCGCTCATTTTCCTGGAATGAGCTGAAACCGTATTATGCCTTTGAAAGGCTTGGTTCGGAGACATATACAGGGCTTTTCTGGGACGTGATAAAGGGCGAGTCAATTTATGCCAGTGACATTGACGAGGCAAATATATATATTGCCGAGCTGATGGAAAAATACGGCTATAAGCAATGGGATACGGCGACGGCGACGGTATTTAAAACCCCGTCGGGGCAGGATTTCAGGCTGACGCTTGAAGATATGCTATCTGTATATGCCTACTCAAAGCGCGAGCAGGCTTACAAGCATATGACAGAAGGCGGATTTACTTTTGACAGAGGAAGCACCTACCGCGACAAAAAGACGGGACTTATGAAAAAGCACCGGACGGTGACAGAAGCCTACCGCTTGAACGATGAGCTTATAGGCAAAATCATTGATACGCTGACAGACGAGCAAAAGCAGTTTGCCGACGGTATGCTGGAATACTTAAAGGTTATGGCGGACAAGGGCAATGAGGTTTCAAGAAAGCTTTACGGCATTGATTTATTCACAGAAAAGGCGTATTTTCCGCTGAAATCCGAAAGGGATTACCGAAGCGCCGACGAGCAGACTTTAGGAGGCGTACAGCTTCAAAGCTCACTTAAAAATTCGGGAATGACGCGGCAGACTGTGCCGGGCGCCAATAATCCGATAGTGCTGAGCGGATTTACCGATGTGATTATAAACCATATAGACAGTATGGCAAAATACCATGGTCTTGTACTGCCGATTGAAAATCTTCGCAGAGTGTTCGACAATGTTGCGAGAAACGAAAGCGGAAATTATGTATCGACAAAGGCGCTGATAAAGACCGCGTACGGCGCAAGCGCGGAAAAATATTTCAATCGGTATATTTCTGACCTGAACGGCGGGATTATGCCGGGAGATATACAAAGCCCGCTTATGAATATGTTCAGCAGAATGAAGAGTACGGCGGTCGCGGCTAATCTTTCGGTGATGATACAGCAGCCGTTTGCAATCATAAGGGCTTTTGCAGAAATAAATCCGAAATATTTTGTTCCGCTGACAGACAGCGGCGCCGGCTCTACCGAGATGCGCTCGCAGTGGGAGGAGCTTAAAAGGTACGCGCCTATTGCGGTTATAAAGGAAATTGGCGGCTTTGACGTCAGTTCCGGCAGAGCGGGAAATGAATACATTGCCGCCGCCCAGAGAAGGAAGGGCACTTCCGGACTGTTAAAGAACATAAGCAGCTTTGCCATGAAGGGCGCTGAAACGGGCGATAAAATAGGCTGGAGCGCCATATGGCGCGCTGTTAAAAAAGAAACGGCGGATAATCAGGAGCTTACGCCCGGGACGGAGGAGTTCTATAAAGCCGCAGGCAAGAGATTTACCGAAATAGTTGTTAAAACTCAGGTATACGATTCGGTGAACTCGCGCAGCGGATATATGCGGAGCCAAAGCGATCTGATGAAATTCGCAACGTCGTTTATGGGCGAGCCGACAGCAATATACAATATGGCATATTCGGCAAATCTTAATTTTAAAAGAGCGCTGAGGGACGGCGGCAAAGCGGCAGTAGGCAAAGCGTCTATACGCCTTCTGAGGGTCAGCGGCGCGCTGCTGCTTTCTATGACCTTCAACAATATTTTTAAATCGCTTGTATATGCTATGCGCGATGACGATGAGGATGAAGCTTATTTTGAAAGATATGCCAGGCAGCTCGGGCAGCAGTTGAAAAGCGACCTGAACCCGTTAAATCTTTTGCCGATAGCGAGAGATATAGTTTCTATTTGGGAGGGCTGGGATGTAGAACGCCCTGATATGACACTTATTTCCGATATTATTAATTCCGGCAGAGACTTATTCGGAGAGGACAGTGATACCGAGGATATTTTAGAGTTTGCCGGAGCGCTCGGAAATGCCACAGGTATACCTTTTGAAAACATAAGGCGTGATTTTATGGGTGTGCTTAATGTTTTCAGCGATATTACGGATGACCGAGAGGCGGTCGATGTCGCCGGAGCATTCATCACCGGCTGGAACGGGAAAGACGATTTCACAATGAAGGACCGCGCTAAGCGGGCGGCCGCACGCGGAGACAACGCAGAAGTGAAACGGATAGCCGACGAAATGATTGAAAGCAAAATAACGCCGGAAATAACTGAAAAAGAGGCAAGGGGTTCTGTCAGGTCGTCGTTCACGTCCACTTATAAAAAGAAGTATATTCAGGCGGCGCAAAACCGTGATTACAATGAAATGAACCGCATAAGAAAGCTTTTATATGCAACCGGCTTATACGGTACGCTTTCAGATTTGGATGAAACGCTTGAGGGCTGGAGGAACGCCGGTTAAATGCGCGTAAGGGGGGAGGTTAATACTTCCTCCCTTATATGTTATTATCTAAAAAAGGAGGCGGAAATGTGAACAAATCAATATATAATATCAGTCTTGACGTGAATAAACAGGGTAGTCAGGTGTTTTTACCTATGATTCGCGGTGATACGGGCAGAATTATTAATATTACTTTGACAGAAGACGGGAAGCCGTATACTATTACCGGCGGCTGTACGGCGTTTTTTACAGCAATAAAGCCGGACAAAAATATACTTTGCAATGATTGTGCGATAGATGTAAGCCGTAATGTGATTTCATACGAAGTGACAAGCCAAACAACGCCGGTTATAGGTGAAGTCAAGTGCCAGATAAGGCTTATCGGAAATGACGGCGGCGTACTTACCACACCGGATTTCGGAATAATTGTTGACGAGACTTTATACAGCGAAGAGCCTATTGTGGAATCATCAGAAGAATTTAATGCACTTACGGCATATATAGCTGAACTGGAACAGAGAGTTGCGGACGGTGAATTTAAAGGAGAAAAGGGGGATACCGGACCGCAGGGCGAAAGGGGAGACAAAGGCGACAAGGGGGATACCGGACCGCAGGGAGCGGCGGGTCAGGCCGCTACGGTTACGGTCGGGAATGTTTCAACCGGCGCAGCCGGCACGCAGGCAAGCGTTACCAATTCGGGGACATCCTCTGCGGCGGTGTTTGATTTTGTCATACCGCAGGGCGCGAAAGGTGACAAGGGAGATAAAGGCGATAAGGGCGACGCGGGAGAGACGCCGACGGTGGACCAGACATTTAACCCCGAAAGCGCGAACGCGCAGTCTGGGACGGCGGTGGCGGAAGCGGTGGAGCAGGCAATAGATAAATGCGGCACTGCAATCATAAGCACCTCTGATACAGGCAAGGCGCTTGCTATTAACGACAGCGCCGAAAGCAATATAAAAGGCTTAACCGGCTACGGAGAGAGTATGCAGGACGGCACGCCTGCACCTAACAGTCCGGTTGAGATAGATAGCATTGAAAATCCGGTGATAAGTGTATATGGGAAGAATTTAATACCGTATCCTTATAGCGGGCTTCCGTCAGGCGCGGGTACGAAGACCGTCAACGGAATAACTTTTACAGTTAATGATGACGGCTCTGTTCTTGTGAATGGTACAGCAACTGAGCAGGCTACTTTTATGCTGTTTTCCGGTACAAAAATAAAGGGAAATGCAACATATACAGTAAGCGGCTGTCCTTCCGGCGGTAGTGCTGATACTTATTTTTTAAGGGTGACGGTTGGCGGATATTCTATGCAGACTACAGGGAACCCATATACCGCAACAGTTCCCGCAGAAAAAAGCTCCGATTACTCGTATATAGCAGTAAAATCCGGAGTTACAGTCAACGACTTACTGTTTAAGCCGCAATGTGAGCTTGGAACTGCGGCAAGCGAATATGAGCCGTATAAAGCAATACAAACCGTGACAGTGCCGTATACATTCCGAGGGCTTAAAAACACCACAACAGGACAATGGTCTGCAAGAGATGAGCTGAGGGTCGGAGACGGTAAGGCTGAGGTGGTCAGGAATGTAAAAAGTCTTGTCATAACCGCCGAAAATTCCGACAGCTACTCATTCCTTTCCGGAAATATTTCGGGCGATATTTGCAGAATGTCAAGCTATAAAAACGGTCCGAAGCCGCTTTTTAACGATATGACGCAGGACGCTTCTGTAAATTATGTTTTATGTAATTTGTTTGAGCATTATAAATCGCTTCAGGCAGTGTCAGGATATGAGGGAATAAGCGGTACGACCTATACGGGGAATATATACATAAATATTTCATTGACCAGAATAGGCTTAACGCCTGATACTGCTGAAGGCGATGCGGTTATCCGGCAGGCTTTCTGGAACTGGATTAAAGACAAGGGCTGTGAGATAGATTATATACTGGCAGAACCGGTCATTGAAGACATCACCGACACCGAAGCGGGACAGGCGCTTCTTAAGCTTTACACAAATTATCCGAATACATCTGCTGTTTCGGATATTGACCTGACTGTTGGCTACAAAGCCGACACAAAAAATTACATAGACAACAAAATAGTTGAGAGGCTGTCCGCTGTTGAAGCGGCAATATTAAACAACATTTAAGGAGTGAAGATTATGTTTGAAATAATTAAAAATGTAATTTCCGAAAAACAGTTTGAATTAAGCGATATACTCAAAAAGATAAATACTGTTTGGGTGCAGGGCAGCATAAGCGATGAAGAAAAAACAGAGCTTGCCGGAATGGCGCAGGATAACGCTGACATCTCGAACAGCATAGACGTATTGTTAAAGCTTGAGGAGCTTGACCGGAGAGTAAGGGCGCTTGAAGGCGGCGGTTCGGAGCCGTCGGAGGAATATCCCGATTATGCTGTTGGTAAGTGGTATTACGGAGGGGATAAGGTAAGCTTTGACGGAAAGCGGTATGTCTGCACCGCGCCGGAGGGACAGGTCTGCACTTGGAGTCCGGCGGAATATCCGGCGTACTGGGAGGAGATAAGCGATGACGCTTGAGGAATGCAAATTAGCCAGCGAAAAGAGATGGGCGGAGCTGGAGGTTAAGGTCCAAAAGCTTGTTGACGCCGATAAAATGACGCAGGCGAGATTAAATAAGCTGGCGATAGTGGTGGAGGACATACAGGAGCTTAATGTTTCTGTGGCGAAGCTGGCGGATAATATGCAGCAGATGCTGACCGCGCAGCGTGAGCAGAACGAGAGGCTTAAAATACTCGAAAGCAAGCCCGCCAAACGGTGGGAAGCTGTGGTTGACAAAATCCTGATGCTGATAGTCGGGGCTTTAATGGGCTTGGTGCTGTTAAAGCTCGGAATACAATAAGGGAGGAAAAGCAAATGATTAAGATAGCAATAAACGCGGGGCACGGATTATATACGGCGGGCAAGAGATGCTTAAAATCCATTGACCCGGGCGAGACGAGAGAATGGGTATTAAATGCTCGGATTGTCGAAAAGGTCACAGAAAAGCTAAAGGCATATACCGGCTATGAGCTGTTAAGGATAGACGACCCGACGGGCAAGACCGATATAGCCCTTAAGACACGTACCGACAAGGCGAATAAATGGGGTGCGGATTTTTACCTTGCGGTGCATCACAACGCCGGAATAAACGGCGGCAGCGGCGGAGGGATAGTCTGCTACACCTATACAAAGGTAGACCAAACTACTAAAGACTGGCAGAAGGCTGTATATAACAGCCTTATAAAGCATACGGGGCTTAAAGGCAACCGCTCACAGCCGCTGGCTTCGGCTGACCTGCACGAGTGCAGGGAGACGAATATGCCTGCGGTGCTTATAGAAAACGGCTTTATGGACAGCACCACAGACACGCCTATAATACTGACCGAGGATTTTGCGGAAAAGAGCGCCGAGGCTATAGTTGAGGTATTAGTCGCAAGGGGCGGGCTTAAAAAGAAAGAAGATACAAAGCCCGCGCCTGCACCCAAACCGATGCCCGAAAAAATATCGGTAATCTATCAGGTATGGGAGGACGTCGGCAATCGCTGGCTGCCTGAGGTCACAGATTTGACCGATTACGCAGGGCTGTACGGTAAAGACGTATGCTGCGTTTACGCGCGGCTTACAAGCGGCAATATTTATTACAAGGTTCATTACAAGGGCGGTAAATGGCTTCCCGAAGTTAAGAACAGAGAGGATTACGCCGGGCTTTACAACAAGCCGATAGACGGACTGATGATGAGGACAGACACGGGAAAAACGATAAAATACGCCGTTCATCTGCGTTCATCCAACCGCTGGCTGCCGTTTGTGACCGGATATAACGAAAACGATTTCAACAACGGCTACGCCGGAATACCCGGTCAGGAAATTGACGGAATAAAAATATACATAGAATAGGAGTAAGCAGAAATGAAAGAGAAGTTTGTAAAATGGATAAAGGCAGCGGGTGTACGCGCGGTAAAGACGGTGGCTCAGACCGCCGTCGCCACGATAGGCACTGCCGCGGTATTAGGCGAGGTAAACTGGGTAATGGTGCTCTCTGCCTCGGTGCTGGCGGGAGTTATATCCCTTCTTACCAGCGTTGCGGGTCTGCCGGAAATAAAATAGTTTAATTAAAAAGGAAGCCCTCTGCGAAATCACAAATGCAGAGGGCATTTTATGTCGGTGAATGTCGCATTAAACAAAATATAATATTATTTTGCAAAAAGTACTTTATCTTTGGGAAAATATAGTGTATAATAAGTTCAATTTCTTCAAAGGAGGATTTATTATGCCTGGTTGGGATGAAATAATGGCTGAAATTAAAAATACTCCTAATAATATTGATTATGTTAGGAGAAGTTATCTGTGCAAATTAAGCAAATATACTAATAGAGATACCATAGCGTATTATTCTGGTTGGCTTGAAAATCCGCAAGCACATAATGTTGACATAAATGATTCCGATATGGAAGGGTTTATGAATGTTATAAAAGGGTTGGAATGCAATAAGGGTTTAGATTTAATATTGCATACCCCAGGCGGTTCGCCTGAAGCTGCGGAAGCAATTGTCCATTACATACGGAAAAAATTTAACAACGATGTACGGATTATCGTTCCACAGCTTGCTATGTCGGCCGGAACAATGATTGCTTGTTCAGGAAAGAGCATTATAATGGGGAAACATTCAAGCTTAGGCCCCATAGATCCTCAATTTAATGGAATTCCGTGTTACAACATTAAAGATGAATTTCAAAAAGCAAAAGAGGAATTGTCTAATACACAGGACAATATAGCATATTGGAGCATATTATTAAATAGGTATCCGCCGGCATTTTTGAAAACAGCTTTAGATGCTATAGAATTATCTAGTCTTTTAGTACGTGAGTGGCTTGAAAGCTGTATGTTTAGCGACGACCAAGAAAAAGATGAAAAGATAGAACATATTGTTCAATGTTTGAACGAACACAATAATTCCAAGTTGCACGGAAGACATTTTTCAATAGATTACTGCAAGGATATTGGTCTTAAAATTGAAGAAATGGAAGAAAATAAACAACTACAAGATTTGATATTAAGTGTTCATCATAGCTATATAGCAACACTTAATATGGGAAATATTGTAAAAATCATAGAAAGTAGCAACGGAAAAGCTTATATTAATATTCTTCAAAAATGAGAATAATGCTATTGATTTTGAAAAACAATAATGATATAATAGTAAAACAATTGCTGAGGTGATTTTTTATGGGCGAAAAGGTAACGATAGAAGAAATAAAAGAAATATACAAAAAATGCGGAATTTCACCTAATGATTTGCATAAGGAGACAGGAGAATTTAATGGTAGATTTAATTATAAAATTCCAAGCGCTTATGCGGTAAAGAAAAACTATTTTACTAATATAGTAAAAAAATAACTTTGCTTTCAAAATGAAGGAGCTTTTTTCATATTCTATTGTTAGTAGTGACTTTTACAAGTGTAGCAGGGCTGCCGGAAATTAAGGAATAAAAAAATTGCTCTCCGACCTCAGTAAAGAAGGCCGGGGAGCTTTTTTATTTTTTATCCGTATCAAGAATTGCTTCGATAAAGTCTGAAAGATGCGACGGAGAGAGATTGATTTCATTGCACATACAAATAAAATCTTCTGCCTTTTTGCGGCTGAAAAATATATCGGGTACGGAAATCAGCGTGAAAGTGCTTTCGTCGTCCGATTGCACTGCCTCAATACCGTAAGCAGTTAGCGGTACTCCCTCCTCATCGGTTACCGTGTCGGTTCTTATTTTGTAGGTTACGCTCATTTGACATTTTCCTTTCGGTTGGCTTTCGGGACTTTATCGGGAAGAAGTGTGGCTTTGGAGTAGTTCTGCCACGACAGCTTTCCCGAACAATAATTGCAAAAAGCAATATTTTCGGTTTTTAATAATTTTCCGCAGTGAGGACATACGGGATGGTATTCGGTTCTATTTCCTGTATTGATTGGTTTTACCTGAGTTACCGGCTTCGCTTCTGTTTTATCGAAACCGGCAGGCAGTAAAAGCTCATTAGGCGTTATATCGTAAGTGGAACATATTTTTTCAAGGCTGGTTATTGTAGGAGCGGATTTCCTGCCGATAATCTTGTTTACATACCTAAAGCTCAGGTTGCAGGCTTCGGCAAGCTTCTCCTGAGTTATGTTTTTTTCTTCAATAAGTTTTAATAATGCCTCTGAAAGATTGTCTTTAAACATTTATATTCCTCTTTTTTCGACAATGCTTACAGAATACCTAAAATCAGAAAATTTTACCACGAATTATAGTTCTGTTTCTGCAGGCATTGAAGTATTTTAAGGAATATATATAAATTGTTGTATTCTATTCACAGAACAGAACACATTGTATATACAACAATTAGTATATATACTCCTTTTTTAAAACAGTATATTGTGTATTTATGCGTCCTTATAATTTATTTGGAGTGCGAATTGTTTCGGTCCCCAGTCTTTTTCCTTATAATATGTGCCGCTTTTTATTACGGATTTAAGCAGCTTGTTTTTTTGGGCTGGGGCTGAGGTTTTATACAGCCGCAGGACATTTTCATATTTTTCTATTGTTTCTTCAAGATTGGAAAGCGACGCGGCTTTTTGTTTTTGAGCAAGCTCGCTGTATTCATTCTCAAGAGCCGCCGTGCGCTCTGAAATGTTTTTTGAACGCTCCGTAAAAGTATCTACGTCGTACACGCCGCGTTCGAGCAGATCGTGCAGGCTGGATTTTTGACGCTTTAGCTGCTCGCGTTCCCTTTCAAGCTCCCTGATTGCCGCCGAGTAATCGACGGTTTTTCTTTTTTTAGCCTTAAGTGAGCGCAGCTCCTCTAACTTTTGACGTATCGCGTCAAGCACCGCATCTTCAACATAATCAAGCCGTGATGATTTGCAGCAGCCTTTCGTTTGGCAGAGCAGATGCACCGTGGTATTTTTTTTATTGTTAAACGGACGGCGCTGCATACCGTATCCGCATTTGGCGCAGGTTAAGATTCCGGCAAGCGGATTTACCACAGTCCCGTCGTGATACGGTCTGTGATAGCGTGCGGAAAGAATTTCACCGGCGCGTTCAAAGGTTTCCTTATCTATAATAGGCTCATGCAGTCCGTCAACCACCGTCCATTCGTCCGGTGAGTGATAAACGGTAATCTGCTTTTCGTTGCCGTTTGCACCTTTTTTTACGGTGCTTTTTTTGTTGTAAACTATTTTACCTATATAGGTCTGATTGCGCAGCATTGCGACAATCGACGTCCGGTTAAAGTGATCTGAGCGGTGAGGCCGCGCGCCGAGGGAATTAAGGGTATACGCTATCGTCTGCGCTCCCATTCCGCCGTTTACATACAGGTCAAACGCCATACGGACGAATTTTGCTTCCTCTTCATATATTTCAAGAGTGCAGCGCTTATTTACCGTTGCGTTGCGGTAGCCGTAGGGCGCCGTCCATAAGCAGCAGCCGTCGTTTATGCTTTTTAAGGTTCCGCTGCGCATACGCCGTTTTATCATTTTAAGCTCCTGCCTGGCGAAAAAGCTTTTATATTCGGCGTAATCCTCGTCAAGGTCGTTATTCAAATCGAAAACCTGACGCGGTGTGATTATTTTTATCCCGTTATTTTTAAGGGTTTCTAAAATCAGCCCCTGCTCGCTTGCCGAGCCGCGTCCCAGGCGGTCTATATCCATACAAAGCACGCTGTCAAACTCTGCGCTTTCGGCGTCGGACAGCAGGCGCAGCATCTGCGGGCGCGCGTACAGCTTGTCGCCGCTTACCACGTCCTCATAAACACGGATGATATTCATATCCGGCTGGCGGCGTGCAAATTCGAGGAGAATTTCCTTGTGCCGGCGCAGGGTATCTTCTATTGTCTCCGCCTCTTCATCGGCGCGGGATTTCCTTAAATATATTACAGTTTTCATTTCAGTTTGTCAATCAAATCTTTAAAAAGCTTAACGTAAACGGCTGTGATATTTCCGAAAATTTTTTCAGCTTCGGCGTCGTCGTAAACGTGAGACGTTAAATTGCGTGAGCTGAGGATATCAAGCCAGCCCTGTTCGTTTTTAATCAATCCGTCCGCGAAAGCGGTTTTCATAACCGATTTGGGACTGTTTATATCGGTATAGCCCTGCTCGGTCAGATATTCGCGCATGGTCTTCCAGGCAAGCTCAGTGCAAAATTCAAAGCGCTGTATCGCTCCGTCCCGCACCGAGGAGAGAGAGGTTCTGCCGTAGTCCTCTATCGCTTCTTCGAGCCGCGCCACGGCGGACACAAGCTTTTTGTACTTTTCCTCTTTTTTGCTCATGAGAATTTTACCGTCCTTCTCGATATTTTTCAAAAGCGCCGGATCGGTTTGCGGAGAAACGAAAACTATATCAAAATCCAGCAGTGTGGGAAGCTCGTCGATTTCCGCCCGAAATTGAGACTGACTGCTTTCGGGCAGACCGTAAACCGCGAGATCAATATCGCTGCGTTCCCTGTTGTCTCCCCGCGCTCTTGAGCCGAATAAAACGATTTTTTCCGCGCCGAGACGTTTTGCAATTACTGATATATTCTGATACAGCTTGTTCATAGGCTCACCTTACTATCACTGTTAATGTATTGTTATATAAAAGTCTTTCAGCAAATTATGATCCGGTACGGCTCCGCTTCAGTGCGTCAACGCTGGGGCGGAGGTTTTTATTTTTATAGTTCAAATAAAAAAACAGACAACCTTTTACAGTTGTCTGCTATAAGCGAATTATCGGTAGGGCGGCGTATCCTACATCTCAAGTACCTATCAAGGTGTGTCGGGAGCCATTTCCGACCTCAATAATTCTATAAAAGCATATGCCTTTTACAACTGTATTATACCTTTAGAGCTATCAAGCCGCAACGCAAGCAGTATAGTGTTATCATAAATCTTGACCAATCCAAGGAAAACTCTCTCAAAGAAATACGAGAGAGTACTAACCCTGCTAACTGTATAAATAATACTGATAGTTATTTTTCGGCTGATTTTACTAATTTGAAAATATTTATCAGCGGCAGTGTTATATTGCCCTCTAACATTGACTGAGCAGAGATGCCTGTAATTATTCCGCGTGCAATAGAATATAGGGCAGTGCATCCGTTAAGACCTAACATTTCTTTGAATTTATCTATTGAAACATTCGCTGAATCAATGAAACAGCCGTTTATTGTCAAAGATATATTACACTTTAAAGGTGATGAGTCTTCTGTCTCTTCGGTGTCGGTTATTTTACAAAGAACCGTTAAATTTATAGTACCCCAAATTTTATCATCGTGTTTTGTTATTTCATCTATCTCGTAAAAAACATCAAATTCGTTTTTGGTATTTCGGTCAGACAAAGAAACAAAGTCATTTTCTAAATTTAATTTTGTGATTTGTTGACCGACAAATTTAAAATCTGATTCAATATTCTTGGTATTCATGCAGCGCCTCCTGCGTTATTTTCTGATTTGTTTTTGCTTTTTGTAGTCCATTTCGTATAAAAATAATTTTCAAAAACTTTTATAGATCTTTTTGAATTTTTTTCGCGTATATCTATAGGTATATCAAGACGAGTAAATAAATCAACTAATTTTTCTATTGAAAAGTTATATTCAGCGCCTTCCCATTTTGATACCATACTCTGAGAAACACCTAAAAACTCAGCAAATTCTTTTTGAGACATTTGCATTGTTTTTCTTTTTTCGCGGATTTTCACGGCAATATCGGCAAGGATATAGTCGGTCTTTTTTTCTGCGGCAGATAATTCGGGGAATAGGTCGCCCGGTGTTGCAATATTTCTGATTTTTTCACTTAATAACATAATATTCAACCCTTTTTAATTTCGTTGATTCGATTGTTGGATAAATCTACATACTTACGATAATCCGATGCATTTTTTTCTTTAAAAGCAGAGAGTAATATAACTGTATTGTCTTCGTCAATAATATAGTATATTACTCTTTGATTTTGCTGTGAATGTGGATGTCTTATAGACCATAACTGTTCATTTTTGAGTTTTTCGAATTTAACACCGTCTGTTGCCTGTTTCGCTCCCTCATTTAAAATGGACAATCGTTTATTCAACCAACGCATATAATGGCGATCATCTTGTATTAAAGTTTGTAGTTCATCGGCGAATTTACCTGTATAGAAGATATTATCGAAATCTTTATACTTATATATTTCCATACATCGACGTCCTTATGCTTATAATATTACATATAAGTAATATTTGCAATATATTTTTTTGTTCTGTAATCTTTTTGTTACTATGTTTGATAATTTCCTCATAATAAATAAAGAGAAAAAAGTAAATTTTGTAAACTTATAATTTATAATAATCCAGCGCTTTTTGAATGAAGTCCTCGGGCAGTTCAAAATACTCTGATAATTCATATCGGTTAGCGCAGCCGTCTTTTACGGCGGCGATTAGCTCCTCCTTCGGGAGGAGTTTTTTTATTAAAATAAAGTTTTAAAACTATCAAGCAAAGTTTTTGATAACTTTTTTTACAAGACCGACGACCCTTATACGCTGGACTTCAGGACCGATAAACTTCATTGTTTTATATTCCGGATTAAAGGAATGAAGTTCTATCCAGTCGGCGCCGTATATAACCTTTTTGACAAAGCCCTCATCGCCGTCTAACAGAACGACGGCAATCTGTCCGCTGTCAACGCTTTCCTGCTTTTCGACCTGTATTATATCGCCGTCCTCGATTTTTGGGTACATACTGTCACCGACTACTTTTATGCAAAGCGTGTTTTCCGCTTCGTAATCGCAGCGGATATAAAGCGGCATATATTCAAGTATTGTATTGTCGGCATATGCGCCGAAGCCCGCAGAGACACTTTCATATACAGGTATCTGACGGAGGTATTTGTTGTCAAGAACATTGAATGCAGAGTTTATTTTATCATCGATTGTATCATTATTGGTTTTTTCGTCCTCCCAACCCATAAGAAAAGCGGGGGAGACCTCTAAATAATAAGCTATGGCTTCGATTTTATCAGAAGGTATGTTTGTAATTATATTGTTTTCGTATTTATATAAGTTTTGCTTTGAAATTTTTACGGCATTAGCTAATTCTGTTTGGGATATGCCTTTAGTTTCGCGGGCTTTTTTAATTCTTTCACCTATCGTCATAATATCACCTTTATATATGATAACGTATATTGAGTAACCTGTCAAGAAAAATATTTCCGAAAAAGTGCAAAAAATATCTTGACAAGCTACAAACATTATGCTATACTTGTGGTAACTTAAAAAGATACGGAGGTGAGCTAATGGTTAATGCAAACGAATTAAAGGCAGCATTTAAACGAAAAGCATATACTCAAGAAGATGTTGCAAAACTGATAGGAATGAGTTCAAGAACGCTTAGAAATAAGCTGAACAGAGGTGTTTTTGAAAGCGATGAAATAGAAAAGCTTATTGAGGTTCTTGATATTAAGGAGCCTATGCCGATTTTTTTTGACGGAACGGTAACTTAATAAGATACTATCAAAGATAAAGGTGATAATAGCGGTGAAAATTATAGGTTGGATAATGCTTTTTATCATAACAAACTATTTTGCAATTAAGCTGGGACGCGCTAATGCGTATAAGGATAAAAAAAAATCCGGTGATTTATGGAAAAGCGTTGGTGTATTTCTCGCCGGAGTGGTAAATGGTTTCTTATTTTTCGGTTGATGATAATGTAATTAGTTGTTCTCTAATTTGAAAGACATACTCTTTGTTTTGACAATTTAATGCACGATCCATTTCTTGTAACAACGGTAAATATTCTTTGGGAGCAATAGCAAGAAGCAGAGTATTGGTTTCAACAGCATTGTTTATATTAGTTTTTGAAGGGAAATTAAGATAATTTGTTGTGTAACGCATAAGCTTTGCAAAAGTGGAGTTGAATGCGTCGCGATCTTTTCTGTCAAATTCCATTGAAATCCTTTTTATCTCGTTTTTGGCGTTGGTTTTTGATATGAAATAGGAAATAATTGCGCTTAATATTACGGATATTGAAGGAAGCAATATGTTTATAAGTTCTTTCATTTTATCAATCCTTTCTGAAAGATTATAGCAGAGTTTGGAAAGAAAAGCAACGCAGCAGCATTAAAACCATGTCAAAAGGAGGATGAAAAAAAGAGAAATTATTTCCGAACGCAATTAAATCATAGCAAAAGCAATGTCCTATAAATGGGGCTTGAGGAGGTGAGAAACAGTGGGCAGTGCAGAAATAGTGAGGTTTTTAAAAATCAGCAGGCGCAAAGGCAGCGGAACAGAGGAAGACCCGTACCGCACGGTTACGGAATACTGGGACTTGGACGGCAACAGAATATTTTGTGATGAAATTAAGGCGTGAAAATGAGAGTAATATCACATTAGTTAAATGATTTCAAACAGGGAATAAATATATTTAAAGGCAGGTGAGAAAAATGCAGAGATTTGAAGCCGACAATATGCTCGCGGAGCAGTTAAGGGAGCTTAAGACGAGAGCGGAAAAGGCGGATAAAAATGAAGACTTTATCGCTTTGAACGACGCGCTTTTAAAGGTCTATCTTATGATGAGCAACGCGGGAAGCTTTGACGGAACGGTTCCGGACGGTATGTTTCCTGACGGTCCGGCGGGCACCGCCAATTAGCCGCATAGGACATTCTGTTTGATGCATAGCTTTTGAAGGGAGGCGTTTATTATGGCAAAAAGAAGGCTTGAGATGTTTTCGCATCTGCCGGAATTTGTTCAGAAAATGTTTGAGCTGGAGGACGGCGAGGAAATAATCAATTTCGTAGACCATTTTGCCGAGGGAGGACCGGTAGTGCTTGTAAAAACGAAACGCGGATCTGAGGAGCAGCGGCGTAAAAACCGTGAGCATATATACGAGGTATGCGGCGAGGTTATGTACGAAATTGAGCTTGAGGAGCAAAAAAAGAGCCGCCGTTTGCAGACGGCGGCAGAAAACTGCGGATAAAAAGTCAAGTTATCCGTTGTTATTGTATCAGAAAAAGAATGGAAAGTCAAGAAAAACTAAATATACACAGCCTGATACGCGAAACCGTTCGGCAGGACAAGCTGCTATAGGGTCAGGCTTTAAGGTAAGGAAGGGACGATAGATGATAAGCAGTATATACATAGACGGATATGCGCTGTGGGTAGTGATAGGCTTGTTTGTTCTCGCGATAGCCGGTGTTATTTTTTTAGGCTGTGCTTATTCGGCAGAGCTTTACAGGAACGAAAGCCTGAACCGCAGACTCGGTCTTTTTAAAATCCGGTTACGAAACGAAATCAGCAAGGCATACCGGCGCGGATATGATTCGGCATTGCACCTTAGAGATAAAGGCACGGCGGAAAAGGAGGACGGCAATGTACAGATGTGAGAATTGCGGAGAAGTCTTTGACGAAGACACGGCGGTATATGAGGACGAAAGCTTTTCTGTGGCGTACGGAAACGGGTTTGTGCTTAAAGCAGAGAGCCGTATGGTCTGCCCGTCCTGCGGGGACGAGGATTATTCGGTTTATCACCGGGAGGACGGCGCGGCATGAAGTATTATGAATGTCCCTTATGCGGGGCAAGCCTTGATTTCGGGGAGGTCTGCGGCTGTGAGGCCGACGGAGCGGACGAGGGAAGGCAGGAGGAAAGTGAATGATAAAGCAAATTAAATATAAGAACGATGAAGAATGGCGCAGTATACGCCGCAGGTACATAGGCGGGTCGGATGCCGGAGCCGCGGCGGGAATGAATCCGTATAAAAGCAGGTATACGCTGTGGGCGGAGAAGACCGGAAGGCTGCCGGAGTTTGAGGGAAACCTTACGACCGAGGTAGGAGCATATTTAGAGGCGTTTGTGGCGGAGCAGTTCTGCAGAGCGACAAAGAAAAAGGTGCGCAGGGAAAATTGTACCTTTGTAAATGATAAATACCCCTTTGCCTGCGCGAATATAGACAGGAAGATTGTCGGGGAAAACGCGCTGCTTGAAATTAAGACTACAAACAGTCCGCCGGCAATGAAGAAGCTGAGAAGCGGAGAATATCCGGAAGCTTGGTACTGCCAGATGACCCACTATTTGGCGGTCACGGGGTTGGAAAAAGCATATCTTGCCGTGCTTATAGGCGGTCGGAAGTTTGAGAAATACGAGCTTGAGCGTGACGAGGATGAGATAGAGGCGCTTATGGAGGCGGAACGTGAGTTCTGGGAGCTGGTAAAGAGCGGACAGGCCCCCGAGGTGGGCGGAGAAAGCTGCGATACCGCGGCGGTAACAGGGCTTTACACCGAAAGCGACGGCAGAACGGTAAGTCTGTTCGGGCTGGAAAGATATATGCGGGAATATCTTGATTTAAGCGCCAGAATAAAGGAGCTGAATCTGCTTAAAGAAAACGCTGCCAATCATATAAAGGAATATATGAAAACAGCGGAGAAGGGCGAAAGCGGGTCATATAAGGTTACATGGATACCGTCGGAGCGGAAGAGCTTTGACCTGAAGCGTTTTGAGGCGGAGCACGGGGATATAGATCTCAGCGGTTATTACAATACAAGCAATACGAGAATATTCAGAGTTACGGAAATTTAAGGAGTGTCAGATATGGAAAAAATACAGAACAGCATAGCCGCGGTAAAAAAGGAACAGAAGACGATACAGCAGTACATAAAGAGTATGGAAGGCGAGATAAAAAAGGCGCTTCCGTCGGTAATAACACCGGAACGGTTTACGAGGATGACCTTATCGGCGCTGTCGGTAAATCCGAAGCTTGCCGTATGTACGCCGAAATCGTTTTTAGCGGCGATGATGTCGGCGGCGCAGCTGGGGCTTGAGCCGAATACACCTCTTGGGCAGGCTTATTTAATACCGTACAGGAACAAGGGAGTAGATGAGGTACAGTTTCAGATAGGCTACAAGGGGCTTATAGATCTTGCCTACCGCAGCGGAGAGGTCGAAGTGGTTCAGGCGCAGGTTGTATATTCAAATGATGAATTTGAATGCGAATACGGGCTTGAGCCGAAGCTCAGGCATAAGCCGGCTGATTCGGACCGCGGGGAGCCTGTAAAGGTTTACGCTGTTTTTAAGACCAAAAGCGGCGGTTACGGCTTTGAGGTTATGAGCATAGAGGATATACGGAGGCACGCGCAGAAGTACTCTAAGGCATACGGCAGCGACTATTCGCCGTGGAGTACGAACTTTGAGGAAATGGCTAAAAAGACGGTGCTTAAAAAGGTGCTGAAATATGCTCCGCTCAAATCGGACTTTGTGCGCGGCATAGCGCAGGATGAGAGCATAAAGAGCGAAATTGACGAGGATATGTACACGGTAAGCAATGAGTTCGCCTACGAAGCGGATTACAACGAGGAAACCGTGCGGGAGACCGGTGCAGAGGAGGATAAACAGTGTTCAACACAGTAGTTCTTACGGGTCGGCTGACCGCCGATCCGGAGCTTAAAACAACGCAGAGCGGAATATCGGTGACGTCTTTCTGTATAGCTGTGGACAGACCGTATAAGTCCGGCGAGGAAAAGCAGACCGATTTTATAAGTATCGTGGCTTGGCGCAAAACAGCGGAGTTTGTGACAAGGTATTTTAAAAAGGGCGATATGATAGGCATAGAGGGGCGGATACAGACCCGTAAATATACCGACAGAGACGGGAATCAGAGGAGCGTGTTTGAGGTTGCGGCAAGCAATATTCAGTTTGTGGAATCAAAGCGTGACAGCGTAACGTCTTCTGAGACCGCCGCGGGTGCCGCAGCTTCGCACACTGATTCCGGCGCAAAAGATTTTACGGACATCGGCGAAGACGACGATTTACCCTTTTGAGGAGGCGGTTAAATGGCTCGTCCTATAAAGGACGGGGTTGATTATTTTCCAAAGGATACAGACTTTTACAGTGATGACAAGGTAAGACTTTTAAAAGCCGAGTTCGGTGCAAAGGGTATGTTCATACTGGACTATCTTTTGTGTGAAATCTACGGCAAAGAGGGATACTTTATTAAGTGGGACAAAAGCAAGTGCTTCTTAGTGTCGGACGGTGCGGGATGCGGTTGCTCTCCCGAGTACATAAGCGAGTTCATCTCAGGGTGCTGTCGGTGTTCTTTCTTTGATGAAAGGGTGCTTAACGCGTTCGGGGTGTTGACTTCCGCGGGTATCCAGCGGCGGTATTTAAGAATGCTTAACCGCCGTGAGCAAATATCAATTATAGAAGAATACTGGCTGTTGGACGTCAACAATAAAAATGACGTTCCCGCCGGTGTTCTTAATAAGCTTGCCTTTAAAAAAGTTTCTGTATACAAAAACCCCGTTAATGTATGCAATAACCCGATAAATGTATGCAATAATCCACAAAGTAAAATAAAGGAAAGTAAAATAAAGCAAAGAGAGAGTAATACGCGCGCGGGCGCGCTCAATCGCCCTTCCACACTCGACGAGGCAGAGGAATATTTCAGGCGGGAAAAGCTGAAGCCGGATGCAAAGAAATTCTTTTATCACTACGAGGCTAATGGTTGGAAAGGGATAACCGACTGGAAAGCCAAGGCTAAAGAATGGGACGCGGCTGAATTATCAAATGGAAAAGAATATGCGGCGTATGACCTTGATATGTTTGAAAAAATGCTTAATTCAAAGGATTGAAAGGAGAGCGGAAAAATGAATACTCAGTGTTACAGGGTAATGGAATATATGAAGGAGCACGGCAGTATTACCCAGAGGGAAGCAGACCGCGAGCTTGGTGTGATGCGGCTGGCGTCGAGGATATCCGATCTTAAAAGGTCGGGCGTACAGATAACAAAGCGTATGGTAAAGGCGAAAAACCGTTTTGACGAGCAGGTTTCTTTCGCGGAGTACCGTTTGACGGAGGGAAAAGATGTACCGGCAGAGTAAATACAACGCGAAAAAGGTTACGGTTGACGGGATCACCTTTGATTCAAAGAAAGAGGCAAAACGTTATTGTGAGCTGAAGCTGCTGGAGCGGGCAGGGGAAATAAAAAATCTCAGGCGGCAGGTAAGGTTTGAGCTTACGCCCGTTTTTAAGGATTACAGCGGAAAGGTGATAGAGAGGGAGAGCAGCTATATTGCTGATTTTGTATATGAGCAGGTGTTGCCTATGGGGCTTACAAAAACGGTTGTAGAGGACGTCAAGGGTGTTGAAACAGATGTATATAAACTCAAGCGGAAGCTTATGCTGGACAAGTACGGGATAAGGATAAGGGAGTACAAATAAAAAAACGACTTACCGGTTTCCGGATATTATCTGTTCAGACTGTGCGGGCATAGAATTTTAGGAAAGGGGCTGCGGTTATGCTTGAATTTATACTCGGATTGATAATAGGCGGAATAACAGGCTTTGGAATATGCGCGGTATTAAGCGCGGGGAAAGGGGACTGAAAAAATGAAATTTGCTTTAAAAAACGATGACGGTATTGAATT
Organism: uncultured Clostridia bacterium; assembly: GCA_944384845.1. Taxonomy (GTDB): domain Bacteria; phylum Bacillota; class Clostridia; order Oscillospirales; family Acutalibacteraceae; genus UBA737. The sequence continues at coordinate 27,549 of CALWUZ010000099.1, forward strand.
GCACTTAAATCTTGAAGAGCGGAAGCTTTTATTCAATGCACTGCGTCATTATACCGCATACGGCAAAAACGACTCTTACATAATGGAGCAGATGGGTAATATATGCGAGATTATGAATGTACTTGATTACCCTGATTTCAGCAAGGAGTGATGAAATGGACATGAGGGATTGGACTATAGTCAATAAAGTGGACAAGAGAGATTAGCAAAATAGCGGTCTTCCATATGATTAGGAGGAAGGCCATTGTTGTGAGAGTGAGGTCTGAGAGGGTTATAAAATCCGGCAATGTAAGA
>CALWUZ010000100.1 GCA_944384845.1 uncultured Clostridia bacterium
GGTGTATACAACGATTACGGAATGCACAAGGACACGCTTAAGGACTTGCTTCTGTTCCGTTCCTCAAACGAGAAAAAATATGTCACCCTCAAGGAATACACCGAGCGTATGAAGGAGGGGCAGGACACAATATACTATGCCTGCGGCGAAACCGATGAGAAAATAGAAATGCTTCCTCAGACCGACGCGGTAAAGGACAAGGGCTACGAGATACTTTATCTTACCGAAAATGTGGATGAGTTTGCCCTTAAAATGATGGGCGAGTACGGCGGCAAAAAATTTCTCAATATCTGTGACGAGACCCTTAACCTCGACAGCGAGGAGGAAAAGAAGGCGCTTGAGGAGGAAAACAAGGCTGCCGAGAATATGTTCAAGGAGATGAAGGAAAGCCTCGGGGACAAGGTGAACGCCGTAAGGTTTACGGGCAAGCTTAAGAACCATCCGGTCTGCCTTACCAGCGAGGGCGGAATTTCGCTCGAAATGGAAAAGGTGCTTAATTCAATGCCAGGCGCCGCCGAAAACAAGGTTCAGGCGCGTCTGGTGCTTGAAATTAACGCCGATCATCCGATAGCTGAAAAGCTTAAAGCGCTTTATAAGGATGACAAGGACACGCTTGCGAAGTATTCAAAGCTGCTTTACGCCGAGGCGTGCCTTATAGGCGGCAGGTCGGTGCCTGACCCGGCGGAGCACAGCGCGCTTGTCTGCGAGCTTATGACAAAATAATTGATTTAAGAAAAGTGTCTGTCTCACTAATGCAAAGTGATACAGACACTTTTTTATTATATATCTTTTATTCCTGCTTCTGCCAGCCGGCATAGAGCGTCATACTGTTCTGCGCGGTATCGGATTCAAAGCTCCATTCTTCGGTGGCTGCGCGGTCGAGATACCAGCCGGTAAAGATATATCCCTCTTTTACCGGTGTTTCAGGTTCTGCAACGGTATCGTCGTAATAAACCTTTACGCTTTCCACTTGTGAGCCGCCGTCGGTGTCAAATGAGACGGTAAAGCCGTTGTTTTGCGTCAGAACAAATATAGAGACAAGCAGTGCGGACGCTAAAATAAGTACCAGTATATTGGCAGTTTTGACCGACATTTTTATGTTGCGGTAAAGCCCTCCTGGTTTGCGCTGAGGCAGCTCCGGCATAGGGCTGTTTTCAGTTTTTTTATCGCTGACGGACTCGTTTTGAAGCATTGCTTTGAATTCCTTTCAATAAAAATTATTTGCGGGCGAGATACTTACGCATATCAATAGCGCATGCAACCAGAATGATGAGACCTTTTATTATGTAAAGCATATTTTGGTCTACTGAAAGGAAATTAAGGCCTACGAAAATTATCTGGAGCAGCAAAACGCCGATGACGATGCCGCTTATCTTACCTGTGCCGCCGACAAATGATACTCCGCCGATAACGCAGGCCGCTATGGCGTCGCTTTCGTAGTTAAGTCCGGTGTTGGAAGAGCAGGATGAAATGCGGGCACCCTCAAAAAATCCGGTGATGCCGTACATTATTCCGGCAAGTACGAAAACCAGTACGATGGTCCAGAATACGTTGACGCCTGAAACGTTTGCGGCTTCTTCGTTTGAACCTACGGCAAACATATTTTTGCCAAATTTGGTTTTGTTCCAAATGAACCACATTATTACGGTAAGGATTATGGCGTAAAGCACAAACTTTGGAACCGAGACATTGCCGATAGTGAAGAGCGGACCGCGTACGAAATCGGTATAGGAGGAGTCAAGCCCTGAAAGCGTCTGACCGTTATTGGTTCCGTTCATCAAATAAAGCAGCACCATACCGTATACGATAAGCTGTGTGGACAATGTCACTATAAACGGATGCAGCTTGAACTTTGCCACAAAAAAGCCGTTTACAAAGCCTACTGCCGCGCCGACGGCGATGACTAAAAGGAGTACCAGCCACAGCGGCATAACATCCAGGTCGGGAAACATTTTATTCGGATAATTAGCCATCTGCAAAAGCGATGCGGCGATACAGGCGGTAAGTCCCACGCAGCGGCCGGCGGATATGTCGGTGCCGGTGAGAACTATTGCACCGCCGATGCCGAGTGCAATCGGGAGCTTTGCGGCGGTAAGTGAAATTATATTTACGATTGAGTTGAGGGATAAGAACCCCGGCTCGCGGATGGTAATGAAAATAATAGCAATGAAGATGATAATATACATTGCGTTGTTGAAAAGCGTATCGATTATGGTACGGCGCTTATCCGCGCGTTCCATTGCCCTGAATGAGGCAATTCTGCCGGAAAGATTGTTTTTCTGTGAAACATTTATTTCAGACATGGTCTCACTCCTTATGCATATTTGGCGGCCAGCGCCATGATTTCTTCCTGCGTGGTATTGGCTGCGTCTACCTCACCGGCAAGGCGGCCTCCCGACATGACGAGGATTCTGTCGCATACGCCGAGCAGCTCCGGCATTTCGGATGAAACCATAATGACGGTTTTGCCCTTTTTGGCAAGGTCTTGTATAAGCTGATAAATTTCATATTTGGCGCCCACGTCAATTCCGCGTGTGGGTTCGTCAAGCAGAAGCACGGTAGGATCGGTTAAAAGCCAGCGGCCCAAAATAACCTTTTGCTGATTTCCTCCCGAAAGCGAACGGATCTTGGTTTCCTGATCCGGCGTTTTTATTCTCATTGCTTTAATGCACCAGTCGGTGCTTTCCTTCATTTTCTTTTTGGAAAGGAAAGGTCCTATCTGGTATTTTTTAAGGCTTGATATTACAGCGTTTTCACGTATATTCAGAATACTGAAAATACCTGTGGCGCGGCGTTCTTCCGTCAGAAGTGCGAACCCGTTTTTTATGGATTCTTTAGCGCTGCGGTTTTTAATCGGCTTGCCTGCAAGCTTAAGCTTTCCGCTGCGGCGTGTCGCAACACCGAAAATATTTTCGAGCAGTTCGGTTCTGCCGGAGCTGTCAAGACCGGCCACGCCGAGTATTTCTCCGCGTTTCGCGCTGAAAGAAACATCGCGCAGCTTTGTATATTCACCCGAAAGCCCTTCTACCTCGAGCAGGACGTCACCGATTTGATGCTCTTTGGGAGGATATCTGTTGGTCAGCTCACGTCCTACCATCAGCCGGATTATCTCGTCGGTAGTAAGGTCCTCGGCGGCTTTTGTGGCTATCCATTTGCCGTCACGCATTATTGTTACTTCATCTGAAATACGAAGGATTTCCTCCATTTTATGAGATATATAAATTATGCCGCAGCCGCGGTCGCGCAGCATATTGATTATTTTGAAAAGATGCTCAACCTCCTGCTCGGTCAGCGATGAGGTCGGCTCGTCGAAAACAATGATTTTGGAATGGTAAGAAACAGCCTTTGCTATTTCAACCATCTGCCGCTGTGAAACCGGCATTTTGCTCATAACGGTTTTGGGATTGACATTCATTTCGAGCTTGTCAAAAATTTTTTTTGTTGCGGCGTACATTTTTCTTTCGCTGGTAAGCGGCAGAAATTTAGCTACTTTCGGAAATCTGCCTAGCCACATATTATCCATAACGTTGCGTTTGAGCGCCTGATTGAGCTCCTGATGCACCATGGCAACGCCGTTTTCAAGCGCTTCTCTGGAATTTTTGAAGTTTATTTCCCGACCTTCCAAATAAATATTTCCGCTGTCTTTTTTGTAAACGCCGAAAAGGCACTTCATGAGTGTGGATTTTCCTGCACCGTTTTCGCCCATCAGGGCATGAACGGTTCCCGCACGAACGGTAAGTGAAACGCCGTCCAGCGCCTTAACGCCGGGAAAAACCTTATCGATATTTTCCATCCTCAGCAAAACCGGTTCGGCTTCAGACGGAGAATTTTCGTTTTTTTGTTTGATATTATCCATTTAACACCTCTCCTGTCTTTTCCCTGAAACACAGCCGCGGCGTAAACCCGCGGCTGTGTTTAGTAGAATCAGTAGCTTAATTGCCGGTATAGGTGCTGTACGGAATATTTACACGCCAGTCTCCTACAATATTGTCGGATTCGATGCCGTCAAAGGTATCTTTTTCATCAAGATAATTGAATGCTATTGTTGTGATTGAGGAAGCCATGCCGTCGGCATCCTGCTTAATGGTGCCGGCCATGTTGCCTTCCTTAATCTTGTCCTGTGCCGCAGTAGTGGCATCAACTCCGAATACCGGAATTATGGTAGTGCCTTCGCCGTTGTTGTAGCCCGCGGTCTGAAGAGCGGAAATTGCACCGAGAGCCATATCGTCGTTATTGGCTATGACCAGCTCTACCATATTGTTGTTGGCTGAGCTGTACTGTGCGAGGATAGTGCTCATATAATCGGTAGCCGCCGCTGCCGACCACTGACCTGCCTGGTCTACCAGATAGCGGTTGCTGTTTGCGCTGTCATAGAATGAAAGCTCGGGCTTTCCGGCTTCTTTGAGTATGGTATTGCAGTCTTCAACCGCGTACTGTGTTCTGGCGATAGCCTCCTGATTGCCTTCCTGCCCTTTGAACATTACGTAGCTGATTTTGCCGTCCTTGTTCAGGTCGTACTGGTCGTAATTGGCAACAAGAAATTCTCCTATCATTTCGCCCTGCATATGACCTGCCATTTCGTAATCGGTGCCTACAAACGCGCACTTGTCATAGCTTTTTACAACCGATTCGTCTACCGAGCGGTTAAAGAAAATAACCGGAACATTTTTTTCTTTCGCCAGATCGACTATATTCTGTGCGGCATCGTTTGAACCGGTATCGACTACGTTTACGATAAGCAGCGATGAATTTTTAGCCAGCGCTGTCTGCACCTGTTCGGTCTGTGTAGTCTGATTTCCGTTTGCGTCGTAGTTGTTGTAATTGCGCCCGGATTCATCAAGGATTGCGTCCATAGCGGCACGGACCGTGGAGATATACGGATCGCTGAAGGTGTAATAGAAAACTGATATTTCCCCGGCTGAGTCGCCGCCTCCGCAGGCGGCAAGCGAACAGATCAGAACGATTGATAAAATGATTGCTGCTAACTTTTTCATTGGTAATTCCTCCTTTTTAATCAAAAGCTTGATTACTTTTGTCGATTTTATTTTACAACATCGGTTTTTATTTTAAAATAGAATTATTTATTCAAGATGTTAGAAATTTTACTGAATACTTTACAAAAAATATATTTCATAACAAAAGCGCCCGTCTTTGCCGGGCGCTTTTGCTGTCAGAACGGAAAATCATTCAAATTTAAAAAGGATTTTTTGGTTGTCTTCATCAAACATATTTTGCTTTGTTATTGTTGTCGCCGAGGTTTCGATATTGTCGGGAACCGATCTGCCTGAAAGCAGATCAGCAGCACTCTGTACACCGAGATATCCCATTGCGAAGGGATTCTGCACAATCAGCGCGTCCATTTCACCGGTTTCAAGCATACTGACCGAGATGACATTATTGTCAAAGCCGACGGCAGTCACGGTATCCTTCAGACCGAGCTGCTGTACGGCATTTCCGATACCGAGCGTCATCCATTCGTTGAATCCGACCAGTACGTTTATTTCGGGATGCGAGTGAAGCAGGGATATAGCCCCGGCCGTAGCGCTGGTGGTATTGGAATCAACATTAACCGTTTCTACTACCTCTGCTTCCGGAAGAGCGGATATATAATCTCTGAAGCCGGCTTCCCTCTGGCGGCCGTTGTCGGTGTTGCGGTCGTAATTAACAATGCCTATCCGCATATTTTCCGAGCGGCCTCTGCACTCGACCGCTGCTGCCGCCGCCGCCTGACCGGCTTTATAATTGTCGGTGCCGATAAAGGTGTTGATTTTATCGGAATTTACCCCGCTGTCAATTACCACTATCTGCACTCCGGCATCGGCTGCTGCCGAAATTGCGTTGGCTGACTGATAATAATCAATGGCGGAAAAAACGATTGCGTCAGCTCCGTTCTGTACGGCGCGGCTTATCAGTTCGTTCTGTTTTAAATAGTCCTCTTCGTTTTCGGGACCTTCAAATGTAACCGAAATATTGTATTCGGTCGCTGCGGCGTTGACGCCGCGCCGGACGCTCTGCCAGAAATCAGAATCGGTAGCTTTGACAATAACCGCTATCGACTGTCTTTGCTGTTGAGACGAACAGCCGCAAGTAAGCGTCAGTGAAATCAGAAGCAGGTATATTATCAGCCTTTTATATTTCATTTTCCGGCTCCTTTCTGAGCTGCGGTATGCGCACCGTTACGGTTGTTCCGACATCAAGCTCGCTTTCAATTGATATTCCGTAACGCTCTCCGAAGTGAATTTTGAGCCGGTCGTTGACGTTTTTTACCCCGATTCCGGTAGAATCGCTGCGCTCCTTCTGAAGTATTTTACGGCACTGCTCCTCGGTCATACCGACGCCGTTGTCGGCTACGGCTATCAGGATGTCTTCACCGTCCGGCTTGACGGTGACGGTTATTTTCCCTTCATCTACCATACGGTCAAGCCCGTGATAAATAGCGTTTTCAATAAGGGGCTGTATCGTTATTTTGTTGCAGAGACAGTCTTCGATTTCAGGGTCGACATAAAATGAATAGGTAAACTGATTTTTATAGCGGAAGCTTTGTATAATAAGATAGTTTTGGGCATGCTTTACCTCGTCGCGTATCGTGATAAGCTCGTTGCCGTGGCTGATGCTTATGCGGAACAGCTTGGCTAAAGCGCCCACCATACGTACGGCGTCTTCGTTTTCGCCCTGTTCGCACATCCATTGAATGGAGTCAAGCGTATTATAAAGAAAATGGGGATTTATCTGTGCCTGAAGGGCTTTTAATTCGGTTTTGCGCAGAGTGATTTCCTCACGGCGAACACGCTCCATCAGGCTCTGTATCATACCTACCATATGCTCAAAGGAATCGGAAAGGGTCTGCAGCTCCGCAACCTTTTCGGCAGGTGCCGTATAGCGGTAACCGGCGGCGTTTTTTTCAAATTCCTTCATAGCATTAACCAGCCCGCGTACCGGCCGCAGAACTATGCGCGAAAAAAGCTGTGAAATAAGTGCTGCGACTCCGGCGCAGCAGATGACCGAAAGCGCGACGCCCCAGAGCATTTCCTCGGTCTGCGCTGTTATAAGCTCGTCGATATAACTTATTCCGACAATGCGCCAGCTACTGTCGGGCAGTGAATTTACGGTATAAAGCACTCCGTCCCGGTGTTGTGTTCCGTCGGCAGACGAGGGTACGAATGAGGTGTCCTCTGTCTTGAGACCGGAAAAAATAAGCTGCTGCTGCGGATGATATATTATGTTCCCGGCGGTGTCGGTAAGGTAACAGTATCCGTGCTGACCTATCCCCACATTATCTATTTGCTTTGCGACGCTCGAGAAGCGGAAGTCGATGGCTATATATACTTCTCCGTTGAAAAGCTTTTGCTCCTGCTTGTGAGCGATCGTGACTACCCAGGGATATCGGCCTTCAAAAAGCGTCTGAACGTGCGGAGGCGTGACGGCATATTCCTCAGCTTCTTCAAAAAGTGTTTTGTCAAAAGAAAGGTTTACAGAATTTTTTTCTTTAAGAATGCCGTCTTCCGCGCCGTAGGCAAGCAGTTCACCGTTTTTGTCATAGACCAGAATGGATTCAATGTCGCGCTGCAGCCTCGCGGCCGCAGCGATACTGTCGCTGAATTCGTCAATGGTGCGGCTTTCGGAAATTTCGGTGCTTATACGGCTGAGCTTTAGCTTCAGGTCGCCCAAATAATTTCCGACTGCTACGGCAGTCTGCTGTACCGCCTGTTCGGAGGCGGTTTCGGAATTCTGCATCAGCGCGCGGTTGTATACCGAAAGCGATATTGCCACACACAGTGAAACTGCGGCGGCCACCGTTACGGCGATCGCACAGACCATAAATACCGATATTCTCAGCCGCGGCTTTTTTTTATTCATTTACCGTACCTCTGCTTTCTTCCCGTGTGCGGTTGGGAGAAACGCCGTAATACTTTTTATAGCAGTAGCTGAAATAGTGCTGGTCGCTGTAACCGCATTTTAATGCTATTTCAAGGATTTTTGCGGACGTGCAGATCAGCATATCGTAGGCGGCCTGCATACGGCGTTCGGTAACAAGAGTGCTGAAGTTTTTCTTTTTGGTTTTTTTAATCAGAGCGCTCAGATAATTCGGACTGACTCCGAGCCGTGAGCTGACGGCGGTAAGCGAAAGCTCCTCGTCGCCGTATTCGGATTCAATTATTTCCATAGCTCGGTCGCAGAGCACTTCGGTTTCACGCTTTCGGCAGCGAGAGATAATTTCCCACGCGCCGACGCAGAGATTTTTTATATCCGCGCGGATATTCTGCTCGTTGTCGTAAAACGCAGCTTTTGAATAAACGGGATTACTGGCAATAAGCTCGCTTAACGCATCGTCGGAAACGGCGTTTACGGTGCGGTATACCGTCGCGAGTATCTGTATTACAAGAAAGTCAAGCCCCTGGCGGCTGCCAAGCGAGTATAGCTGCTCTAAAAAGCTTTCAAGCTGTTCCTTGCCGCCGACCTTTAGAAGCTGTTCAAGCGCGAAAACAGATTTTTCCACATATTCAAATTCGCCGCTGCTTCCCGGTTCCTGATCTTCAATATACCGTATGTCGCCGGCTCCGTCTGAGGTGTAGCGTCTTGCAGTGACGGCCTGAAAGCAGGCGCCGCCGCACTGGGAAAGCCGGTCGAATGTGCGGCTGATTCCGACAGTACAGCGCTCGGAAAGAATTCTTGCGGCGCTTTGTACCAGTTCCTTCAGCGGAAGCTGCAGCTGTCCGATAAAATCCTCCCCGCCGGCATGTATAAGCGAGATAATACGGCCGTTTATAAAAAAGCTTTCGGTTCTGAAGTATCTTCCTATTACGGCGTTCACAAAATCTATATGAGATTCATCGGTTACAGTGCGGTTTTCACTGTTTTTGAATTTTGCAGCCATTACCGCGAAGCAGGTGAATTCATCCGGGTATATTATACCGAGTTCTTGGGCTTTGCGGTTTATAGCGCGGTCGTCCGGCGCGTCCTCGCCGCTGCTGAGCAGCAGCGGAAGCAGGAACTGTGTGAGCTCCAGACGTCTTGAGATATCGATGTCGGAGCCCCGTCCGCGTATTTCCTCAAACCGTATATCCAGCCGCTCTTTTATGCGAAACAGCTCGGCGTTGAGCTCTGCGGCGGAGACCGGCTTCAAAAGGTAACTGATGATGTTATATCTGATAGCGGCCTGCGCATATTCAAAATTGTCATAGCCGCTTAAAATCACCATTTGGGTAGCGGGGCGCAGCTCGCGTATTTTGGCTGCCAGTTCAAGCCCCGTCATAAGCGGCATTTTGATGTCGGTCATAACAAGATCCGGCTCCAGCTGTTCAACCAGCTCAAGTGCGTCTATGCCGTTTTCGGCGTCTCCGACAACCCTGAAACCGGCGCTTTGCCAGTCCACCTTTTCTATCAGCGCCCGGCGCTGTGCTTCTTCATCGTCTACTACAAGAACCGTGTATTCCAAAAAATTCACCCTTTAAATTCAAGCATAACGACCCGACGGCATTTAAGCCGCCGGGTCGTTTTAATATTTGTCTTCATCAATAGGGGTCCAGGAGGAGCCGAACTGTGTGTCTTTAAAAAGCTCCGCAAGACCGGTAATCTGCTTCAGCCGCAGTATTTCATCGCGGTCCATGCCGAGGTGCTTGCATATCCAAAGATCAGAGCGGCCCAATTCGTGCAGCTCCTTTATAATATTACTCATAAGGTCAACCTGATGTGAGCCGCGCGCACGGTTATGGCGGATGGTGCTGGCCATTCGGTTATCAAGTGACTTGTTGATGACCGAGACAGGGATTTTGCCATGCTCACGCGCGTATATGTCCGGATATTCAAGCATTATGCGGTAACGGTGGAAACCGTCAACTATTATGTAGCTGTCGTTTTCCTCATTATAATAACAGACTATCGGCATAGTATAGCCGTCTTCCTTTATGCTGTCGTAAAGCAGCTTGAGCTCGGGAGGTGCGACTGCGTTCGGGTTATAGTCGTTAGGTTTCACCTTTTCGACAGGTACGGCAATTATATTGTATACAGGACTTTCAAATGCCATTGCTATTCTCCTACTTTGCTGTATTTCTTTTTAAGAAAGTCGATATGGCGCTGCTGCTGGCTTGTTATGCCGAAGCCCATAAACCGGCAGGTATGGTCGTTTTTAAGTATACAGTAGCACATACGCTTCCAGCTCGGAAGATCCTTTGAAGATTTTATATCGTCTGTATCATCGGGTATTGGACCGATAAAGATAATTCTTGGATTTTTCATGACGGTATAATTGGAAATACCGTTCCGCATTATGTTATAGCCATGCTCGGTAAGCTCGGCTATGATTTTTTCATCGAGCCCTCCGCCTGTGTTGTGCCAGAAGTCGATAGAGGTTCTGAATTTCTTTATATAATTGTTGCGAAGGCGCGCAGGGAGCGTATCGAGAAGAAATTTCGTAAAGGATTCCCAGGTATGCCCCTCCGGCAGAGTGAGGCTTCGGTATCCCATAGCCTTGGTTCTGCCGTATATTGCTGCAAAATTTGCACCGCAGACGCGCCCCACCAGCTTGGACCAGATATCCGGGTCGATTACGCGGTAAAGATTCAGGCTTTCTTTGGCATAGTCGTTGAAAGGCGAGGCGACGCGCATTTGCTCGGGCTTGAGACCTGCCATATAATAAAGATCATATAGATGATTATAGTCAAAATTGAAAATATAATTGGCATGCCAGACGTCGCTTGTTGACCAGTCATAGATAGGAGAAGCGCACCAGACATCCTTGAATTGCTTGGATATCCAGCATTCTCCGTTATAGCCGTATTTTTTATTGATGATTCCGCTGTAGCGCTGGAGGGATTCGCTGGTCCGCATGCCGAGCAGGCAGACGGTTTTAGCTTTATTATGTTCAAGGCGGTACCATCTTCCGAACTGTTTTGCGAGTGCTTCCTGATTCATTCGGTAGCGGTATGTGGTTATCGGATTGTTCTGGAGATTTATAACATAAGGATGCTGCGGCATAGGACGTATCCAGCTTTTTTCCTTGGTGTCATCCCACGGGTACCAGTACATCTCATAGCTTGACAGCGCCGTGCGTGTTGCCATCGGCAGGCATACCCAGTAAGGATAAACGTCATTTTCAATACGCTTGAAGGTACGCTCGATAAATTCGGTGGTGACGGTATACTGAGCTTCAAAATCCTGATGGAAAACGCCTATTTTTTTATCAGGATAATACTCTTTCTGAAATTTCAGCACCATATTCAGCAAGAGACTGCTATCCTTACCTCCCGAAAACGAAACATAGATATTTTCAAATTCTTTAAAAAGAAAATCCAGACGGTCATATAATGCATCTAATACATTTTTATGTGAATATTTTTTGACCATATGAGCATATCACCGCCTTGTTTTTATCTATTATAACAAAAAAAGTCGAAATATGCAATAATTTGGCAAAAAAATTGGAATAAAAAGTAAAGTTATTTTAAAAACAAAAAGCCCGCTTAATAAAGCGGGACCGGATTGTCAGAGATTAGCTCGTTATTTATTTTTGTTTTTTCATTAAATAAACCGTATGAAACAGTGCCGATCACAGTTAAAATAAGACTCACGATTATAATACCGTCTATGACAGCGAGAATGATTTTAATTATCAGTCCCGTGCGCCTTTTTTTACAGCCGGCTGCCCGTTCACGTCTTCGTGTTCCGCTATCTGTTTTACCAGCCGAAAAAACATTTCCTCTGCCTGCCGGTCAATTTCAGCGAGGTGAGTATTCATCCCGCTTGTTAAAAGATTTATATACAGTACTTTATAATACTGTTTAAGATACCTTCGTGTCGCTGTCACCATACTACGATTGGTTGAGCTTGTTATTTGAGTAAAATGAGATTTGGTAGCAGATAATCTCTAACTTGGGTATATGTTATGCCCATTTGCTCAAATAATGATTTTCCTATTGCATTGCCCCCTGTGTTTTATGGTGCTTTCATTTTACAAGAGGATAAAGAATAATACGAATGTGCTGATTTTCAAGTATAGCAAAACCACCGTCTTAAAATCCAATCTAAGACGGCGGTTCCTGTGCGGTATCAGAGCGAACATTTCACGGCAAAGCCGCCTGCAAAAAAGCAAGTGTTCGTCCGATACCTATTTGGTGGAGTACAGGACTTCAAATCCGAACCGAAAGCCGCAGAAACGTCCGCCAACGACACTGTTTGGGTTCCGTTTTTGTAATTGTAGGTGAAAACCAGCCGGTCGTCAAATACATAGATGCT
>CALWUZ010000101.1 GCA_944384845.1 uncultured Clostridia bacterium
ATTATCAAGAAAATCCCGCACCTCTGCGGCTATGTCCTCGACTGAAGAGGATATGTCGGCGGTTTTTTCGGCAAGCTTGCTCCACTGCTCGCTTTTAAGCGCCGCCAAGCCCCTCTGCGCGCTTTCAAGCAGCGCAGAAGCGCCCTCAAAGTCATCGCTTCCCTTAAGCGCGGTATAGACCCCCGACAGCGCCTCTACAGTCGCCTGATAGTTTTTTGCAATCTGTGCCTTTTGCTTAAGTTCTGCAAGCTCGCCCTTTTTTATATCAGCGGACTCCAGCTCGTTTATCTGATATTTCAGAATTTCGGTTTCCTTAAGCCGCTCGTCCTCGTCCGTTTCGGAAGCCTCCAGCTCCTTGCGCACCTTATTAAGGTATCTGAACTCGGAATAATACTCCTTCAGAATTTCCCCGTTTTCCGCTACCGCGTCTATGTAGCCGATATGCTTTTCCGGATCAAGCAGCGCCTGATTGTCATGCTGACCGTGTATATTGATAAGATTTTTACTAAGCTCCTTAAGCTGAGCCGCCGTTACGGGAATACCGTTAAGCTTTATAAGTCCCTTGCCTGAAGAGGAAAGTCTTCGTCTTACGATAATGTTTCCGTCCTCATCTGGAGTAAAGCCGTATTCAGAGAGTATTTTTACCGAACCGTCGTCAAAACCGCCGAAAACCGCCGAAACCTCCGCGGTATCGCAGCCGGCGCGTATAAGCTCCCTTGAGGTGCGTTCGCCGAGAACCGCGTTTATCGAATCGATAACTATCGACTTACCGGCTCCGGTTTCTCCCGTAAGCACATTGAAGCCTTCGGTAAACTCAATATCCGATCTCTCAATTACCGCTATGTTTTCGATATGAAGAAATTTAAGCATTTTTCTTCTCCGTTATTTCAATAGTTTGTTCAGCTCTCCCGCAAGACCTGCCGACTGCGGTTCGCCTGCCGTCACTATGATAATTGTGTCATCTCCTGCGAGCGAGCCGAGCATCATATCGCCGAACAGCTCGTCAACCGCAACGCAGGCGCTGGATGCCATACCTGTATAACATTTTATAACTACATTATTCAGCGAAAAGGAAACGCTTTTTACCGACTTCGCAAAAAGCTCCTTATAATGCCCGGTATCCGGCGAAGCGCTTGAGGAAGAAGAATCGGCTATATATCTGTAATTGCCGCGCGAATCATGTCCCTTAACAATCCGCAGCTCTTTGATATCGCGCGAAACGGTTGACTGCGTGACATTATAGCCGAGAGCCAAAAGCTCGTCCCTCAGCTCCTCCTGCGTTAAAAAAATTTTCCTTTTTATCAGCTCAAGAATTTTTTCCTGTCTCTTTTCCTTCATTTCAAACGCTCCTGCCGTCCTTGAATTTTACCGAAAGGGTCTTGTAAAACGATCTGTCGTTTAGACGGAGCAGTTTGGCGCACTGCCCTGATTTTTTTATATATACGGTTGTATACGGTCTTATATTGCAGACCTTTCTTCCGTCAACCGTCAAATATATATCAGCGCGTTTTTTTGAGAACGCCCTAAGCCTTACCGTGTTTTCAGCGCCGAGCAGTATGGGCTTAGCTGAAAGTGAATGTGAGCAGATGGGCGTTATGCACATATTCTGCGTCAGAGGGTCTATAACAGGACCGCCCGCCGACATTGAATAGGCGGTGGAACCGGTCGGAGTTGAAATTATAAGACCGTCGGCGCGGTAGCTTATCGTATCCCTCCCGACAGATGCCGATATATCAATTATGCGTGAAATAAATCCGCTTGTAATAACCGCGTCGTTAAGCGCGTTATATTCAGAAAGCTTTCTTCCGTTCTCGCATACGGAAACCGAGAGCATCATGCGCTTCTCAACGACATATTCCCCTGTTTTCAGCTTTGAAATCAAACCGAGCTCGTTCTGCTCAATATCGGCAAGATAGCCCATTCTGCCGGCGTTTATTCCGAGGACAGGCTTGTTGTCAAGCGCCGCCCGCTTCGCGTAGCGGATAATAGTGCCGTCTCCTCCTATTGTTATTATTACGTCGGCGGTTTTATAAAGCTGCTCCTCCGGAAGCGGCTTAAAATTTTCCATCTGAATATTTTCCGGCAAAAAAGCTTCTATTTCCTCATTTTTGAGAATAACGCCGAGCTTTTCCACCATATCTGCGGAACCGCGCTTATCAAGATTCGGCAAAACCGCAACTTTCATTCCTTTCACTCCTTAAGCGCCGTATACGATTCCTCTACAAGCTGCCGCGTGGTCACGGGGCAGAGATTTTCCGGATTCCGGCTTTTTTCAATGAAGCATAAATATTCAATATTGCCCTCCGGTCCCTTTATCGGCGAAAAATCAAGACCAAGCAGAGAAAAATTATTCCCTGTTATCAGCGAAACTATTTTTTCAATAACCGCGATATGAACCGATTTGTCGCGGACGACCCCCTTTTTGCCGACGTTTTCCCTTCCCGCCTCAAACTGAGGCTTTATAAGGCAAACCGCCTGACCGGAGTCTTTAAGCAGATTACGCATTACCGGAAATATGTGATAAAGAGAGATAAATGAAACATCCGCCGAAGCAAAGTCAAGCGCCTCCGGCACCTGCTCGCCTGTGACATAGCGGAAATTGGTGCGTTCAAGATTCACAACACGGCTGTCGGTCCGCAGCTTCCATGCAAGCTGACCGTATCCCACGTCAATCGAATAAACCCTTGCGGCTCCGTTTTGAAGCATACAGTCGGTGAAGCCTCCTGTAGAAGCGCCTATATCCGCACATATTTTTCCGCTCAAATCAATTTTGAAGCTGTTTATTGCCTTTTCAAGCTTAAGCCCCCCGCGGCTTACATATTTTAAGCTTTCCCCGCGCACCTCGATTATATCATCAGGCTTTACCGTATTTCCCGCCTTATCGGATTTCTGGTTATTGACATACACGATACCGGACATTATAAGGGACTTCGCTTTTTCCCGGCTTTCGGCAAAGCCGCCGGCGACAAGAGCCGTATCAAGCCGCAGCTTTTCATTCATCACCATCACCGCCCAACGCCTTAATCATGCTTAAGCTGTCAAGTCCGCAGTTTCTCATAGCTGAAGAGACCTTAGCCGCAGGAACAAACGTGTTGTCCACCGCGTGT
>CALWUZ010000102.1 GCA_944384845.1 uncultured Clostridia bacterium
ATTCGTAAATGCCGACGCAAGGATTATTTCCTCAAATCAAATTGAGGTTTCAAGTCCATATGTGAGCAATCCGGTCGCCGCTACCTACGCCTTCTCTTCCTATAACGCTAACGCAAATCTTGTAAATTCCTCAGGCACGCCCTGCCTGCCCTTCCGCACCGACCGGACGGAGTCGGTATATCTGGGCGTTGACGACTGGATGTCCGCCGATATAGAAGAGGTTTGGTCTTCAAGCTGTCAGACGCTTGCCGGAGATATGTATTCTTCCTGGGTGACCGATACAACGGGAGCCTCCATAAGCTTTGATACTGAGGTTAAGGCGTCAGGCGCGTCCTCGATAAAGCTTACAACGACCTCCGCTAACAAGGGAGCCGGACCGAATCTCACGCTTTCAAGCATCAGAAATCACTTAAGCGACTATAAATATCTTGCAGTTACCGTCAGAAATGACGATAATGTTCAAAAGACGCTTAAGCTTCAAATCGGAAGCGGAGCATATGCTCTGACAGTGGACGGTGAACAGGGGGCAGTGCTTGCCGCAGACAGTGATTTTACCACTTATATATTTGATTTGTCCGAGCTTGTCGGTTCTGACGGAAATCCGTTAAGCACAACTGTGTATAATAACGCTTTTTCGCAGGATAAGCTTACCTTTGTTTTGGATGCCGCGGGAACGGTGCATATTGATGAAATCCGTCTTGCTGCTGCGTTTTCGGATTGATATAAAAACTATTCTGTAAACAAAATTATCCCCTCCTGGTCCGGTAAACTGGCTCAGAGGGGATATATGCTTTTTAGTTGTATGCTGAAAAAATTCAGAATTTATTTTTTATACAGCTTGCGGTATTCCGTCGGGAGAAGGCCGTTTTTTTCCTTAAATGCCTTTGTGAATTTTCCCTGGGTCTCATAGCCGACCTTTTCCGCTATTTCGGCGATGCTGCCGCTGCTTTCAAGCAGCAGCTTTTCCGCCTGCCTTATTCGGTATTCTTTCATATACGCTGCTATCGGAATTCCGTAAACCGCCTTAAAAACCGATTTAAGGGTAGAGGTGTTCAGCAGGTATTTTTTTGCAAGCTCTTCTATTGTATAACGCTTATCGACGTTCTCTGTCAGAAATCCGCGTATTTCCTTTATCAGCTCTGTCTGGCGTGTGCCGTATCTTACAAGTTCTTTTTTTTCGTTCGGCTGAAGCTTTGTAAGGCAAAGTAAAATTTCCTGAGCCTTAAGCTTATAATATGGTGCGCGCAGCGCTTCCGGCAGATCGTATAAAGGAGCAAAGACGTGATTAAAGGTACTGCTTGAAGGAATGGCAAGCGGCTTTGCCGGGGCGCAGAGCTTAAGATAAATCTGCTGCGCGTCAAATCCCGCCTCGCGCAATATTTCCGGGCAGCTTTTTTTCAGTTCCCGCAAATCCGCGGTTAAAGCAATCCCCTCATAATATCCGAGCGGAAGCGTCATTTCCGAATCGGCGCAGCTTGTCATAGAATGAAGACAGCTGTCTCCGGCTCCGAGATAAACCGCCTCTCCGTTTCGCATATTCCAGCCTATTCTGCCGTATCTGCAGTGATTGATTTCAAGAACGGCGGATTTTGGACGGTGATGAAAACGTACCTTTTCAGCCGTATATCTGTGAAGCGATATTTCAATTCCGGGGTATAAGGGAAAGGTTTCAATTATCCCTCTGCCGTTGCTTTTTACCGTAAACTGCTCTGTAAGGGGAGTGCCGCAGGCATCGGCGTAACGGCGCCTTATTTCAAAGGTTCCGTCTTCAACGCCCTTGAGCGCCGCCTTCAGGCGGACCTCATTTTCCTCTTTCATACTAAGCCTCCGCGTTAAAAGCTACTTTGATGTAGGACATGATATTTCCACCATTTTTTCTATAATTATGTGCAGAAGCTGCGCCTGTTCGGTATCGGCGGCTTTATAGTAAACCTCCTTGCCGTCTCTCCGGCTTACAATAAGCCCGCTGCTTTTGAGCTGGCGCAGATGGTGGGATACCGCGGGACTGGTCATTCCTACAAGCGAGGCTAAATTTATTACGCACTCCTCATAATGGCAGAGCAGCCAGAAAATGCGCATGCGGCTGCCGTCGCAGAGCTGCTTGAAAATATCGGAGACAGTCTGAAATTCCTCTTCCTTAGGTATGCGTTCGGGCTGCTTTTCTATAAGCTGACCGTGATCATGCGGCAGTGTAATATTCTGCATATAAATTCCGCCTTTCTGAAGCATCTAAAAAAATTAAATCATAAAAGGCGCGCTTGGATTGCGTAATATGCCGTGCCTTTATTTAAATTATAACAGCGCGCGGTAAAAACCGCAAGCTTTGGAAAAAATTTGCCCAAACGGAAACACTTTTATCCCAAAAGGCAATAACTGAAAAAATATATTGACCTTTCGTGAAAAGAGGATTATTATATAAATGAACGATTAAGCAATCGTTTAATTATATAAATCAATTTTCCGAAGGGAGAAGCATAATATGATTAAAACATATAAAATAGAGGTAGACTGCGCCAACTGCGCTAATAAGATGGAGGAAGCCGCTCAGAAAACGAAGGGCGTAAAGAACGCAGCGGTAAATTTTATGACCCTTAAGATGAACGTCGAGTTTGAAGAGGGTCAGGACCCGCAGACCGTAATGCGTCAGGTGCGCAAAAACTGTAAAAGAATAGAAGACGATTGTGAAATTTATCTTTAAAGAAAGGCTTCGGATAATTTGCTGAGAGGAGAAAGCTCCATGAACAAAAAACAGAAAAAAATGCTTGTCCGCATTTTGATTGCCGCCGCGATGCTGGCAGCCCTGCATTTCATAACGGCATCCGGGTGGATGCGGTTTGCGCTTTATTTGATTCCTTATCTGATTATCGGCTATGATATATTGTTTAAGGCGGTCAAGGGTGTAAAAAACCGTCAGATTTTTGATGAAAATTTTCTGATGTCAATCGCTACCGTCGGAGCCATTGTTCTGGCTGTTTACGAGCAAAGCGGGGATTATACCGAGGCTGTTGCCGTTATGCTTTTCTATCAGACAGGGGAGCTGTTTCAGAGCTGCGCGGTCGGTAAAAGCCGCCGCAGTATCAGCGATTTGATGGATATACGCCCCGACTATGCCAACATTGAGTGCGGCGGCAGGCTGGAAAGGGTAGATCCGGACGAGGTAGAAACCGGAAGTATAATAGTAGTCCGCCCGGGTGAGAAGGTGCCTATTGACGGTGTTGTCGTCGAAGGCGCATCAACCCTCAATACAAGCGCACTGACGGGCGAAAGCCTGCCACGGGATATAAAAACGGGCGACGAAATTACAAGCGGCTGTATAAATATGACCGGCGTGCTGAAAATCAGAATCATGAAGAAGTTCGGTGAATCAACAGTTTCCAAAATTTTGGATTTGGTGGAAAACGCAGGCTCGCGTAAATCAAGGTCTGAAAATTTTATATCAAAATTTGCCCGGATCTATACTCCGGCGGTTTGCGCCGCAGCTCTTGCGCTTGCTCTGCTTCCGCCGCTCGCGCGGATGATCTTTACGGGAGCAGCGGCTGAATGGAGCGTCTGGATTTACCGCGCGCTGACGTTTTTGGTAATAAGCTGTCCCTGCGCTCTTGTTATAAGCATACCTCTTTCCTTTTTTGCCGGAATCGGCGGGGCGAGCAGAGCAGGAGTGCTGGTCAAGGGCTCGAATTATCTGGAAGCCCTTTCACAGACTAAGATAATGGTATTTGACAAAACCGGCACGCTGACTAAGGGCGCCTTTGAGGTCAACGGCGTACATCACAGCGAAATGGTAAATTCTGAATTGCTTGAATACGCCGCTTTGGCAGAAAGCGCTTCCTCGCATCCGATAAGCAGAAGCCTCCGCCTAGCTTACGGCAGGGAAATAGACAGCTCGCGCGTGAGCGATATAGAGGAAATCAGCGGAAACGGCGTAACGGCGAGGGTTGACGGAATTGAAGTCGCCGCCGGAAACGACAAGCTTATGAAGCGGCTCGGAATAAGCTTTATTCCGTGTCACAGTGCGGGTACTATAATCCATATGGCAGTAGGCGGCGAATACGCAGGTCATATAGTTATTTCGGATATTATAAAGCCGAATTCCAAGGCGGCGATTGCCTCGCTGAAAACAGAGGGGATTGACAAAATCATAATGCTTACGGGCGATACTGAGAAGGCGGCTGTTCAGGTCGGAAATGCCATTGGTATAGATCAGGTTTACAGCGGTTTGCTTCCTTCCGACAAGGTGGAGAAGGTGGAAGAGCTGCTTAAAGGCAAACCGGAAAAGGCGAAGCTCGCTTTTGTCGGCGACGGCATCAATGACGCTCCTGTGCTTCGCCGGGCGGATATCGGTATTGCGATGGGAGCTATGGGCTCGGACGCGGCGATAGAGGCGGCAGACGTTGTGCTGATGGATGATGATCCTATAAAGATTTCAAAGGCCGTTAAAATCTCCCGCAAATGTATGAGTATTGTTTATCAGAATATTATTTTCGCCATCGGCATAAAAACGATTTGTCTGCTGCTGGGCGCCGCGGGATTTGCGGATATGTGGCTTGCGATTTTTGCCGATGTCGGAGTGATGATTCTTGCCGTTCTCAATGCGATAAGAGCGCTTTTTGTAAAAAAGCTGTAATTTAAAACGTCAGGTTATTAAAATTTTAAAATTCTGCGGTATATACCGGCAGCGCCTTATTTCGGCAGGGCGCCGCCGGTAATTTATTTCCGGCGCTTTTCTGCAAGGGTAATTTTATATCATTTCAAAAATTTATAATTTAAAATCTTGTTTATAACAACGTTTTTGCTGATTTGCCTTTGTTTTGATTGACATTTTAAATTACAGTGGTATAATGTTAGGGAACTAACATTTATCCGAAGGGGTGATACCGTTTATCCAACAGTTTGGGCGAAATTTTGAAAGCCTGAAGCCGCATTTAATTTTTTATATAGGAGCGATACAATGATAAAAACAATGCTGGGATGTATCAGGGAATATAAAAAGCCATCGATACTTACGCCGATTTTTGTGTCGGTAGAGGTTATAGTGGAATGTATAATTCCGTTTTTTATAGCAAAGCTAATAAACCATATTGAAAGCGGAAATGAAACCGAAATGGTGCTTTTGTACGGCGCCGCGCTGATTTTGCTCGCGTTTATTTCGCTTTTGTTCGGCGTGCTTGCGGGAAGCACCTGCGCCACGGCGTCGTCCGGCTTTGCCAAGAATATGAGACACGACCTTTTTTACAAGGTTCAGCAGTTTTCATTTTCAAATATTGACAGGTTCTCAACCTCAAGCCTTGTTACTCGTCTTACAACAGACGTCACCAACGTGCAGATGGCGTATATGATGATTATACGGGTTGCGGTGCGCTCGCCGTTTATGATGATTTTTTCGGCGATTATGGCTTTTGCTATGTGTCCGCAGCTATCAACCATTTATATTATCATACTTCCTTTTCTGGCGGCGGCGCTTTTTATAATAATTAAAAAATCAATGCCGCTTTTCAAAAGCGTATTTAAAAAGTATGATAAGCTCAACAATTCAATACAGGAAAACGTCAAGGGAATGCGTGTAGTAAAATCCTTTGTGCGCGAGGATTACGAAAAAAAGAAATTTGCGAATGCGGCGGATGACGTCTGCTCAGATTTCACTAAAGCCGAAAAAATCGTGGCGCTCAATTCACCGACAATGCAGTTTGCTATGTATGCGGCGATGATACTTGTTTCCTTTTTCGGCGCCAAGATCATTATAAGCAGCGGCGGAAGCGCAATGGGCGTGGGGGATCTTTCCAGCCTTTTCACATACGGAATGCAGATTCTGTCAAGTCTTATGATGCTTTCAATGATTTTTGTAATGATCACAATTTCGGACGCCTCAATGCAGCGTATCTGTGAGGTGTTAAATGAGGAAAGCACAATAAAAAATCCGGAAAACCCAATCATGCAGGTGCCGGACGGCAGAATAGATTTTGATTCAGTTTCCTTTAAATATCATGAAAACGCCGAAAAATACGCGCTTGACAATATAAATCTTCACATAAAATCCGGCGAGACAATCGGTGTGTTAGGAGGAACGGGAAGCAGCAAAACCACGCTTATTCAGCTTATCTCCCGCCTTTACGACGCAACTGAGGGCACTGTTTCGGTCGGCGGAAACGATGTAAAAAAATACGATATAAAGGCTTTGCGCGACGCGGTTTCGGTGGTGCTTCAGAAAAACGTGCTTTTTTCCGGAACAATTAAGGATAACCTGCGCTGGGGCGATAAAAACGCCTCTGACGAGGAGCTTGTAAGGGTATGCAGGCTGGCGCAGGCGGATGAGTTTATAAATTCATTTCCGTATAAATACGATACATATATAGAGCAGTGAGGAACCAACGTATCAGGCGGTCAGAAGCAGAGGCTGTGTATCGCAAGAGCGCTGCTTAAAAAGCCCAAAATACTTATTCTTGACGACTCGACAAGCGCGGTTGACACAAAGACCGACGCGCTTATACGCAAGGCGTTTGCCGATGAAATTCCCGATACCACGAAAATAATTATCGCGCAGCGTATCTCCTCGGTGCAGGACGCCGACCGTATTATAATAATGAACGACGGCAAAATCGAGGCGGTAGGCACGCATGACGAGCTTCTTGAATCTAACGCTATTTATCAGGAAGTATACTATTCACAGAACAGGGCAGGTGAGGAATAATGCCGGGACCGAGAGGATTTAAAGGCGGAAAAAAGGCTAAAAACACTAAAGCGACGGCTTTCCGCCTTTTCAAATATCTTTTTAAATACTATAAGACCTATCTGCTTATTGTCGCGCTCTGTATAGTATTCAGCGCTTTTTCCGGTACGGTTTCTTCGCTGTTTCTTAATAAAATCGTACTGATTATAACCGACGGGCTTGATTTGGGATATTCGGCGATTCTGCCTGATCTTTTAACCGTTATATCCGCAATGGCAGGTCTGTATCTGCTGGGTATCGTATCCACTTTTGTTTATACAAGGCTTATGGCGGTTGTGACGCAGGGCTTTTTAAATAAGATGCGTCAGAATATGTTCGGCGGAATGCAGCGTCTCCCGATAAAATACTTTGACACTCATACTCACGGCGATATAATGAGCTATTACACGAACGATATAGATACTCTCCGTCAGCTCATATCGCAGAGCATACCACAGCTTTTCACCTCGGCGCTCAACATTATCGCGCTTGTTTTCTATATGCTGTATCTGAGCTTTTGGATGACGCTTCTTGTTTTTCTGGGCGTTGCTGCGATGACTGTGGTAACTAAAAAGGTGGGCGGAAACAGTGCTGAATACTTCGTAAAGCAGCAGAGATCCATAGGCGTTGTCGAAGGCTACATTGAGGAAATGATGAACGGTCAGAAGGTTGTAAAGGTTTTTAACCATGAGGAGGAAAGCGAAAAAGACTTCGACAGTATTAACGAACAGCTCTACAGCGACGCCCGGCAGGCAAATAAGTACGCGAATATACTTATGCCGATTATGGGCAATATAGGTAATATTCTTTATGTGCTTATCGCGTTTATAGGCGGGCTTCTGATTCTTGTAAAGGCTCCCAACATTTCGTTTTCCGGTCAGCTGTTTTCAGTCGCGGTGGTTGTGCCGTTCCTTAATATGACAAGACAGTTTACAATGAGCATAAGCCAGGTGTCTCAGCAGATAAATTCAGTGGTAATGGCTATGGCGGGTACGGAACGTATATTTGAGCTTATGGACGAAAAGCCCGAAGCAGACGACGGTTATGTAATGCTTGTCAACGCTGAAATTGATGAGAACGGAAATATTGCCGAAAGTGAAAAGCGTACCGGAATATGGGCATGGAAGCATCCTCACGGTGACGGAACGATTACATACACAAAGCTTGCCGGCGACGTAAGATTATTTGATGTTGATTTCGGATATGTGCCTGATAAAATAGTTCTGCATAATATCGATATATACGCTGAGCCGGGTCAGAAAATTGCTTTTGTAGGTGCTACCGGAGCCGGAAAGACCACTATAACCAATCTTATCAACCGCTTTTATGACATTGCGGACGGCAAGATACGCTATGACGGCATTAACATCAATAAGATAAAAAAAGCGGACCTGCGCAGAAGCCTTGGCATAGTTCTCCAGGATGTAAACCTTTTTACGGGTACGGTTATGGAGAATATCCGTTACGGCAGACTTGACGCTACCGATGAGGAATGTATCGCCGCGGCAAAGCTCGCCAATGCGCACGGCTTCATAGAAATGCTGCCGGAGGGCTATAATACTCTTCTTACGGGCGACGGAAGCGGGCTTTCGCAGGGACAGCGCCAGCTTATCTCTATAGCCCGCGCCGCGGTTGCCGATCCTCCTGTTATGATACTTGACGAGGCCACCTCAAGCATTGACACCAGAACCGAGGCCATAGTTCAGAAGGGAATGGATCAGCTAATGCATGGTAGGACTGTTTTTGTAATTGCTCACAGGCTTTCCACCGTTCAGAATTCCGACGTTATTATGGTTCTTGATCACGGCAGAATTATCGAACGCGGAAGCCATCAGAAGCTTATCGGGGAAAAAGGCGTATATTACCAGCTTTATACCGGTGCTTTTGAAATGGAATAGACCGCCTGATTTAAAGGCCTTGCTGTTCTTGATAACGCGCAAAAAAATCCCGACCTTGCCGGCCGGGATTTTTTTGCATATATTGTGTTTTCGGCGAATATCATTTACTAAAGAAGCATAAGGAGAGGAAATATGTATGGAAGAAAAAATTTTGAAAACAAATGTCTTTGTAAATGATACGGTTTTTAACGAAACTGTCGAACAGCCTATAGACGTGGACTTTACGCTGCCGGATTTCTGCCCTGACATATCCAAAATTTTCAAGTGCCGCGCAGTTTCCCGGATTTCATCAAAGGGTATGAACGGTAAAAATATCACAATTGACGGCTATGTGTGTATAACGCTGCTGTACTGTGACGCAAACGGGAAGCTTTTCTCTCACGAATATCAGTACCCGTTCAGCAAGAATATAGAAATGGCGGAGGAATGCTCCGGCGGAAATCTGTGTGTCCGTTCAAAATGCGAGTACATTAACTGCCGTGCGGTAACCGGAAGAAAAATAGATATTCACGGTGCGGTAGGAATTTCTGTGAAGGTTTTCAAAAGAAAGTCCACCGAAATAATATCGGATATCGACGACTGCAATATAGAGCAAAGGCGCGGCACGGCTCCGGCGACCGTGCCGATGGGATATGCCGAAAAATATCTGATGGTCGAGGAGGATATCCAGATAGGGCAGGGGCAGCCGGCGGTGGAGCGGGTTATCAGATACGACGCTAAGCCCTGCGTCAGAGAAAGCAAAATTATAAACGGAAAAATAGTGGTCAAGGGCGAAATGTCGGTCTGGATACTTTACTGTCCGGATGACAAAGGCGCCCCGCAGTCGGTTAAAACCATAATTCCCTTCAGTCAGATAGTGGATATGGAGGGCGTTACCGACTCCTGCGAGTGTGAAACAAAATCCTGCGTGGCGTTTTTGGAAATCAAGCCGCGGAGCTCCGAGGGAGGCGCTAAATGCTTTTCGCTCAGCGCAAAGCTTCTTATTACCTGCGAAGCGTTCTGCGGGAACGATGTTTCGGTAATTCTTGATGCTTTTTCTCGCAAGTATCAGACCGATATGAAAAGCGACGATATCTGCTTTGAAAATATATGCGATACCGTCAGCGAGGTTTTCCACTGCAAAAAAAATATTGAGCTCGACGAGCCCATCAGTTCCGTAGCGGACTTATGGTGTGATATACAGTCGTTAAATACGCGCTTTGAAGACGAATGCATGCTCATTTCCGGTACGGTTGTGGCAAGCCTTATAGCCTGCGACATCGAGGGAAGCGCGTCGTATTTTGAAAAGGCGATTGACTTCGAGTATAAATATAAGCTAAGCGGAGACACCGATCTGCTTCGCTGCTCTCCCGAAATTGATATTGTATCCTGCGGATATACGATAACCGGAGCCGCCAATATTGAGCTCAGGGTGGATTTGGGTATTAACGCGGCTGTTTACGAATGCCGAAAAATACTGCTGATAACCGATATTAAAATCGATGAAAGCAAGCCGCGCGACCGCATTTCAGGCTGCGCTATGATAATTTATTTCACCGGCGAAAACGAGTGCGTATGGGATATTGCAAAGAATTACTGCTCAAGCGTTGAGGAAATAATGAAAATAAACGAGCTGAGCGAGGAATGTCTGCCCGAAAACAAAATGCTTCTTATACCTGCCGTATAGCGGCGGAAAATAAAAAATCCGGCGGAAATTACAGGCGCTTTATCTCCTGAAAATATTTCCGCCGGAGCAGTCTATCGCGGCGATAAGAGGAAAGTCTCTGAATACGAGCCTCTTTACCGATTCGCAGCCGAGGTCATCAAACGCCGTTACCTCGCATTCGGCTATACTCTGCGCCGCAAGCGCTCCCGCGCCGCCGATTGCGCACAGATAAACCGATTTATTGCGGATTATTGCGTCCTGAACCTCTGCGCTGCGTTCGCCCTTGCCGATAGTGGCGGCTACGCCGAGATCCAAAAGGCGGGGAGTATACGGGTCCATGCGTTTAGAGGTCGTAGGACCGCAGCTTCCGACTGCAAGCCCCTGCGGAGCTGGAGTAGGTCCAGCATAGTAAATAACAGCTCCTTTGAGGCGGTAGGGCAGCTGCCTGCCGGTATTAAGATATTCAAAAATGCGCTTGTGCGCCGCATCGCGCGAGGTATATACAGTACCTGAAAGTATAACGCGGTCTCCTGCGCGGAGAGACGGGCAGAGCGCCTTGAGTTCGGATGAGTCGATTCTGTATTCTTTCATTTTACAAGCGAATTATAAATTTCGTCAAACTGTTTTCTGTGGCTTATTTCCGCTTCGGAGTTTCCTGATACGGTCTCCTTGGTTTTAATAAGCGAGTCGATCAGGGAATCCACCTCATTTACAAAATCGTCAGAGGCTTTAATGATGTTTTTCCTAAGCACGTCGAGCGAAGCATGAGCATCGTTTATGGCGGAGAGATTTTTCTCAACCTCCGCTTTTGCAAGCTCGGCGCTTTTTTCCGAATTTTCGATAATCGCCTGAGCGTTTGCCTGCGCGACAAGATAGAGCTTTCCGATATTTTCTGAAAGCCGTTCTATTTCCTCGTACTTATCGCTGAAATCCTTAAGCTTTGCGGAAATAAGCTCCTTTTCATCGTTAAGCTTCTTATAGTTTTCATTTGAGAGATTAAGGTCGCGCGAAAGCTCGCCGACCTGCTTTGAAAGCTCCTTTTCCTTTTCGTAAAAGCTTTTCTGCGATTTTTCTATGTATTCCATTACGTCGCCGCAGTTAAAGCCGAAAAGGCTTTTTCTGAATCCAACCGCCATTTTTTCATTCCTCCGTTTGTCTTTTAATTATAACAAGTTTTTTTATACAATACAAGATTTTTATTTACAAATCGGTTTATTGACATTTCTGCGCTTAAATAGTATTATAAATATATCTGAAAATGAACGGCGGGGCGTCTTTTCGGCGCCTCTTTTTGTATGACTGCGGGGAGAATTATGGATTTTATAAAGCTCAGAAAACAGGTAATAAGAAAATATTTCAGCCGGATGAACGATATGCAGTTTGAAGCGGTTACGACCGTGCGGGGACCGGTGCTTATTTTAGCGGGCGCCGGCAGCGGAAAAACCACCGTGCTTGTAAACAGAATCGCAAATATAGTTAAGTTCGGCGACGCTTACAACAGCAGCTTTGTACCTGATGTGACCGACGAAATGATAAAAAGCGGCGAGGATTTTTTAAACGGCGCCGCCGATTTTGTTCCGGATAATTTTTTCGGCGTTTCGCGTGCAAGACCGTGGAATATATTGGCTATAACCTTTACCAATAAAGCGGCTGACGAGCTCAAGGAGCGTATAGGAGCGAGGATTTCAGACGGTGCTGAGGACATCTGGGCTGGAACCTTTCATTCGGTATGCGGAAAAATCTTAAGAAGATATGCCGAGCGCATAGGCTTTACTTCTCATTTTACCATCTACGATACCGACGATCAGCGTCGCCTTATGAAGGAAATTATGAAGTCAAACAGTATTGACGAAAAGCTCCTTCCGCACAAAAGCGTGCTTTCGGCAATCTCATCGGCAAAGGACAGGCTTGTATCGCCTGAAGACTTCAAGCTTGAGGCGGGAAATGATTTCAGGCGCCAGACGATAGCCGAGCTTTACAGAATATATCAGAAGCGTCTTAGGGAAGCCGACGCGATGGATTTTGACGATATGATTGTAAAAGCCGTGGAACTGCTTGAAAATAACGACGATGTGCTGGAGTATTATACGGATAAATTCAGATATGTAATGGTTGACGAATATCAGGATACAAATTACGCGCAGTATGTACTGGTAAGCCTTTTAGCCTCAGGCGGCGGAAATATATGCGTCGTCGGCGACGACGACCAGAGCATCTACCGCTTCAGAGGCGCCACCATAGAAAATATTCTGAATTTTGAGGATGAATACAAAGACGCAAAGGTTATACGTCTTGAACAGAACTACCGCTCGACCTCCAATATACTTGACGCCGCCAACGCGGTTATAAAAAACAACCGCGGACGCAAGGGCAAAAATCTTTGGACGGACAAGGTCGGCGGCGATAAAATCAGCGTTTATACCGCGCAGGATGAGCGCGGCGAAGCGAGATATGTCGCAGACTGCATACTGGAAAATGTAAAAAACGGCTCTGACTTTTCACAGCACGCCGTGCTTTACAGAATGAATGCTCAGTCAAACGCGCTGGAAAACGTTTTCGCGCGCAGCGGCATACCTTATAAGGTTATAGGCGGTCTCAGGTTCTTTGCCCGCAAGGAAATAAAGGATGTTATCGCTTACCTTCAGCTTATCAACAACAACAGCGACGATCTGCGACTGCGCCGGATAATAAACGAGCCCAAGCGCGGAATCGGGGAGACTACGGTAAACAACGCTGCGCAGATTGCCGCGGAACTGGGTGTTCCGCTTTATGAGGTTTTCAGGAAGGCGGACAATTACGCAGGCATCTCCCGCGCCGCCTCAAGGCTTCTTGAATTCTGCACCGTTATAGACGGTCTTACGAACGATGCCGAGGAGGTCTCCATCTCCGAGCTTTTTGAGCTTATACTGGATAAAACAGGATACCGCGCCGCCCTTGAGGCTGAGGGAGACGAGGGACTTGAAAGACTTGAAAACGTAAGGGAATTTGCTTCTAATATAGCGCAGTACGAGCTTGAAGCCGACGAGCCGTCGCTTTCGGATTTCCTTGAGCAGATAGCGCTGTTCAGCGATATTGACGCGCTGGAGGACGATGACGACAGGGTAGTGCTTATGACAATACATTCCGCCAAGGGACTGGAGTTTGACAATGTTTTTCTTATAGGAATGGAGGAAGGAATTTTCCCGGGAAATCAGTCAATTTATTCCGGACCGGAAGAAATAGAGGAGGAAAGGCGGCTTGCATATGTCGCGATAACGCGCGCCCGCAAAAAGCTTACGGTTACCAACGCCTATACCAGAATGCTTTTTGCCTCAACAAGCCGCAACATCCCGTCGCGCTTTCTGAAAGAAATACCGGAAGAGCTATGCAGCTTTGACAGCGCAAATTCTTCCGGCGAAAGCTATGGGATTTTAGGTAACCGGACGGGAAATTTCCCATCCGACGCCGGAGGCCGGGGCTATGCGCAGGGCAAAGCGCGTCTGACCGGTATGTACAGCACCGTTTCCGCCGCGCCTTCAGCAAATGATATCAAATATACTGCGGGACAGCGGGTTTTACATAAAACCTTCGGCGAGGGAATGATAATTTCAGTTAAATCGATGGGCGGCGACTGTATGCTTGAGATAGCCTTTGATAAAGTGGGAACCAAAAAACTTATGGCGGGCTTTGCTAAATTAACGGTTATGTAATACTTTTGCGGTTGAATTTTCAAAATTTGATGTTATAATATTTAATAAAACAGGTTTCGGGTATTTTTCTTTTAAGAAAGGACAGAGTGATTTGTATGACCGCCGGAAGTTCAGTAGTCAAGCTGACGGCTAAAACCGCGCTTAAAAATAACTGGCTGAAGTGTATCGCAGCTTCCGCCGTGCTTATTTTCAGCTATTTTATTTGTATTATTGCGGCAGGCTATGTTTCGGAAATCGGAAATGACGCGGCGGCTTATATTTTTCTTGCCGTTATGGCGGTTTTTGTGCTGTCGCCTCTGTTTTTGGGGCTTATAAGATTTTTCCGGCGCTTTATTTTCGGCGCGGACGACAGGTCTGTGATTATATTTTATTATTTTTCCGACAGGCAGAAATACAGACGCGCTATGCATCTCACTTTCGCCCTGGCGCTTCGCGCGGCGGGCTTCGGCATACTTCTGTTTCTTCCGTCGGTTATTGTCGATTTGTTCTCGGGCGTAAGAATATACGATATGCTTAATATTCCCATTCCGATGTGGACGGCAAACCTTTATTACGTATCTGTTTTTTTGAGAACAATAGCCGTCGTAGCACTTATTTTTATAATGGCGCGTTATTATCTTGCGGTTTTCCTGACAGCCGCCGATGAAAAAATGGATGTTGCCGAGGCTATTCATATGTCCTGCATAATTTCAAGAAGCACTATGCTGGATTTTATTTCGCTTGTCTTCAGCTTTTTCGGCTGGCTTATTATTTCAGTCATAGTATTTCCGCTGATTTTTACGGTACCGTATTTTTTAACTGCCTTCTGTGTTCACTCGCGCTTTGCGGTTGCGGAATACAATAAAAAGATTGAGCGCTTTAATCAAAGCGGCTATCCCACCTTTGCGGCGGGCTTGTGATATGTATATTTTAGCGTCCGCCTCGCCGAGAAGACAGGAGCTTTTAAGATATATTTTAAAGGATTTTAAAACGGTACCCTCTTCAATAGAGGAAAATGTTCCTGATTCCGTGGCGCTGCCAAACAGACCGGAATATCTTGCCTGCGCCAAGGCGCGCGATGTTGGAGGGTCTTATCCGGAGGATACCGTCATCGGTGCCGATACTTCGGTCATAGCGGACGGAAGAATTTTCGGAAAGCCGTCGGACGCGGGAGAGGCGCGCGAGATGCTCGCCTTCCTTTCCGGCAGGACTCATACGGTGATTACGGGCTGCGCGGTATGCAAAAACGGCGTCTGCCGCTCCTTTTCTTCAGAAACGGCGGTCGAGTTTTACAGGCTTTCAGCTGCCGAAATAGAGGAATATATTTCTACCGGAGAACCGTTTGACAAGGCGGGAGCATACGGAATACAGGGCAGGGGAGCGCTGCTTGTAAAGCGTATATCCGGCGATTATTTCAATGTCGTGGGGCTTCCTGTAGCTAAGCTTGCCCGCTTTTTGAAAAAATGATGTTAAAAAAATTCCCGCGCACTTTAAAAAGTGTGCGGGAATTTTTCATCTCTTGCCGCCGGAGTTTAAATTCCGCTTAACGGTATATGCATTTTTCAATTCAAAGTCAGATAACGTATCCGCCGTTTACGCCAAGAACCTGACCGGTTATGTATTCTGCGTCGGACGACGCCAAAAAATATGCAGCGGCGGCGATTTCATCGGCGCTTCCCATTCTGCCGAGAGGGATTTCATTTACAAAATCGTTTAATTCGTCAACGGTTAAGTTGGAGTTCATATTGGTTTCGATGAGCCCGGGCGCTATACAGTTGACGTTTATTCCGCTCGGCGCCAGCTCCTTTGCGAGCGCCTTGGTAAGACCGATTACTCCCGCCTTCGCCGCGGAGTAGGCAACCTCGCATGAGGCGCCTGTCTGACCCCACATAGAGGAAATGTTTATTATACAGCCGGATTTTTTGTTTACCATCACCGGCGTTACCGATTTGCAGCAGTTAAAGACGCCCTTTAAATTTACATCGATGATTTTATCAAAATCTATTTCGTCGGTGTCGGTTATAAGCCCGTGAAGGGAAACGCCGGCGTTATTTATCAGAACATCGATTCCGCCGAATTTGTAAAGCGTCTCCTTGACCATAATATCCACTTCCATTTTATTGGCGACGTTGGCTTTCTGAGTTATAACCGAGTAGCCGTTGCTTACAAGCGAACGGCAGAGTATGTTTGCGGATTCGTACGATTCGTTGTAATTGATAACCACATTGTAGCCCTTCTGTGCGAAGAGAATAGCGGAGGCAGCGCCTATACCCTTTGAGGCGCCTGTAACTATTACGGTTTTTTCCATTTAATCAACCCCATATTTTTTCTTAATATAAGTATAACATACATCAAAAAAATTTTAAACCCCGAATTACAAGAAATTGGGTTTACATAATCAAGCGGAGCGCATATCTTGTGCGGTTTACATAATATGTTTACATAATGATTTAGAATCAAAAAATTTTTAGTTGACATAAAATAAGAAATGTAGTATAAATATATTATCGGCTTTTTACAGGATATTTTTTCAGGTTGTGCAGTTGCTTATATTGAGCTGCAGTTTTTTTTACTCTCTCTGTGATAGTTTACATAACAACTGATAAAATCAATATTTTGTAATTGTTCTGTCCGAAATGTCAAAATATTGATTTTATTTATATGTGAATATCTTGTCCTTTTACAGCATATTATTCTTTAGAAACGGTTGTCTGAGAGCCGCCGGCGGCGTCTGCGGCAGAATGGAGTTTAATATGCGAAAAGGAACAGTTTTAAGCCTTAAAAATTTTAAGCTTGCCGATTTTATTTCCAAGAACAATATTTTAGTTTTGCTGGTTCTGTTTTTTTTGGCGGGTATAACCGCCGGGACCTTTGCCGAAGCCAAAATCAGCTTTCTTTCGGAATACGCGGTTACATATATTGAGCGCTTTACCGGCGAGCGTATCGACGCTTCGTTTATATCCGTCGCGCTGGATTCGTTTATGAGCGCCGGAATTACACTTCTGCTTATTTTCGCCGCCGGCACGTCTATGCTCGGCGTTGTGCTGGTTCCCCTGATTGCGGCGGTGCGCGGTCTGCTTTACGGAAGTGTTTCCGCGCTTCTGTATTCGGAGTATTCGGTAAGAGGCATTGCCTTCAATGCGGTGCTTATTATTCCGTCGGCTATTATTTTTATTATTTCAATGCTTTTGGCCGCGAGGGAATCGGTTCGCTTTTCTATTGTGATTGCAAAAATGTCCCTGCCGGGGACTCCGGCTGTAAATCTTTCGTTTGATTTTAAAAATTACTGCGGAAGGTATTTGTTTATACTGCTTATAGCTATGGCTTCGGCGCTTACTGACGCGGTTTTATCCTGCTCCTTTATGACGAGTCTTGCTTTGCAGTAAAAAGATTTAAGGAGGTGCAATA
Source organism: uncultured Clostridia bacterium (assembly GCA_944384845.1). Classification (GTDB taxonomy): domain Bacteria; phylum Bacillota; class Clostridia; order Oscillospirales; family Acutalibacteraceae; genus UBA737. Next base: position 17,323 of record CALWUZ010000102.1, read on the forward strand.
TGACGGATTATGCGGATACATTCAGGGATTATCTGCTGAATGTAAAAAAATCCTCCGCGAATACGGTTGAATCTTATATGCGGGATATTAATCAGTATTTGTCATATTGCGGCGCCTCTTCAAAAAAGGTTGAATCGGCGGACAGCGGCGTGCTGCGCGCTTATATCGATTATCTGTCCTTGGCGGGCAAATCCGAGGCCACGAAATCGCGCATTGTAGCTTCCGTTCGCTGCTTTTACCGCTTTCTTATATCAAACGGCATTGCGAAATCAAACCCGGCTGACGGAATAAAGCTTCAGAAAACAGAGAAGAGGCTTCCGGGAATACTTGACTCAAACGAGATTGTTCTGCTGCTTTCCCAGCCGGACGGCAGTGATTACAAGAGCATACGGGACAAGGCTATGCTTGAGCTTCTGTACGCCACCGGCATAAAGGTTTCGGAGCTTATCGAGCTTAGCGTCAGCGACCTTAATCTTCAGATAGGTCTGCTTCACCTGCATAACGGAAAAAGGGAGCGCATTGTACCTATGTATCCTGGTGCGGTTAAGGCCGTGGCGAATTATCTCGTAAACGTGCGCCCCGCTATTGTTACCGATAAGGCGGAGGACAGGCTTTTTACAAATATGAACGGGCAGCCGATGTCGCGCCAGGGCTTCTGGAAGATAATCAAGCATTATTCCGAAAAGGCCGGAATTAAAAAGGACATTACCCCGCATACTCTGCGGCATTCCTTTGCGGCTCATCTTATCGAAAACGGCGCACAGCTTAAGGATATAAAGGAGATGCTCGGTCATTCCGATATTTCTTCAACACAGGTTTACGCGCAGCTTATGAAAAACAAATATACGGTAGCTTATGCAAAATTTCATCCCTTTGCGAAGTAATATTACCTTTAACGGCGTCTCTGATTATCTGATCAGAGACGCCGTTTTTTTATGCTTTCTTTGCTGCTGTAAAAAAAGAGTCTGCTTTGAGGCGCAGAAATACGCAAATGGTTGAAGTTTTGCTTATTTTTACTGTAATGTTAATATTTCGCAATTCAATGCTGCTAAAAATGTATTTATCGGAGCAGAGATTTTAACGATTTGAATCGATAGCATTGAAAAATACAAGTTTATAAAACGACAAAATTTTAAAAATTATTTAATTATATTATTTAAAAATAATCTTTTTAGTTTGTAAAATATATGCAAAGCATATTTTTAAACGAAAGTAAATGAAAATTAACAAAAAGCACAAATTTTTTTCGTTTTTTTAACAAACTACTATGTTATTATTCATATACGTTAAAAAATAAAAAGCTAATGCGGATTTATTGTGTTAAAATACTGATATAAATAAGGGGAAAGGCTTAAAAATAATTTTTTTGCGGGGGATAGTCTTATGTTTGCAGAGAAAAAAGCCTTGATTATAAAAAATTACAAGGAGCTTATCAGCCGTAAAAACAAAAAGGCGGAATTTTATAACGGAATATACGACCGTTATGTAAATCCGGTGCTTACAAGAGAGCATATCCCGCCTTATTGGATGTATGATTTCGATGAAAAGACAAATCCGTTCTTTATGGAACGGCTGGGAGTCAACGCTGTGTTTAACAGCGGAGCGCTGTATCTTAACGGCAAATATTACCTTGTGGCGAGGGTAGAGGGCAACGACCGGAAATCTTTTTTTGCTGTGGCGGAGAGCTCAAGCCCCACAGAAGGCTTTGAATTTTGGGATTATCCGATTCTTTTGCCGGATCTCCCGGAAGAAACCAATGTTTATGATATGCGCCTTACACAGCATCAGGACGGTTGGATTTACGGTGTTTTCTGCAGCGAAAGCAAGGAAAAGGAAAGACGTGAGCTTTCGGCGGCCGCGGCGCAGGCAGGTATTATACGCACAAAGGATTTAAAGAACTGGGAAAGGCTTCCGAATTTAAAAACCAAATCGAAATATCAGCGCAACTGTGTGCTTCATCCTGAATTTATAGACGGAAAATACGCTTTTTATACACGCCCGCAGGATGATTTTATTGATGCCGGGGACGGCGGCGGAATCTGTCTCGGATTATGTGAGGATATTCTTGCTCCGAAGATTGACGACGAACGTCTTCTGAGTCCTCGAAGATACCATACGGTAACTGAGGCTAAGAACGGTGCGGGAGCAGTACCCATAAAAACCGACCGCGGATGGATACATATCGCTCATGGAGTCAGGAATACGGCGGCGGGACTGCGTTATGTCATATATGCTTTTGCTA
>CALWUZ010000103.1 GCA_944384845.1 uncultured Clostridia bacterium
CCGCCCCTTACCTTTACGGTAACGTCCTCGCCCTCATTGCATTTTCCCGTGACGCATGCCGCCGCGACCGCCGCGCAGGCTCCCGTTCCGCAGGCGGAGGTCTCGCCGTTTCCGCGCTCGTAAACCCTCATTTTCAGCATATTTGAATTTACCGCTCTTACAAACTCGGTGTTTATTCTTTCAGGAAAAAACGGAGCGTTTTCAAACTGCGGTCCTATTTTTTCGATATCAAGAGCGTCGGTATCATCGCAAAATACCACGCAGTGCGGATTTCCGACATCAGCGCAGGTTATATTATATGTCTGCCCGCCAATCCTGACGGGATAATCAATCAGTCTGTCCTCATCAAGCGAGGCGGGAAGAGCCTTTGCGTCAAAGCTTACCTTGCCCATATCGACCGACGCGAGTGTAACCCGGCTTCCTGAGGTGTAGACCTTAACCCGCTTTATGCCGCTTGCGGTCTCAACCGTCACGGTGTCACTCCTGACATAGCCGTTGTCGTAAAGATACTTTGCGGTACAGCGTATGCAGTTGCCCGCCATTTTGCCCTCCGAGCCGTCGCGGTTGTATATCCTCATCTTAGCGTCCGCTGTATCAGAGCCTTCGATAAGCACTATGCCGAAGCCGCCTATCCCCTTATGCCGGTCGCAAAGCGTAATGCAAAGCGATTCGGGGCAGGTTATCGAGCCGTCAAAATTCTCGATAAATATATAATCGTCGCCGGTTCCCCGCATTTTTGAAAATTTAAGCCTGCGCCGCTCTTTTCGCATATCGTTGATATTTACAAGCTCGGTATTCTGCTGGTTGTAGCGGCTTGCGATAATATCCGCAAGGGCATTCGCGGTGTCAAGCGAGGTAAGGCAGGGAATCGAAAGCTGCAAAGCCCTCCTGTGAAGCGCGATATAATCGTCAACCGTCGAATCCATCAGCGCGCCGGTGTATATGATATAACTGATTTCGCCGTTTTCAAGCAGCTTGAAGGCGTTGTCGCTTTCCTTTATTCCGGGTATTTCGGTAACCTTTATGCCAAGTCCCGAAATCGACCGCGCGGTTTCGCTTGTGGCGAACAGCTTAAAGCCTAAATCGTCCAGCTTCTTTGCCAGCGATACAACCTCAAGCAGGTCATGTGTATCAACGCTTATCAGCACGCCGACATTTTTCTGCGCAAAAGAGGACTTCAGATTTATTCCCGCCGAGGTAAGACCTTTAAAAAGCGCCTCCTCCAGGGTTTTGCCTATACCGAGCACCTCGCCTGTAGACTTCATCTCAGGCCCCAGATACGAGTTCACATCGGTAAGCTTTTCAAATGAGAAAACCGGCACCTTTACCGCGTAGTACGGCGGCGTTCTGTACAGTCCGGTGCCGTAGCCCAGGTCCCTAAGGCGGCTTCCGGTCATTACCCGCGCGGCAAGATCCACCATCGGCACGCCGGTCACCTTGCTGATATAAGGGACGGTACGCGAGGCTCTCGGATTTACCTCTATTACGTAAAGCTCGTTGTTGTAGATAAGATACTGTATGTTCACAAGCCCCTTTGTTCCGAGCGCCAGCGCCAGCTTTTCGGAGCAGTCGGTAATCCGGCTCATCATCTTATCGTTTATGCTGTAAGGAGGATAAACGGCTATCGAATCACCGCTGTGCACTCCCGCGCGCTCGATATGCTGCATCACGCCCGGAATAAGCACGTCGGTACCGTCCGATATAACGTCTACCTCAAGCTCCTTTCCCGCCATATATTTGTCCACCAGCACCGGATTGTCTATACCCTGCGACAAAATACGCTCCATATAGATTCGTACCTCTTCGCTGTTGTGAACTATCTTCATATTCTGCCCGCCTATGACATACGACGGCCGGAGAAGCACCGGATAACCGAGCGTCCGGGCAGCGTCAAGCGCCTGACTCAGAGTATTTACGCCGAAGCCCTTAGGGCGCTTGATATTAAACCTTTCAAGCAGCCCGTCAAAGCGCTCGCGGTCCTCGGCTATGTCTATTCCCTCCGCGGAGGTGCCCAATATCTTAATCCCGTTTTCATCAAGAAATTTTGTAAGCTTTATGGCGGTCTGACCGCCGAAGGCGACAACTACCCCCACCGGATTTTCAACCTTTATAACGTTCATAACGTCCTCAGGGGTAAGCGGCTCAAAATAAAGCCGGTCGGCGGTATCGTAATCGGTGGAAACGGTTTCGGGATTGTTGTTTATTATCACTACGTCGTAGCCTGCCTCTTTAAGCGTCCACACGCAGTGAACCGACGAATAGTCGAACTCGATTCCCTGACCTATCCTTATGGGACCGGAGCCCAAAACTATAATCACCGGCTTGCCGGAGCGTTTAAAGGAACGCGCCTCGCACTCTCCGCTGTAGGAAGAATAAAAATACGGCGTTACGGCGTCAAACTCGGCACCGCAGGTGTCCACCATTTTATAAGCGGCGTCGCAGACCGGCAGGCTCTCAGCTCCCGATATTCTTTTTATAGCCGCGTCGGTATAGCCTAACCTCTTGCCCTTTAAATAAAGTCTGTCACTTATACCGCTGGATATTTCCTTTTCATATTCCGCAAGATTTAAAAGCTTATAAAGGAAAAAGCGGTCAATTTTTGTGATTTCATATATCTCGTCTGCAGTAATTCCCTTTTTAAGCGCTTCAAAAACCGTAAAAAGCCGGCGGTCATCGGTATTTTTAAGCCTCTGCCTTATATCGCCGCTTGAAAGCGGCGCGGCGTTAAGCGTGTCAAGCGATATTTCCGCGCCCCTGACCGCTTTCATTATGCCCTCCTCAAAGCTGTGACCTATCGCCATAACCTCTCCGGTGGCCTTCATCTGAGTTCCGAGCTTTCTCGACGCGCCCGCAAACTTTTCAAACGGCCATTTCGGCAGCTTTACCACAACATAGTCGAGCGCGGGCTCAAAGCAGGCGCAGGTCTTACCGGTTATATCGTTGGTTATCTCGTCGAGCCTGTAGCCGAGCGCGATTTTGGTGGTAATTTTGGCTATCGGATAGCCGGTTGCCTTTGAAGCGAGCGCTGAAGAGCGCGAAACGCGCGGATTAACCTCTATAACGGCGTATTCAAAGCTGTCGGGATTCAGCGCGAACTGGCAGTTGCAGCCGCCGACTATGCCGAGCGCCGATATAATATTAAGCGCCGCGCTTCTGAGCATCTGAAATTCCTTATCGGACAGGGTGAGCGCAGGGGCGACGACGATGCTGTCCCCCGTATGCACTCCGACAGGGTCAAAATTCTCCATACTGCACACGGCTATGACGTTTCCGGCATAATCCCGCATGGTTTCAAACTCGATTTCCTTCCAGCCATAAATATATTTCTCAACCAGAATCTGAGTTATCGGCGAAGCGTCAAGCCCCGTTTCGGCAATAATTTTAAGCTCGTCTTCGCAGTATGCGACGCCGCCGCCCGCTCCGCCTAAGGTAAACGCCGGACGGACTATAACCGGATAGCCTATTTTTTCAGCCGTTTCAAGCGCTGTTTTCACGTCGTTCGCTATGTCGGAGGGAATAGTCGGCTCACCTATTTCTGCCATAGTCTCTTTAAAAAGCTCACGGTCCTCCGCCTTGTCTATCGCCTCGGCGTTGGTGCCTATAAGCCTCACGCCGTTCTGCTTCAGAAAACCGTCGCGGTTAAGCTGCATTGCTATGGTAAGTCCCGTCTGACCGCCCAGTCCCGCCAGAAGACTGTCCGGCTTCTCCTTTAATATTATGCGCTTAACCGTTTCCTCGGTGAGAGGCTCGAGATAAATCTCATCGGCAAGCGCCTTATCGGTCATTATGGTGGCAGGATTGGAGTTTACAAGCACCACATTGACCCCTGCCGCTTTCAGCACGCGGCAGGCCTGTGCGCCGGCATAGTCAAACTCCGCCGCCTGGCCTATCACGATAGGACCTGAGCCTATGACCATAACCTTTTTGATTGTGTTGTCAAGCGGCATTTATTTTTCCTCCATAAGTCTTATAAAGCGGTCAAACAGAAAGGCGGTGTCGTGCGGTCCCGCGCTTGCTTCGGGATGGAACTGCACCGAAAAAGCCTTTATCCGTGGATAATCTATACCCTCGCAGGTGCCGTCGTTGGCGTTGACAAAGCTTATTCTGCCCTGCTTTACACTGTCTGACACCACTGCGTAGCCGTGATTCTGACTTGTTATATATGTCCTTAGACCCTCGGTCTCGCGAGCGGGCTGATTTGCCCCCCTGTGACCGTACTTAAGCTTCTCGGTTTCGGCGCCCATTGCCAGCGCCAGCAGCTGGTGACCGAGGCATATGCCGAACATCGGCACCCTTCCTGCAAGCCTTTTAAGCTCGTTTATCTGCGCACTGTTTTCGGCGGGGTCGCCCGGTCCGTTTGAAAGCATCACTCCGTCCGGCCCCTCGCTCAGTATTTCCTCCGCCGAAGCGGACGCGGGAAACACCGTAACCGTACAGCCGCGCTTTACAAGCTCCCTTATTATATTGCGCTTGGCGCCGTAGTCGATTAAGCTTACTCTGAGCCTTTCATTCTGCGCCTTATAAACCTTTTTTTCACCGACCGTAACGCTTTCCACCGCGCCGGTGATTCTGTAATTTTTCACATCAGTTAAATCCGCCGGGATTTCACCGCAAATAACCGCGTTCATAACGCCGTGCTCGCGGATTTTTTTAGTAATCGCTCTTGTATCGACCCCGTATATCCCCGGCACGTCTTTTTCCTTTAAAAAGCTGTCCAGCGTTTCCCCGCAGCGGAAATTCGAGGGATTTACGCACTGCTCGCGCACAACATAACCTTTCAGCAGGCATTCGCCCTCAAAATCCTCGGGTATAATGCCGTAGTTTCCTATCATCGGAAAGGTCTGAAGAACTATCTGACCGTAATAGCTTTCATCGGTCAGGGTCTCGATATAACCGCACATTCCGGTAGTGAAAACAAGCTCACCGACCGAACGCTTCTGCGCGCCGAAGGAATATCCCTCAAAGACTGTTCCGTCCTCCAAAACCAAATATGCTCTTTTACTCATATTATCAACCCAAAGTCGCGGCCATTACGGCTTTTATGGTGTGCATACGGTTTTCAGCCTCATCAAAAACTATTGACTGCGGCGATTCAAAGACCGCACCGGTAACCTCAAAGCTGTCCCTGCCGAATTTTTCACCCATTTTTTTGCCTACCGAGGTTTTAAGATCGTGAAATGCCGGCAGGCAATGCATGAACACCGCGTTTTCACCCGCTTTCTCCATTATTTTCTCATTTACCTGATAGGGAGACAGGTCGTTTATTCTTTCCTCCCATACCTACTCCGGCTCGCCCATAGACACCCAAACGTCAGTATAAATAACGTCGGCGCCCGCAGCAGCCCTTATAGGGTCTTGGTCAAAATCAAGCTTTGCTCCGCTCGTTTCTGCAATTTTGCTGCACTCATCAATAAGCGCCCTATCCGGAAAATATTTTTCCGGCGCGCAGGCTGTAAAATCAAGCCCCATCTTTGCGCAGCCCACCATCAGGGAATTGCCCATATTGTAGCGGGCATCGCCCATATAGACCAGCTTTATGCCCTTAAGGCGTCCGAAATGCTCTTTAACCGTAAGCAGGTCAGCCAAAATCTGCGTCGGATGGAACTCGTTTGTAAGACCGTTCCATACCGGCACGCCGGCATATTTTGCAAGCTCCTCCACCGTTTCCTGAGCAAAACCGCGGTATTCTATGCCGTCGTACATTCTTCCAAGCACGCGGGCTGTGTCCGCAATGCTTTCTTTTTTGCCTATCTGCGAGCCTGAGGGGTCAAGATATGTCACCCCCATACCGAGGTCGTGCGCCGCCACCTCAAAGCTGCAGCGTGTCCTTGTGCTGGTTTTTTCAAAAATAAGGGCAATATTCTTGCCCTGACAGATATTATGCGGTATACCGTTTTTCTTTTTATATTTAAGCTCCGCCGCAAGGTCCAAAAGACAGGCTATCTCCTCACCCGAAAAATCAAGCAGCTTTAAAAAGCTCTTTCCTCTGAAATCCATTTTCATTCTCCTCCGCAGGCTTTTTTGAGTACGGCGATCGCCTTGTTGAGCTGCTCTGTCGGTATATTGAGTGCCGGCAGCAGACGAATCTTGTTTTTAGCCTTTATTACAAGCACGCCGTTATTCATACATTCGTTTATTATTTCCGAAGCGTCCCTTTCGGTCTCAACGCCCAGCATCAGACCCATACCCGTGACCGATTTCACTCCGGGCGCGTTCTCAAGCTCCGATACAATAAAGCGTGATCTTTCCTTTACACCCTCTAAAACCTCATCGGTTATACGGCTTAAAATATTTACCGCTCCCGCGCAGCATACCGGATTCCCGCCGAATGTGGAGCCGTGGGTCCCCGGGGTGAATACGTCCTTTACCTTTTCACCGAGCATAGTAGCTCCTATCGGCAGTCCTCCGCCGAGGCCTTTCGCGGTGGTTACTATATCCGGTGTTATACCGTAGTTCATATACGCGTAAAGCTCGCCTGTCCTGCCGTTGCCGGTCTGAACCTCGTCGGCTATCATCAGTATATCCTCACGCTCCGCGATTTCGGCAATAGCCTTTACAAAATCCGGTTCAAGCGGAAGAACGCCGCCCTCGCCCTGCACACATTCAAACATTATAGCGGCGGTTTTATTAGCCGCAACCTTTTCTTTAAGGTCTTCTATATTGTTTGCCTCGGCATAGTCAAACCCTGCCGTAAGCGGCAGAAAGTCCTTGTGAAACGCATCCTGTCCGGTTGCCGCAAGGGTTGTTATAGTTCTGCCGTGAAAGCTGTTTTTAAGGGTGTTTATAGTTTTATATTCCGCGCCCTTTTTCTCCGCGGCGTATTTTCTCGCCGCCTTTATGGCGCACTCGTTCGCTTCGGCTCCGGAATTTGAAAAGAAAACCTTTTTCATTCCGGTTCTCTCGCATAGCATTTCGGCAAGCAGCGTGTCCGGCTCGGTAAAGTAAAGATTTGAGCTGTGCTGGAGCTTTCCGAGCTGGGCGGTCACGGCGTTTATCCACTCGCTGTCCGCCGCGCCGAAGGTATTGACGGCGATACCCGTACCGAGGTCGATATATTCCTTACCGTCCTCACCGTAAAGCAGCGAGCCTTTTCCGCTTTTTATTACCACCGGAAACCTTGCGTATGTATCGGCTATGTATTTCGCGTCTCTCTCTTTAGCGTTCATCGTTCTTATCCTCTGTTACCATAGTACCGGCGCCCTCATCGGTCAGTGTTTCTATAAGCAGGGAATGCGGCACTCTGCCGTCCATTATTATTACCTTTTTAACGCCTCTGTGGATAGCGTCGATACAGCATTCAACCTTAGGTATCATACCGCCGGAAATAGTACCGTCCCTGAAAAGCTCCACCGCTTCCTTGATATCAATGCAGGGAATCAGCGAGTCGGGGTCGTTTCTGTCCCTTAAAATACCCGAGATATCGGTCATTGATATCAGCCTTTCAGCCTTCATAGCGCCGGCTATGTAAGCGGCGGCGGTATCGGCGTTGATATTGTAGATATTGCCGTCCATATCGCAGCCTACGGTTGATACCACAGGTATATAATCGTGGTCAAGCAGGTCGAATATCGGCTCTACATTTACCTTTGTTATCTTTCCGACAAAGCCGAGCCTTTCATCTTTCGGCGCCGCCTCTATCATATGCCCGTCCATTCCGGATATGCCCATTGCCTTGCCGCCCTTTATCTCAAGCAGATTTACAAGGCTCTTGTTTATCTTTCCGGCAAGCACCATCTGCACTACCTCTGCGGTCTCCTTGTCAGTGACCCGAAGTCCGTCCACAAAAACCGACTCCTTGCCTATCCTGCCGAGCATTTCGGTAATTTCAGGGCCTCCGCCGTGCACCAGCACGACCTTTACGCCTATAAGCGACAGGAGAACTATATCCTCCATTACCTGCTGCTTTAAATCCTCGTTTATCATGGCGTTTCCGCCGTATTTTATTACCACTATTTTTTTATAATATTTCT
>CALWUZ010000104.1 GCA_944384845.1 uncultured Clostridia bacterium
GTGGGAGACCGTGGAAACCGGAGAGGAGGCGTCGCCTCCCGGATTTTGGTATGACCATATATTTCATATGGCGCATATCTCCATGAGCGCGTGGGATTATTTTTTACATACAAACGATATCGATTGGCTGCGTGAAAAAGGGTTCCGAATGATTAAGAGCTGTGCCATGTTTTATATGCGCCATATGGTTTACAGGGTTGAGGGCGGAAAAACAATTATCGGAAAGTGCAGCGATTTGGAACGGCTTGGCTGTTCTGTGCAAAACGCTTATATGACAACCTGCTCAGTTATAAAAACCCTTGAAATTACTTTCAGAGCGTCAGTGCTTCTGCGGAAAACAGATGATTTTGCAAATGAATGCAAAAAAACCGCTGAATTACTTTTAAATTCTTTGCCGGTGGAGGATGGGGCATTTGTACCGTTTCCGGGATGCAGACAGAAAAGTATAGCACTGTTTGCCGGAACTTTTCCATACCATGTAATTAACAGACAAGATCCGCGTCAGAGAAAGGCAATAGAGCAGTTTTTAAGCAAAGAGCATATTTATGGAAATATGTATGCAGTGGGAAACGGCGTTTCAACATGGTATGCTTGCTGGAAAGCTATGTTTTTCGCAAGACAGATGTCATCAGGCGAAGCGTACGCTTCGCTTAAGCAGGCGACGGCAGGTCTGGGATGTTTTTCGGAATGTTTTGAGATAAACGAGCCGGACTGTATTTATCGTCCGTGGTTTTCCACCTCCGCCGGAATTATCTTAAGCTCCGTAAACGAAATGCTTCTGCAGTTTGTTGACGGCTGTCTTTACCTGCTGCCGGCGTGGCCTGCGGACAAAAAAAATATTGCCTTTCGCCTAAGCTCGCAGCTTGGGCTCGTTGTGGAAGCCGTGATAAAGGATAATAAATTGATGAAGTTATCTTTTGAAAAAAAGGAATTTTGCGATGTCAGGCAGGTTCAGATAGCTTTCCCGGTGCATATTGATATTTCAATTCTTGACGGAATAAAAAAAATAGCACTTGAGGAGCAAAAAACTTTAATAAAGTGAGGATTTAGAATGAAAGCACTGTTGATTGAGGCTGAAAAACTGCTGAAAGAAAATGATGAGGTCTTAAAACGCCGTGCGTATGCAGATATAGCGGCTAATCGGATGACGACAACACGAATATCTCTGAATTATGGCGGCAAGCCCGCGGCGGGCGTAATTATACGGATAAAGCAGAAAAGCCACGATTTTGGCTTTGGCTGTAATCTGTTTCTTTTGAACCAGTTTTCGGACGTAGAGGATAATGTAAAATATCAGTCTTCTGTGGCTAAAGTATTTAATACCGCTACGCTTCCTTTTTACTGGAACGCTGTTGAGCCTGAACAGGATAAGCCGCGCTATACGGCGGATTCTTTCAATATTTTCCGCAGACCCGCTCCGGACATCTGTGTGGAATATTGCCGAAGTCATAATATAGAGCCAAAGCTGCACTGCTTGTTTTATGATAAGTTCATTCCCGAATGGCTTGAAAATATAAAGGATCAAAGCACAGTAAAAAAACTATATGAAAAACGTTTCCGTGAAATTGCGGAGCGTTATTCGCCGAGTATAACACAGTATGAAGTGACTAACGAAACGCTTCAGGCAAGATATTGGAAAAGAATGTCTGTGCTGACACCGCTGAGGGATATTTTAGACTGGTGCTTTTGCATGGCACGAAAATATCTTCCGGACAAGGAACTGATAATAAATGAGGGAAATCCGATTGAGTATTTTGACGGCTGCGGCTTCCGTGATGCTTATTTTATGCAAACTGAGGGACTGCTTAACCGTGGAGTATCAGTTGACAAGGTGGGTATTCAGCAGCATTTTTTTGCAAACGCATCGGAGGAACTTTCACGTGAAGATGTGAAAATTGAAAAGTTATGGAAATATAATGCAGCTGAACGGAATTATGCTTTTCTTGACGCTTACTCTCAGCTTGGTCTTCCTATACAGCTTACAGAGGTTACCGTTCCTACGCTGGAAGACAGCGAATACGGCAGAGAAATACAAGCGCTGCTGCTGCGTCAGCTTATGATAATGTGGTTTTCACACAAAAGCATAGACTCGGTTATTTATTGGAATACTGTTGACCATATGGCATATGACTCGCCTGATGGAAAATGGTTGGAAAACAAATGTCTAGGAGGGCTTTTAAACAGGGATCTATCACCGAAACCGGCATATCTTATGCTTGATAAATTGATAAATCAGGAATGGCATACGGAGACTGTTCTGAAAACAAACGTATATGGTATTGCTGAGTTTACCGGTTTCCGTGGTAATTATGAGGCGGAAATCGTATTTAACGGAAAGAAGCATAATAAGTTTTTTCATACGGCGTATAAGGCAAATGATATTTTGGCTTTAACACTTTCTGAATAACAAATTGTTTGAATATAAAATCAGGATGGTTTTCAGCAGACAGGTGTACTGCTGTGAGGCAGTCGGATATGCTCTGTAATCCTTTCAGCTGATGCTGTTTTTATATTCTGACGGAGTAAGTCCGACTATATTTTTGAATACGACGCTGAAATATTTGGCGTTGACAAAACCGGTTTTCTCGGCAATTTCGGAAATTTTGTAATTTTGTGTATTCAGCAGTGATATTGCATGGTATATTCTGATGCTGAGTATGTATTTTTTAGGAGATACTCCCAGGCATTTATAGAATATCTGCCGAAAATGCACTTCGCTTATGCCGCACATTTCCGCGCATAGGCTTATAGTGATATTCGGGTCGTTATAGTACTCATTTATGTAGTTGTATGCCGTTTGAATCCTGGGTGAAATCTTTGCATTGCTGCTTGATGAGCGTTCACTCTGTATTCCGGACATAAGCTTATAGAACATGGAGGTACATTCATATTTGTATCCCGAAAGCTTTTGAGTCCAGATACTATACATTTTTTCCATTAGCTGCTGATATGTATCCGGATTTTCAGGCTTGAATTGACATATTGTATTAGGGAAACAGTTGAAAAGCTCAAAGGATATACTTATGTTTTTTTCAAATGTCAGGGAATAAGAGTATTCCTTGTTCGCGGGTATATATATAAGCGAATTATCGGACAAGCGGCTCGTATGACCGTCAAAGGAGATAACCGCATCGGTTTGAATTATAAATCGGAGCTGGTGAAGATGACTTTTCTGAGACGGTAATTCATCAGAACAGATAAATCTGTTGAAATAGTTCTTATAAGACGAAAAGGCGGCTGCCGAATTACGCTGAATATTGTTTACCTTAAGCTTTCCGGATTCGCAAAGCCCGCCGCGCATGGTTACCGTACCCTCTGCTTCAATATATGCAAAGGAGCCGGCAAGCGAGCGGCATAAACCGTATTCTCCCATTATATACGGAAAAAAGCCGGCTTCGCAGCCGAAAACAATGCCGTAGCGTATCCAGCTCTGCTCGTATTCAAGCGTGACGGTAAAGGATTTAAAGCTTTTATTCTTAAGTGTTAAGAGAGTAAAATTGCTGTAATCCTGCGCAAAGTCCGACGGGGCAAGCTTTGCCGCCAAAGTGCCTCGGTCTGTAATAGTCCAGCAGGATGAGATATTTGCAGGAGTTCCCGCAGGAGAAGAATCTAAATTTTCAAAATAATAGCA
>CALWUZ010000105.1 GCA_944384845.1 uncultured Clostridia bacterium
AATTACCGGGACAAATTTCGATACCGTCGACGGCTGTGAAAATTTTAAATCCGTTACAGGCGGAAGATTTGCAGGCGGTATTGTCGGATATACTACAAAACCGAGCGGCTGGGATGCCGTGGTAATAAACAGCCGCAATGCAGGAGATGTTAAAGGCTTACACTATGTTGGAGGAATTGCTGGTTATCAGTTTGGGGCGCAAATCGCTTCCTGTTATAACGAAGGCAGTATAAGTGCGGCAGAGGGCGCCCGCACCTCTGCAGGTTTCGGCGGAATTGCCGGCTGTATAGAAGCGGTAAGTTCAAATCCGACAACGGTAAGCAACTGCTACAATACGGGCGCAGTGACGGCAAGCGGGACAAGCCAGAGAGCCGGAGGCATCGTGGGCGTAAATAATTCCTCCGGAGCAGTCGTCGAATACTGCTATAACATCGGAACGGTCGGCAACAGCGCGGCGGCTGCGAATGCGGGCAGCATTGCGGGCAGCAGCCGCGGGACGGTGAAAAGCTGCATCACTATTACAGACGCGCTGCCGGCTGTCGGCAGCGGCAACGGCACGTCAACAGACCTTGAGCAGGTCGAAGAAGCGGCACTTTCCAATGCAGATACCTTTGCATCATGGACGGATTTCGATACGTACTGGACGATTGATCCGATGCTGGGCAGACCGGTGTTGAACAACGCCTCTGAGAGCGGCGGACAGGGAACGGAAGAGATTCCCTATGAGATTCCTGATCTGGATACGCTGATTCTAATCCGGGACCGCGCGGCAGAAGGGGTTGATTTCAGCGGCTACTATTTTACGCTTTCTGCTGACATCAATCTGAACGGCAGCGCCGATAATCCATGGCAGCCCATCGGGATAGATAATGTATACCCGTTTAACGGAATCTTCGACGGCAACGGACACACCGTCAGCGGACTGTATATTGACAGCAATGACGACTACCAAGGCTTGTTCGGATATATCGGCAATTCCGGTGCAGTCAAAAATCTCACTGTTTCAGGAGAAGTTAAGACAACCAGCCAATCGGCAGGTGGAATCGCCGGCAGAAACGGAGGCGAAATCGTCAACTGCAATAGCGCCGTCAATGTGACGGGAAGCATGCAAATCGGCGGTATTGCCGGAAGAAATGCCGGAACGATTGAAAAATGCTCCTATGCCGCAGGAACTGTTACCGGTGAAAGGTACCAGGGCGGTATTGCCGGCTATAACGAAGGGACGATCACCGACAGCTATAGCCGAGGTGAAGTAGACGGCGGCGAGTGGACGGGCGGCATATCCGGAACCAACGCCAATCTGATTAAAAACTGCTACAGTGTGGGTGAACTCATCACAGAAATTCCGACAACCGGTGTGACCACCGGCACGGTCTTAAACAGCTATTACCTTGCCGGGCAGGAAGAAATCACCTCCACCGGCACCGGTAAAACTGCCGAACAGTTTGCTTCCGGCGAGATAACCTGGCTTCTCAACGAAGGAAAAGCCGACGGTACACAGACCTTTTATCAGACCTGCGGCGAGGGCTATCCTGAATATGCAGGAGATACCGTATATCAGATTACAAATTATCACTGCCCCGGAGATACGGTAGGCGTGACAGCGTACAGTAATGTGAACGAAGGGACGACAGGGGAACATCGCTTTACGGAGGAAATCGAAACAGACAAATATCTGCACACGGCCGGCACCTGCATAAATGAAGCAGTATACTGCAAGTCCTGCGAATACTGCGGCGAGGCATCTCCAACCGAGACATTCACAGGGGAAAAAGATCCGGACAATCACGCACATCTTATCAAGGTAGACGCCAAACCCGCAACCTATGAAGAAACAGGAAACATTGAATACTGGTATTGCGGGGACTGCGGCGGGTATTTCGGCGATGAGGCGGGGACAAAAGAGATTTCGGCTGAAAAAACGATAATCGAAAAGCTTAAGAAATCAACGGACGATACGAACGGCTCCTCATCTCCTCAGACAGGTGATTACAGCAGCGTAACGCTGTGGACTGTCCTGCTTCTGCTGTCCGCCGGAGGTCTGACAGGTGTTATCGTACATTCCCGAAAGCGCAAAATGTCTTAAACGCCTGTTCCGGCTCCTTACGGAGCCGGTTTTTCTATCCCGCCAAAGTTTTGTCATACTTCTTGACAGAGGGGAACCTTCAACAAAATCAGCCGGAAACCCAATAGAAAACCATAGAACTGAAAAGACAAAACCAGTGCCTGCAAGAAATTTTTTACCTGATGATACAGCAAACGGAAGGCATATCCGAAAACATGCCTTCCGTTACAAGCCAAGGATTCATCTTTATTAAGCTGATTCTATTCTTAAAGTTTTTTTATATACATATCAAGCGTCCGCTGGAGCTTGTCCAATGTCTTCTGCGGAGTTTCGGCGGTATTTTCAAGCGGAAATTCGATTCCGAGCTTTTTGTATTTGGAAGTGCAAAGCTTTCTGAACGCCAAAAGCTCCGCTCTTTCCACACAGCTGTACCGCCCTGCAATTTCCGCCAGCCTCTTTAAATTATCCTCGCCGTCGTTAAGACCGCCGATTATCACCTGCCGTATTCTCGTCGGTATATGTTTTTTTTCAAGCATACCGAGAAATTCAAGCGGCGCCGATATTCCGCAGCCGGCATATTTTCTGTACTGCGCGTCGTCAGTGTATTTTATGTCAAGCAGGCAGTAATCGGTTAGTTCCAGCAGCCTTTCAGTCCTGCCGTTTGAAATACAGCCGCTGGTGTCAAGGCAGGTACCTATTCCGCGCTTCCTGCATAAATAAAATAACTCGGATGCAAATTCCGCCTGCATCAGCGGCTCTCCGCCCGACAGCGTTACTCCGCCGTTCTCTCCGAAATATTCCTTACAGCGCTCCGCCCTGCTTACAACCTCCTGCGCCGTATATTCCTTTCCGCCCGATATGTCCCACGTTTCGGGATTGTGACAGCAGGCGCAGCGCAGCGGACAGCCCTGCATAAATACCACAAAGCGGACGCCCGGACCGTCAAGCGTGCCGAGCGTCTGAAAGGAGCTTATGCGCCCCGTCGTACATCCGTTCATCACATAGCCTCGTGGAAGGTACGGCTTATAACCTCGCGCTGCTGCTCGCGCGAAAGCTTATGGAAATTAACCGCGTAGCCCGAAACCCGTATGGTCAGGTTAGGATATGCAGACGGGTCTTTATATGCCTCGATAAGCGTCTCACGGTTAAGCACGTTGACATTTATATGGTGCGCGCCTTTAGCGAAATATCCGTCCAGCACAGCGACAAGGTTACTCACCCTCTCCTCTCCGGTTCTGCCTAAAGTTTCGGGCGTTATGGAGAAGGTGTTTGATATACCGTCGCGGCAGTCGTCATACGAAAGCTTCGCCACCGAATTAAGCGACGCCAAAGCGCCGTTTTCCTCGCGGTTGTGCATAGGATTAGCACCCGGCGCAAACGGCTCGCCCGCTTTTCTGCCGTCGGGAGTGGCGGCGGTGTGCCTGCCGTACATCACGTTCGAGGTTATAGTAAGAACCGACAGCGTATGCTCCGCGTTCCGGTAGGCAGGAGTTTTGCGAAGCTCGGTTATCATCCGGTGCGCAAGCTCTTTTGCAATATTGTCCACGCGGTCGTCGTCGTTTCCGAACTTCGGGAACTCACCCTGAGTTCTGAAATCAACTATAAGCCCGTTTTCGTCCCTGACCGGTTTTACCTCGGCGTATTTTACGGCGCTCAGCGAATCGGCGATAACCGAAAGCCCCGCTATGCCGAACGCCATAAAGCGGTGAACGTTTGTGTCGTGCAGCGCCATCTGAGATTTCTCGTAAGCGTATTTATCATGCATAAAATGAATTACGTTCATCGTGTTGACGTAAAGGCGGGCAAGCCACTCCATATACTTGTCCAGTCTTTCCTTTACTTTGGCGTAATCAAGCGTTTCGTCCTCCATAACGCTCATCTGCGGACCTAAGCGTATGCCGCTTGTGCTGTCCACTCCTCCGTTTAAGGCGAGCAGCAAAAGCTTGGGCAGATTGCAGCGCGCCCCGAAGAACTGCATCTGCTTGCCTATCTTCATTGCCGAGACGCAGCAGGCGATAGCGTAATCGTCTCCGTATATCGGGCGCATAAGGTCGTCGCTTTCGTACTGAATGGAATCGGTATCCCTTGAGACCTTCGCGCAGAAGCGCTTAAAGCCGTCCGGCAATGCCTTTGACCACAGTACCGTAAGATTAGGCTCGGGAGAAGAGCCGAGAGTATAAAGGGTATTAAGAATACGGTAGCTGCTCTTTGTGACCAGGGTTCTGCCGTCCTCCCCCATTCCGCCGACGCTCTCGGTAATCCACATCGGGTCGCCGCCGAAAAGCTCGTTATACTCCGGAGTTCTCAAATGCCTTGCGATACGAAGCTTCATAACAAAATCGTCAATCAGCTCCTGTGCCGCCGATTCGGTAAGCGCTCCGCTTTTTATATCCCGCTCGATATAAATATCAAAAAAGGTGCTGACGCGTCCCAGCGACATTGCGGCGCCGTTCTGCTCCTTAATAGCGGCGAGATATGCAAAATATGTCCACTGGACAGCCTCCCTGGCGTCCGCCGCGGGCTGACTTATATCGCAGCCGTACATTTCAGCCATTTCCTTCATATATCCGAGAAAGGCTATCTGCTGATAAAGCTCCTCTGACAGCCTGATCTGCTCTTCAAGAAAATCTCCCTCTGCAAGTTCCGCCTTATCTTTTTTCTTTTCCTCTATTAAACGGTCGACGCCGTAAAGCGCGACCCGCCTGTAATCACCGATTATTCTCCCTCTGCCGTACGCGTCGGGCAGACCGGTTATAATATGGCTCCTTCTCGCCAGCCGCATCTCGTCAGTGTAGGCTCTGAAAACACCGTCGTTATGGGTTGTCCGATAGCGAAATTCATGCTCTATCCTGTCGCTCAGCTTATAGCCGTAAGCCTCGCACGCCTGACGCGCCATTCTGATGCCGCCAAAGGGGTTTACACCCCTTTTCAGCGGACGGTTGGTCTGCATTCCGACTATAAGTTCCTTATCCCTGTCGATATATCCGGGAGCGTAGCTTGTAAGCGAGGAAACCGTTTCGGTATCTATGTCAAGCACGCCGCCGTACTGCCGCTCAAGCTCAAAAAGCGAATTGATGCGCGCCATCAGCTCTTTAGTGCGCTTGGTAGCGCCGCTTAAAAAGCTGTCATCACCCTTGTACTCGGTATAATTCTTCTGTATAAAATCGCGGACATTTATTTCCTCCTGCCACGCGCCGCCTTTAAAGCCGTTCCAATTTTCATGCGTCATACTATGCGCTCTCCCCTGAATTTCTGAATAAAGTGTAATGATATTTTACACCATAAGAAGCAGCTTGTCAACTAAATATTTGAATATTTTTCAATATAAAGCACAATATATTGTGTTTTGGCTTTATAAAATAAAAAACTGCACAATCTTCCCCGCATACTTAGGAAACTATTGTGCAGCAGCTATACAAATATGGAAAAAACGGCTTAAAGCCGCTTTCAGCTTTTAAAAAATCATCCGTTTCGTTTCTGAGCAAAAATCCATTCCCACAAGCCGGGCTCATTAAAAGCCGGAACCCACGAATCATGACCGCGCTGCGGATAAACGGTTATTCTGGCGCTGCCGCCGCACCTGTTTACCGCCGCCGCCATTTTTATGCTTTCCTCCGGAAGCACGGTCGTATCAAGCGCCCCGTGAAACGCCCATATCGGAAGATCCTTCAATCTTCCGGCATTCCAGTACATACCCCCTCCGCACACCGGAACGGCTGCGGCGAACCATTCCGGACGCGACATAATAACCTGCCATACCGTATATCCGCCCATGCTCGCGCCGGAAATGTAAACGCGGTTAATATCGATGCTTTCGCTGTTTCTCATACTGTCTATAAATTCCAGCAGAACATCAAAAAGCTCAAACCACGTATCAGCATGGCACTGCGGGGCGACGCACACGGCGTTTACCTCTAACCCCCCTGCAAAAACAGCCATTGCCCCCATTGACTTAAGCTTTGAAATATCGTCGCCCCTGCCTCCGGCGCCGTGGATATAAATGAAAAGGGGAAGCTTTTCCCCGTTATAATTCTGCGGAACATATTTCACATAATCAAGGTATTCCGACGGGCGGTTCAGGGATTTAAATCTGTCTGTGCCGTATATCATATTCTTTCTCTCCGTTCGCGTATTTTATTTTACAGGCTTCATAATAGCATTACGGCGGGGGCACTGTCAAGACCCGCGGGATAAAAATATTAAAGAATATAATTGATATTAAAACTAAACTGTGTTAAAATTAAAACAAATTTTTGAAGGGTGAGAAAAATATGAAAACAGTGGTTTCGGTCATAGGAATGGACGCCGTCGGAATAATCTCAGAGGTCAGCGCCGTCTGCGCCGAATGCAATGCGAATATCGTGGATATCACGCAGTCGGTCCTTCAGGATATGTTTGTTATGGTAATGCTTACCGAAATAGAGGAACTCAACTGCTCGTTTTCCGAGTTTTCGGATAAAATGAAGGCTCTCGGAAAAGACAGGGGACTTGATATCCGCGTTATGCACGAGGACATTTTTAATTCCATGCACCGCATTTAAAGGGGATACATATAGGTATGATAAACTTAAACGACATAATGGAAACCATCAATATGATTTCCGAAGAAAATCTTGATATCCGCACAATCACAATGGGCATATCCCTGCTTGACTGCGCGGGACCGGATATAAAAAGCTCCTGCGAAAGGGTTTACGACAAAATCACACGAAAGGCAGAACATCTTGTCAAAACCGGTGAGGACATAGAAAGGGAATACGGCATACCGATAATAAACAAGCGCATTTCCGTCACTCCTATAGCCCTTCTGGCAGCGGCGGGCGGCGATCCCCTGCTTTATGCCAAAGCGCTGCAGCGGGCGGCCGACTCCACAGGCGTCAACTTTATAGGCGGCTACTCCGCCCTTGTTCACAAGGGCTTTTCCGCGGGCGATGAGGCGCTTATACGCTCCATTCCCGAAGCGCTCGCGATAACCGAGAATATTTGCTCATCGGTAAATATCGGCTCTACAAAATCAGGCATCAATATGGACGCGGTAAAGCTTATGGGCGAAACGGTAAGACAGACCGCGGAGCGCACCGCCGACCGTGACTGCATTGGCTGCGCCAAGCTGGTGGTATTCTGCAACGCGGTTGAAGACAATCCCTTTATGGCGGGAGCGTTTCACGGCATAGGCGAGCCGGACTGCGTTGTGCACGTCGGTGTTTCGGGACCGGGTGTTGTTCAGGCGGCGCTTAAAAAATGTCCTGACGGCGACCTTGGCAGGCTTGCCGAAATAATTAAGCGCACCGCTTTTAAAATCACCCGTATGGGGCAGCTTGTGGGTACGGAAGCCTCAAAAAGACTGGGCGTGCAGTTCGGAATAGTGGATTTGTCGCTTGCGCCGACCCCTGCCGTCGGAGACTCGGTGGCGCATATACTCGAAGAAATGGGTCTTGAAACCTGCGGGATACACGGCACCACGGCCGCGCTGGCGCTGCTTAACGACGCGGTAAAAAAGGGCGGCGTTATGGCGTCCTCCTCTGTCGGAGGGCTGTCCGGCGCGTTTATTCCCGTGACAGAGGACGCCGGAATGATAGACGCCGCGCGTTCGGGCGACCTGCTGCTTGAAAAGCTTGAAGCAATGACCGCGGTATGCTCCGTGGGACTTGATATGATTGCCGTTCCGGGAGAAACTCCGGCGGAGGTGATCTCCGCCATAATTGCCGACGAGGCGGCGATAGGCATGGTAAACACAAAGACCACGGCGGTAAGGGTTATACCCGCCATCGGCAAAAAGGCAGGCGAGGAGCTTCAGTTCGGCGGACTTTTGGGCTCAGGTCCCATAATGAAGGTGAATCTCACCAAAAGCCCCAAAAGATTTATAGACCGCGCGGGCAGGATACCGGCGCCGCTGCAGAGTCTTAAAAATTAAGCTATGAAAAAAAGCAATATAGTGCTTATCGGAATGCCGGGCGCCGGCAAAAGCACCGCAGGCGTGCTGCTTGCCAAGGCAGCAGGGCTTCAGTTTGTCGACACCGACCTTTTGATTCAGCAGAAAACAAGCAGAAAGCTTCAGGATATTATAAACGGTGACGGGCTCGACGCCTTCTTAAGCGTTGAAAGCGGCGTGCTGTCCTCGCTTGACTGCGAGAACAGCGTCGTCGCCACCGGCGGCAGCGCGGTATATTCCGACGCTGCTATGAAAAACCTGCGCCGGAACGGCGTCACCGTATTTCTCGACGTTCCGCTTGAGGAAATAAAGCGCAGGATAGACAATATAACCACCAGAGGCATCGCTATGCACCCGGGTGAAACGCTTGACGGGATTTTTTCGGAGCGCCTGCCTCTTTATAAAAAGTACGCGGATATAACCGTGCCATGCGGCGGCAGCGAGCAGACGGTGGAAAGGATTTTAAACGGGCTAAATACCGTCCGCTTATTTTTAAGCTGACTTTCCGCCGCAAACGGAGACTGATATGATATGAATTTTACTAATAAAAGCATACTTGAGACAGCTATGCGGCAGTCCGCGGCAGAGGCCAACTGCCGCGCGGAAGACTTTATAAGACAGGATAATATCGTAACCCTGTCAAAAGCCGACCCGAAAGCCCGCAGGTATTTGGAGCTTCCCTTTGACTGCCATTTTATCACATACGGCAGCAATACCGTCGCAACGGCAAAGGAGGAATACCGCGAAGCGGCGGCACGGTATATCAGCAGGTTTCCGCCCGAACACTGCTTTGAAACTCCGAACCTTTATCTGCTTAACCAAGCGCTTGAAAGCGAGAAGCTAAAGGTCTGCTTTATGGCGGAGTATTTTCTGCCCGACCTTGATTTTTTGAAAATCCAAAGCTGTCCCTACAGCATAAAAATTCTTACACAGCGCGATTTCACCGGACTTTACAAACCCGAATGGAGCAACGCCCTGTGCGAAAAACGCAGGGAGCTTGACGTCTTGGGAGCCGGCGCGTACCACGGCGGCAGGCTCATAGGTCTTGCCGGCTGCTCAGCCGACTGCGAAAGCATGTGGCAGATAGGAATTGACGTTCTGCCGGAATACCGCAGACAGGGCGTAGCTTCAGCTCTTACAAGCCGCCTGGCGGTTGAAATTCTCAAAAGAGGCAAGGTACCGTTTTACTGCGCGGCCTGGGCGAATATCAAATCCGCCCGCAACGCGATAAAATGCGGCTTTCGGCCTGCATGGGCTGAAATGACCGCAAAAAGCCTTTCATTTATTGACGAAACAATTAAAGCTTCTGTTATTGACTGCTGAAAGCGCGCCGAAAAAATCGGCGCGCTTTTTACTATTTCTTCTTATGAGTGACACATTAAAATCCGGCAGTTATATGTGTGCTACCGCTTTAATATAACAGTTACCTATCATTTCAAATCACTGCCCACTTTTTAAATATGTTTTCCTCTTATTGCAATCAATGCGAGTAAAAGGGGTATCTATGGCGATTCACGGAAAATTTTCTTCTTTTGCTTCATATCTGTAGGAGAAGACAATTAAAAATACAGTCAATTTCAGATTAGTTTATTGATTTGATTGTATAAGTTCCTCCAACGTAACCTCCGGATTTCTCCAACGCACATTGCTTTTTTCATTTTTTAAATGGACAGCGTTTTCCGGACAGGCATGTATACAGGCAAAACAACTCTCGCATTTATCATGGAATTTGATCTGTTCCGCAAGCGTTATATTGTCAGCCGGACAGACTTTTGCGCAGATACCGCATCGAATACAATTTCCGTTTACTGAAAACTCCCTTGCGTTTTCACCCTTATCCTGCTGTGCCATAAGCGGTTCGCACATAACGGAAAGCTCTGTATCCCTCTTAGTCGCTTTCGGAACGTAATGTCTGCGCTCATATATATCCGCTGCAATTTGTTTCAAACATTCTTCCGTTTTCTTTTCTGGCAATAGGGCGATTTCTTCATTTATTTCAAAGTTTGGAAGGAAGTTGTCAACCATAAGCAGGGTATTCATATAATCAAACCGGTATCTGTATTCTCCAACCGATTTTTGGAGCTTCTGCATGGAAGCCCCTGCCAGATTTCCATAAGTTGCAACAGCAAAAAGATATTTTGTATGAAATTTTGCTTTGCACAGAAATTCCCGTACCATTTTAGGAGGGTTAAGACAATAAAGCGGAAATATTATTCCGATTGCTTCATCTTTAAATACAAGCTTGCTTTCTTTCATCACTTGCGGAATAGAAACCAACTTTCCCTTAAATCTTTTTGCCGCTGCAAGACTGTTTCCTGTTCCGGTAAAATAGAATATTGTCAACCCTATCAACTCCTGTTATAAACTTATCCCTTAATTTATAGCAACAGCTCATAAACCGTAACTTCCCGCCGCCTGAAGATTAAGTTTAGCGTAATAAAAGCCGCAAGGTTTTGCCGACTTCAAAGCAATCCTCTGCGGACTTAAGTTTACTCCTTTATTTCAGCTATCGTAACGCCGGTCTCGCCCTCGCCGAAGGTGCCGGTGCGGTAGGAGGCGATATTCCTGTGCGTGCGAAGATGCGCCTGCACCGCCTTTCTGAGCGTTCCCGTGCCCTTGCCGTGAATTATTGTCACGGTGCTTATTCCGGAAAGCACGGCATTGTCAATATATCTGTCAAGCTCCATTAAAGCCTCGTCCGACGCCATTCCGCGCAGGTCTATCTCGCCGGATACCGTACGTTTGCCCCTTGAAACAATTCCCGAAACCCTGCGGGTCTTCTTAAACTCATCGGAGGCGCTGTTCCTGCTTTTCAGGCGTAGGTTATCAAAATCCGCCCACATTTTTATTGAGCCGGACATCACAAATGCGCGCTTTTCCTCCGGCTTTACCTCAAGCACCGTCGCCTCACGGTTAATATCGGTAACCAGAACAACGTCGCCCCTGTTAAGCACGGTGACCGCTTCGCCTGCCGCCGCCCGCCTTACGACCGGATCAGCGCTCCCTTCAAGCTCGCTTATGGTCTTTTTAAAATCCGCTCTCGCCTTTTCGGCAAGCTTTGCGGCGTTTTCGGCGTTAAGCTTCTTTTTCATTTCCTCCAGCTCGTTTAAAAGCTGAGAGGCTTTATACCTTGCGTTTTCTATTATGCGGTCAGCGTTCTCGCGCGTCTGCTCCATAAGCCGCTGCTGTTTTATTTCAAGCTCCTGCTCACGCTGCTCTGATTTTTTCTTTGCCTCGTCAAGCCGCCGCCTCAGCTCCTGCGCCTTCGCATGCTCCTCCTCGGCAAGACGTCTTGCCTTTTCGAGCGATTCCACAACACGCTCAAACCTCATATCATTATCCGATACCTGCTCCCTCGCGCTGTCGATTATGCTCCTGTCAAGCCCCAGCCGCCCTGATATGGCAAAGGCGTTTGAACGTCCGGGCATACCGATTATCAGCCTGTAGGTAGGCTTGAGGGTAGCCACGTCAAACTCGCAGGAAGCGTTTTCCACCCTGTCTGTGTCAATAGCGTAGGATTTAAGCTCGGCGTAATGCGTCGTCGCCGCTGTCTTAGCACCGAGCGAGGACAGCCTCATAAGTATCGCCTTTGCCAGCGCCGCACCCTCCACCGGATCGGTTCCGGCGCACAGCTCATCAAACAGCACCAGTGAATCGTCGTCCGCCTGCTCTATCACATGTATTATGTTGACCATATGGGACGAAAAGGTCGAAAGCGACTGCTCTATGCTCTGCTCGTCGCCTATGTCGGCAAAAATCCTGCCGAAAACCGCTATTTTGCTGCCGTCGTCCGCGGGTATCATAAGCCCGCACATAGTCATAAGCGTAAGCAGACCGATAGTTTTAAGCGTCACAGTCTTTCCGCCGGTATTCGGACCTGTTATTATAAGAGTATCATATTCTTTTCCGAGCTCAAGCGTTACGGGAACCACGGTTTTATAGCTTATCAGCGGATGTCTCGCCCGCTTTAAACGGATATATCCGTCCTTGTTTATCTCAGGCATGCTCGCTTTCATCTTATACGCAAGCTTTGCCTTGGCAAAAATCAGGTCAAGCTCTGACAGCGCGGCATATGAATGAATTATACTGTCGGCAAAGCCGCCCGCCTCGGCGGAAAGCTCTGCTAAAATGCGCTCCGTCTCCTCCTGCTCGCTAAGCTTCAGCACCCGTATCTCATTATTGGTCTCAACAACCGCCATAGGCTCTATAAAAAGCGTGGAGCCTGTCGCCGAGGTGTCATGCACAATGCCGTTTATCTGTCCCCTGTGCTCCGCTTTGAGCGGCACGACAAACCTGCCGTCGCGCTGGGTTATTATGGCGTCCTGAAGATATTTTGCAAGGGGACCGCGCACTATTCTTTCGAGACTTTCCCGTATTTTGGCAGATTTCGCGGTGATTTTCCGCCTTATATCATAAAGCGCCGGAGAAGCGTTGTCGTTAAGCTCGTCCTCCGATTTTACGGCGAAGGTAATCTTTTCCTCAAGATATTTATTCGGCACAAGCGCCCCGAAAAGCTGCTCAAGGGAGGTCTCCTGCACTCCCGTGCAGTCACTCCGCCAGACCTTTACCGAGCGTATTACCCTTAAGGTTTCGGCGATATCGAGCAGCTCCGGAATAGAAAGCACCGCCGAAGCCTCTGCGCGCCTAAGCGGCGAGGAAACGTCCCTTGCCGAGCCGAAGGAGGGTGCGGAATATCTTGACATAAAGGCATACGCGTCACCTGTGTTGGCAAGCAGACCGCCCACCGCTCTTATATCGGTTTCGGGAACAAGAGACCTTGCCGCAGCCGCCGCGTCCGGAAGGACCGCCTCTCCGGCAAGCATTTCAAGTATCTTGTCAAGCTCCAGAGTTTTTAAATATCTTCCGATATTGTACTGCATCGTTTACTCCTTAATGCTGTTATAAAATTCAAGGGTCTTAAAGCGGTGGTCGGTCTGAAGCGTAATATACTCTCCGGTAATATCCGAAAGCCTTTCGGCGTCACTTTCGGGTATTTCAAAGGAGTAAAGCCGCGCAAACGGCGAATATACGATATGCCGCGCAGCCGAAAGCAAAGTGGGATTAAGCTCCCGCGCGGCACCTCCCGCCTTTCCGCAGGAGGAACAGTAAAGCCCGCCGCCCGACAGGTCAAAATACATAATTCCGTCTTCAAATTTTCCGCAGCCGCCGCAGGCTACAAGATCGGGCATATAGCCCGAAAGCACCGCCGCCCTTAGTTCGGTTATTGCTTTTATAAGCGGAGGAAAGCGCTTCTCTGCCGTCATAAAATGCAGGGAATTAAGCATCAGCCGCAGCAGCTCGCCGTTTCCGGTTCCGCTGTCTTCGGCAAGAACCCCGCTCAGCTCGCAAAAATACTGCGCGAGAGACAGCACGGCTATATCGCTCCCCGCTCCGAAAAAAAGTCTTATGGGCGACGCCTCATAAATTCTGTATATATCCTTTTTCTTTAAGATTGTAAAGCTTGAATATGTAAGCAGGGAGGTTGCGGCTCCCCTTTTTGATTTTATTGATTTCGCGCCCGGAGCAAATGCCCGTATAAGACCGTAATCACGCGTAAAGAGAGTAACCAGACGGTCACTCTCCCCAACGTTCGTTTCCTTTATCACCAAAGCCTCTGTTGTAAAACGCGTCTCTGCTTCCTTCACTTATTTCGTGCTCCTTGCGCGAATTGACAAAAGTTAAATAATCGTTTACACTGCCGGATTTCAAAAATTTTTCCCATGATTTTTCAATTTCCATTT
>CALWUZ010000106.1 GCA_944384845.1 uncultured Clostridia bacterium
TTTTCTTGTCTCTTATTCTAACACACTTGTCCACTTTTTTAGTATACATCCAGATGTGCAGTTATCTCAAACAGATAAAGACTACTTTCAAATAACAGAAAGCATTGCCGTAAGTCCGCAATTTTACGGTTGGGTGTTTGGGTTAGGTAAAGAAGTAAAGATAATAGAGCCTAATGAGGTTAAGCAGGAAATGAAAGCGTTGCTTAAAGATACCTATGGAGTTTACACAATTCCCCGCAATCGCAAGAAGAAGGTAAAAAATTCTCAATAGTTCCCATAAAGAAGCGGAAAGATGTCAAAAGTTGCTTGCTACTTCTGTAAAGTTGTTGAAAGTTCTTAAAAGATGTTAAAATCAGAGGGCAAACCGATTGTTTTCAGTTTGCCCTCTTATGATTATATGCGTGTTAAATTGTTCATCAGTGCTTCAATGCCCGATTTGGAAATCGCAATATAATAGCGCTGTGTAACATTGATATTTGCGTGTCCCATTTGATTGCGTAAAATATGGGACGGTGTATTCATTTCCGCAAGCCGTGTGCCGTATGTATGCCGCAGATAGTGGTATTTGAACTCTATTTGCAGTTGCTCCTTAACCATGCGGGAATGGTACTTCATGGAATTGACTGTTTGAATTTTGCCATTTGGTAGGGAATTTACCAGTTCCAAAGAAGAAATTTTCTTTTCGCCTAAATCTGTGATAAAGGTTTGATTTTGTTCCCGCTGTTCTGCGAATTCTATTTGCGCTGTGTCTCTCTGTTGTTTTAGCTTTATGAAATATGCCTTTAACGCGGGTGACATATATAGAGTGCGGCGGGCGTTTCGTGTTTTGAGCGGGACTAACTTAATCAGCCCTTCCTGATACTGCATTTGTCGATCAATGGTGATAGTTCCTTTTTCAATATCGACCTTTTCCCATTTTAAGCCGTAGCACTCATTGATTCTAAGTCCGCAGTATCTTCCAAGCAAATAAGCGGTTTCGGCGTTTGTATCGTTGAAATATTCGTCTAACTGTTGAATTTCTTTCCTGCTGAAAGCTACAATATCGGTGTCCTCATCCACCTTCATTTTCGGCATGTGGATTTTGGTATCTTTGTTAATGCAAAGTTTATTATAGGTATCAACGTCTAAATAATTGCGTGAATAGGCTTGACCGAAAATCAAATAGAACATTTTCAGAAAGGATTCCACATACTTATACGCGCGCCCCTCGGTATAGTAGAGTTCAGAAAGATAGTCGTTGATTTCCGCAACGCTGATTTCATCAAGGAAACGAGACCCGAAGCGCTTTTGTAAATGATTTTTCCACAGGCTGTCTTGTTTTTTGATAGTGGTGTATGCTTTTCCGCTTCTTCCATGTTCGCAATATAATTTGTAAAGCTGTTCTACTGTTTTTCGTTCAATGGGACTGCGCGGCGCTTGTTGCTTTTCCAAAGCAATTTTTCTTGCGGCAACCGCTTGTGTTTTGGTCTTTAAGGGATTTCCAAATTCATCTTTTGTTCCCTTCCTGTTTTTCTTTTTTCCGTTTTCCCGCCATGTAAAGCGATATGCCCATTGACCGTTTGGGAGCTGATAAACTCCTGTATTATTGACTGTACCCATGTGATAGACCTCCTAATCGGTGTCCCGACTGGTGTCCCAATCACATAGAATCCTTGTTCGATTTGATAACTGGTGTCCTGCGTAAACCACCGTAAACCCGCATGAAACTTTCGTTTCTCGCTACATTCCTATGACACCGTCCATGAAATGGCGCGCGACGAAGCACGTCACGGCAAGGCGTTCGAAGGTCTGCTCAACAGATATTTCAAATAATCGAAAAAACGCATAGATAATGTATTTTCGAGACATTCGCCGTTTATCGGCGGGTGTCTCTTTTTGCATATTAAGAAGAAAAGGCATGAGGGAATTTTTCTCTTTCTCTCATGCCTTTTTTATTTTGTGTCCATATAATCAATAATTTCCTGTACAAGTTTTAATTCCTTTTTTGATAGGTTCGGCAATTTTTGCGCAATATCATTATATTGGTTTTCACACTCAACGCCCATTAGAAGATAATCCGAACTTACACCCAAAGCGGAACAGATTTTTATCAAATTTTCGGGGCGAATCGCTTTTTTTCCTAACTCAAGGTTAGAAATCATTTGTGTGGATACCCCAATGGTATCTGCTAACTGTTCCTGTGTCAATTTCAGAAATTTACGCCGTTTTGAAATTCTATCGCCCATTTCAACTAATACCCTATTATCACTCATAACAATCACCTGTTTATATTTTAATATCTATAGGTGATATTATGAATATCCCATAGATGTTTTATATATTGATAATTATATCTATAAGTGATATAATGACAAAAAACTATATCCAAAGCGAGAGATTTATGAGATATGTTGATTTTATCAGTTTATGGGGTGATTTTTTTGAGAGGTTATTTGCCGGTAAAGAAAAACGGGACTATTTGGATAATGTTCCGCGTTATTGCAGACAATGCGAATTGTTAGGGATTTGCAGGGACAAAAACAATCACTGGAAATGTCATAATGGCTGTATGGCGCTGCGGGCTGAACAAAGGAGATACGGTGGAAAATGAAAGCTTTTTTATGATGCGCTGAAAATATATGACAGGATTCCGGAGGAAGAACAGCAATGTAGGAATCAGACACAAAGAGTTTTGAGCGGCGATGTTTTAAAAATTATACTTTATAAAATAAAATCCCGCGGGATTTGAAATTCAAATTCCGCGGGATGTGTTTTTGTCAGCAGTATTGAGTGAAAAAGCTTTCTAAAGCTCTGGAAAACGGCAGGAAACAGCCTGCGCTGTCAGCTTTAAAGCTTTCCAAGCAGCTTTTTCATAATATCGGGTCCGTGCTCAACGAAAATTCCGGTCTGCGCGGCGTTTTTCTCGGTGAACGAGGCTATGCCTTTCTTTTTTACGCGGCTGTCAAAGAGAATGTACGGAACCGGCTCGGAGGAATGTGTCATAGTCTCAAGCGGAGTGGGATGATCAGGCATTATGAGTATTCGGTAATCGTCGCCGCAGGAATCAAGATAATCAAGCATAGGCTTGAGCGCGCGGCGGTCGATGTATTCAATCGCCTTCACCTTGTTCTGAGCCTCGCCCCGGTGACCGCATTCGTCAGGCGCTTCAAAATGAAGATATACAAGGTCGGTGCCTCTTTTAAAGGCGTCGATTCCCGCCTGCGCCTTGCCCTCGAAATCGGTGTCGATGTAGCCGGTTGCGCCTTCTACAAGCGGGGTCTCCATTCCGGCGCATATACCTATGCCCTTAAGCAGATCCACCGCGCTAACAACGCAGCCCGAAACGCCGTTTTTAGCCCTGAAATCCTCAAGCTTTGGTCTGCGTCCCTCGCCCCAGAGCCATATAGAGTTTGCCTCGTGCAGTCCTTTTTTCCGTCTTTCGAGATTGACCGGATGATTTTTTAAAATATCATAGCTTTTTTTCATAAGCTCAATAAGCGGCGCGGCGTTTTCGGAAGAGCTGAGATATTCGCCTATAACCTTTCCGCTTATGTCGTGAGGCGGGGTCATGCTTCCAAGCTCGGTCGTGCCGTCCTTTACGACAAGGCAGTGCCGGTAGCTTACTCCGCTGTAAAATTCATATCTGCCGCCGCCGAGACGTTCTTCAACCGTCTCCATAATAAGACGGGCTTCCTCGGTGGAAATATCGCCGGCGCAGTAATCGAGCATGGTTTTGTCTTCGTAATCGTCTTCGTTTGAAAGGGTCACTATGTTGCAGCGCAGAGCCACGTCGGTCGGCTTTAAGTCCACGCCTATCGAGGCGGCTTCAAGCGGGGAGCGCCCCGTGTAGCAGATTTTCGGGTCATACCCCATTACAGACAGGTTGGCGACGTCGCTTCCGGGCTTCAGCCCTTCAGCTACCGTGCGGCACATGCCTGCCTCGGACAGCGCTGCGAGAGCATCCGTATACGGTTTGTCGGCGCATTCCATGGGCGTTTTGTCCGAAAGCGCCTTGTTCGGCATATCGGCCATTCCGTCGCACAGCAAAACAAGATATTTCATTGAGCATTCCTCCAATTTGTTATTATTATAGCAACTCATATTATCAAAGTAAAGCGGAGTTCAAAAAATACTTTTAATTTGCGGTAAAATGGTTTATTATAATATTGTAGGAATAATAAAACGGGGAGGAAGCAAAAATGGCAAATCAGATAAAGCTTACGGTCGGCGGTATAAATTATACCGTGAAAAGCGACGAAAGCGAGGAATATTTGAATGTGCTTGTAGGAGAGCTTGAACAGAGACTGCGCCGTATTACAAAAAGCAACCCCACTGTTTCCACCGCAATGGCGGCAATAATCGCGGCGCTTGAAGCCTCGGATGAGGCAAAAAAGGCGGAAGCGGAGTGCCAAAGGCTTAAAAAACAGCTTGATAAAATTACTTTTTCAAAACAGCAGAAAATAAGGCTTGACGATAAATGAACAACGGAAATAAAACCGGAAAGGCGGAAATTTTAGCTCCCGCCGGAAATGCCGAGATGCTTACGGCAGCTGTACGCAGCGGCGCGGACGCGGTATATTTCGGCGCGAAGGAATTTTCCGCGAGGCGGAACGCTGAAAATTTTGACGACGAGGCGCTTAAGAAAGCGGCGGAATACTGCCGCATACGCGGGGTAAAGACGTATCTTGCGCTTAATATCCTGATAAAGGACGGCGAAATGCAAAGCGCTGTCGATCTCGCGCGCAGGGCGTACAATTTCGGCGTGGACGGTGTTATAGTCGCGGATTTGGGACTGGCGGCGGTGCTTCGCCGCCTGATACCTGAACTTTCGCTTCATGCTTCAACCCAGATGTCGGTACATACCCACGCGGCGCTTGCGCCGCTGAAAAAGGCAGGCTTTTGCCGCGTGGTCGCGGCAAGGGAAATGTCCTTTTGCGAGCTTAAGGATTTTTGCGCAGAGGCGGACAGGCTCGGCATTGAGGTTGAGGTATTCGTTCACGGCGCGCTGTGCATGTCGATGTCCGGGCAATGTCTTTTGTCGGCGTTTCTCGGCTCGCGAAGCGGCAACCGCGGTCTTTGCGCCGGTCCCTGCCGTCTTCCGTTTTCGGCTCCGGGCGGCACCGGATATGATTTAAGTCTTAAGGATCTGTCACTTATTCACTATATTGAAAAGCTTCGCGGTATCGGCGTGACTTCTTTTAAAATTGAGGGGCGTATGAAGCGTCCGGAGTATGTAGCCGCTGCCACTGCCGCCTACCGTTCGGCGGCGGATAACGGCTTTGTACCTGAAGAGCTTGAATCGGCGCTTAACGGAGTTTTTTCACGCTCCGGCTTTACCGACGGGTATTTTACGGGCAGGCTCGGACGGGATATGTTCGGCATCAGGACTAAAGAGGACGTAGCGTCCGCAGCAAGCGTTCTGCCGGCGCTTCACGGTCTATACCGCGCCGAACGTCAGAATATTAAAATAAAGGTGTGCCTTTCAGTTAAAAACGGGCAGCCGGTTACCCTTTCGCTGGATGACGGAAAAAACAGTGTCAGCGTAAGCGGCTCTGTTCCCGAAAGGGCGCTGACAAAGGCGGCGGACGATAAGGCGCTTAAGGCGGGCTTGGACAAATTCGGTTCTACTCCGTATACTGCGGCAGAAATTTCGGTTGCCTGTGACAGCGGGCTTTTCGTCCGTGCCTCGGAGCTGAACGAATTGAGGCGCAAAGCGGCGGAGATGCTTGACCGCAAAAGAGCAGAGACGAGGCGCAGGAAGTCGGCGGCTGTTTATAATCCCGGCGGACCGGATTGTCCGAATAACCATCCGCCGCGTCTTTTTGCGCGCTTTGAGGATCCCTCGCTTATACCGGACGATTTGAACGGAATAGAGGCGCTTATTCTCCCTATAGAAAAGGAGCCTGACGGTCTGCCCGGCAATGTAAGGCTTATTGCAGATATACCGCGCGGCATATCAAGCGAGGAAGCGGTCAGGCGGCGGCTGCGCGTTTTTAAGAACAGGGGTTTTAACGCCGCTCTCTGCGGGAATATATCAGCGGTGAGGCTCGCTCTTGACGAAGGCTTTTCGGTTCTTGCAGACAGCGGGCTTAACGTCCTGAATTCCGAAAGCGCAGCGGCGGTATATGCCATGGGAGCCGAGGGTATCGTTCTGTCAAGCGAGATACTGCTGTCGGACGCCGCAAGGCTTAATTCGCCTGTTCCTAAGGGGATAACAGCCTACGGTAAAGTTCCGCTTATGCTTTTCAGAAACTGCCCGTTAAAAAACGGACGGGACTGCTCCGGCTGTCCCGGCGGCGGTACGTTGACAGACCGCAGGAACGTCTCGTTCAGGGTAAGGTGCCGCATGGGCTACTGCGAGCTGCTTAACTCGGTGCCGGTATGGCTTGCGGACAGAAAAGACGAGCTGTCAGCCGCGGATTTCGCCGTGCTGTATTTTACGGACGAATCTAAGCGGCGCGCGGCGCAGGTCATCAGGTTATATCTGGAGGGAGGCGCCTGTCCCGAAGAATATACCCGCGGGCTTTATTTCAGAGGCTCGTTATAAAAATTGCAAAAGAAAGCTCTTTGCCGTTTTCCTAGCAAAGAGCTTTCTCTGTCAATCAAAGTGTCCCGCACTGCCGTAATGCGCTTAAAATAACCTGCGTATAGCAGGTGGGTGCCGGCCGCACGGCTTCGCGCTCCCTTCTTCCGAACTCGGCACAGCCGCGGGAGGTCTGCAAGCCCGCCGCACGAGCTTTGGCCCCGATTATAAAGGTTGTAGGGTTATATAAGACGCGGTCCGCGAACAGCGCAGGACGCCGGATCGTCAAAGGCTTTCCGGCGGAAAAGCAAATAAGATTTTACCGGTCGTCTATCTCAAAAAAATCCTCAAGGCGTTCGATAAAGGCGTCGGCAATGGTTTCGTACTCGTCGTCGTCCTCGATTTCATAGTAATATTCGTCGCCGTTGTCCTCGTCGCCCACCTTTACTATGACCAGCTCGCCGCTGTCGTTCAGCTGATCCTTCGGGTCGTCGTAAATCGGAAGCATAGCGAGGTATCTTCCCGTGTCGGTCTCGATGGCGTCGAGCACCTCAAAGGTATACTCCTTTCCGTCATCGTCCGAAAGAGTTACAATATCGGGATTATAATCGTCTTTATTTTTTATTTCGTCCATAGCGTCCTCCGAAAAGAAGTCTTTATTATATTGTAACCTTAATTTCGCGTTAAGTCAATGGGAAATAGGTGCAAAAAATACATTATTCCTTCTCCGTCTTTTCAAGACGATGCTTTTCGTAATCCAGTACTTTTTTGAACTGGGTCTCATAAAGCTCCCGGTATTTCCTGCTTGAGCCGATAAGCTCCTCATGCGAGCCGGTTTCGGTTATGGCGCCGTTTTCTATCACCATAATTTTATCTGCCGCTATAACCGTTGAAAGCCGGTGAGCGATTACTATGCTTGTGCGCCCCTGCATTACATGGTTCAGTGCAGACTGTATAAGACTTTCGGAAATGGAGTCAAGCGAAGATGTCGCTTCGTCGAGTATAAGGATTTTCGGGTCTTTGAGTACCACCCGCGCTATTGAAACGCGCTGCTTTTCTCCGCCTGAAAGCTTAAGCCCGCGGTTGCCTACCACTGTTTCAAATTTATCAGGAAGCTTCATAATGAAATCATAAATATTTGCCACACGGCAGGCGTTTTCTATTTCCTCTCTTGACGCCCCGGGCTTTGCGTACAGCAGATTTTCAAGAATCGTTCCGTTGAAGAGATAGGTGTCCTGCGTTACTATTCCGATATTGGTGCGAAGATATGAGAGATCATAATCCCTTACGTCAACGCCTGCTACCTTTACAGAGCCGGAGGTGACGTCATACAGCCGCGGTATCATTCCGATTATAGTTGATTTTCCTGCTCCGGAGGTTCCGACGATAGCGTACATTTTTCCGTTAGGAACAAAAAAGCTTATGCCTTTAAGTATCTCATGGTTTTTTTCTTATTATAAATGTACGCCGCAAAATTCCACGCTGCAGTCGTCAAGCGGGGG
>CALWUZ010000107.1 GCA_944384845.1 uncultured Clostridia bacterium
GGTGGGGAATAAGGTAGCCGCCTGTGCCGCCGGCTCCCAGCACTACGATTTTCACGGGCGCTGTCGCTGAATACTTCATAGCCTGCCCTCCGAAAACGCGCGCTTAAAGCGCAGCCCGAACCGGCGTGGAGGCTTCTCCGGCACTTGGGAAAACGATATGTTTTCTTTCCACTCCTCAGGATATTCTCCGAAAAAGTCCGCGTCAAAAATATCTTCCGGGGCTAAGGGTATGAATTTCCCGGCGCAGCCCGCGCGAACCGCTATTTCCGGAAAGGTACGGTCAAACCGCCCCGCCACGGCGTAAAGCCTTGTTTCCTTTTCGTCGCGGTCGTCGGTAGACGAAAACACCGCCGGCATTATGTTGTGAGAATGTATATCCATAACGTGGATGTATCTGTCCGGATAAGGCTCTGAATTTTCACTGTCCACAGCGGCGTGTGAGATCTTCTGCTTCGGTACTTTTATAAGGTATTCTTTTTCCTCGGTGTCATAGAGGATATGCACCAGAGCCTCAAAAGTCATAGTGTCAGATATGCTTTT
Organism: uncultured Clostridia bacterium; assembly: GCA_944384845.1. Lineage (GTDB taxonomy): Bacteria > Bacillota > Clostridia > Oscillospirales > Acutalibacteraceae > UBA737. Next base: position 541 of record CALWUZ010000107.1, read on the forward strand.
GAAAAATCCCATAACCTTTGAAAATATGTGAGACGGGATTTTCGGGAGCAGCATTCTGAAATCCGCTTTTATCTCGGGGAACTCGTTTACACAGCTTACCGGCGAGGTGAATATCCCGATATCGTTTTTTCTTATCTCAAAAATTCTGCCGTCTTTCGACGGCAGAAGAACGATAGGTTTCCGCGAGAGTTCGGCATCTTTTGCCGTAAGGCAGAAATCCTTATATGAAGGAAGTACGGTCTCGCCCTTGCTCTGCGCTTTTTTAAAGAGCTTTACAACGCATTCGGGATTTTTCTCGGCGTCGGTTTTTGCCTTTTTAAGCCCGTCGGTAAATGTTTTGGACTTTTCTATCTCGGCTTTGACGGTATACACCTTGTCTGAAGCGGGGTTGCTTATCTGCTTTGTCACCTTGCCGTAGCATACCGACCAGGAAATGAGCTTTCCGTCAGCAAGCTCGGGGAAGTCGGTCTCATACTTTTGTCTTAAATCCTCAAAGGTGGCTTCCTTGTCTGTAATGCTTTCCTTTACCTTGCCGTATGAAAAGAAAGCGGGCTTTGCGGCAAGCGTTTCAAGCATTCTGCTTTCCTGCTGATTTTGGGCTGTATTTAAAGCCTGTTCAAAAGGATCAAGCATACTTTGCTGCGCGCCCGTATTTACGGCGGGAACCGCAGGCGGTTGTACTGCCTGCGGTGCGGAGGACTGCACGACAGGCGGGGTTATTACCTGCATAGGCGGTGCCTGCTGCGGAACAGCCTGCTCCTGAGGTACGGTCTGCGGCATTACCTGCGGCGCCGGAGCTGTCGGCTGTACCGCTGTCTGCGGTACCGGTTCGTTTTGCTGTTCTCCCGGCCATACGGCGGCGGGAGCAAACGGCGCTTGCCGTGTGTTTCCGGCGGGTGAGACAAAGCCGTTTTCCGCTGCTGTAAGCTCATCCGCGGGAGCTCCATCCATACTGTCGAGAAAGCTGTTTACATTGTTTTGATTGTCTTTCATATTTTTTTGTTCCTTTCCTGTACCGCTTCTGAAAAGACGTATCCTTAAGAAATCCCTTAAGCTTTCGCGAAATTCTTTTACGGATACGCCGGATCTTCGGCGGTACGTGTTTTTATGTAAAAACAAAAAAGACCGGCCTTTTCTCCGAAAACAGAGTTAAGGTCGGTCTTTTTGCGTTTACCGAATTTATTTTATTGTCGTTTGTTTATATTAACATAAAAAGTCGGAATTATCCCTTTAGAGATAATTCCGACCCTGTTACTCAAACCAATGCCGTTACTTGACCGAAGTCAAATTTGACATCATTCTCAAACCATGCTACAAGGGTATTATAACTGATTAAAGGAGGGTTGTCAATGATTCTTTGTCTTTTTAGTTTCTTGTATGTGGGTTTGTCAATGATATGTTACAAAATCAGAGAAATTCACCATTTTTAAGATAAGCTTTAATATAATCGGCGGGAGACAACCAGTTAAGAGGACGCATAGGAAAGTTATTGTAAATACTGCTGTGAACAGCAAGCTGCTTTTTAAAATCATCAAATGAGTAAAAAGTATGTGTGGCGTAAAAATATTCGTTATCTTTACGGTGGCTGCGCTCAACCTTGCCGTTGTGCCCGGCGTGTAAGGCTTTATGAGCTTGTGGCGTATGCCATACTGTTCGAGCCGCGACTCGAACCATACGGTTTTTCAGCCCAAGGATCATGATGAGGATAATACTGAAATTTTGTATATGTGTTTTAACAATTGTTCTTGTATAGATGAGCCATTCAGTGATCGTTTCAACCGTATGGTGGAGGATACGATGTCGGCAAGAACAGGACTGATAAATACCTAACTGCGAGATAAAAACAGAAATATAGATTTAATTTTAAATCTCGCAAATTAGGATCAAAGTTTTGACCGTAAATCTAAAAAGCGATATATTCTAATATTTAATTTAAGTATATTTGTATTTCAATATGCAATTATTATTTATAAGTATATATATTATTTAAAATTATCTTTTTAGTTTAACTGCAAAAATGCACAAATATTTAATGAAATTAAAAATCTTTCTGATTTTTTGGAAAAACATCTTGATAAAAAGCGTAATGACAAAAAAATGATATTTTTACACTAATATATTATATATTTTAAATTTTGTACAGTATATAATTAAAAAAATCATTTTTATATATCATTTTGCTTAAAACAGTTTAATTTCAGTGATTTCTCGATTTTTGACAGGAGTGGTTCTCAAGTGACGAAAAGCATAGGCATAAGGAAAGATATATTAAAGAAACAAAAATGTATACGCGCTGCGGCATCTTTTTGTTCCGCACTTATGTTTGCAACAATATTGTCTACCTATACAAAAGCGGGAACTGTTAAAAATCAGAATTCAAATATTGAAAATTCCAAACCTTATGATACATATATTTCTTTGCTTGACGGTTTTGAGACCAGCAAAATTAAAAATTCGGAGATTGTTGTTATAGATGACAAAATGACCGTTAAAAAGGGCGAAAGTATTTTTTTACAGTTCGGTGCTGAAGAAAGCGGACTTTATATTTGCCATATTGATTATTCGATTATGAATGATGTCGGTGAGATAAAATTAACTGTCGAAATAGATGGCAGTTCACCGCATGACGATTTGACGGATCTATCACTTCCGATATATTATGCTGATGTCAACAAAGAAAAAAAAGACGCCTACGGCAATGAAATTGCGGCAGATACTGCCGTGAAATACGGGGGCTATACATATACCTTAAGGAATATAAATAATACCGATTATTTATACACGTATATCGAGAAAGGAAGCCATACGCTGACTATTAAAAGCGAAACAGCGGACATTGCTATAAATGGTTTTCGGTTTGCATCGGAGTACGACATTTTATCTTATAAAGAATATTCCCAAAAGTATAAATCAGCCGAGGTGTATGATAGTTTTAAAATAACAGAGGGTGAAGATGCAATTCTCAAATCATCAGATGATTTAATACAGCTAATTGATGATTCATCGGCAAATGTCAATCCGAACAATGCTAACCATGATGTTGTGAATTATATAGGTGGAAGCAATTACGATCAACCTAAAGACAGTATTATATGGGAAATAGATGTTCCTGAGGACGGACTTTATAAAATAGGTTTGAATTACAAACAAAACTATACTGAAAATTCGCTTTTTTACAGGATGTTATATATTGACGGTGAGATACCGTTTAAGGAAGCTGCAGAAATAGAATTTCCATTTGCACTTAATTGGACATTTAAGACCGTATCAGATGAAAACGGTGAACCTTATTTATTCTATCTGGAAGAAGGCAAACACACGATAGAACTCAGTGTAACATTAGGCGAATTGTCCGAGGTCTCTGATATATTGGAGGAAACGGGAAAGCAATTAGCTTCACTTTATCGAAGCATAATTATGATAACCGGTGACACGCCGGATGCAAACCGCGACTATAACCTTTTTGACAGAATTGGGGGGTTGTCCGAAAAAATAAATTCATATATAGAAACACTCAAGGGTATTAATAAAAAATTAAGCAATATATATGGCAGTGAATCGGTTTCATCAGTTTCGACTGTAAACGGTATGATAAATGTATTGGAACTTATGCTTGATAACAGATATACGGCCCACAGATACATAAGTCGGTACTATGATAACTATGCAAGTCTGAGTTCGATGAGTATGGAGCTCAAATCCATGCCGCTTGATATTGATAGAATATATATCGGAAATAATTTTGAAAATACAAAAGCAAATATTTGGAACAGAGTTATTTTTTCAATAAAAAGATTTTTAAATTCTTTTACTAATGACTATAATAACTCTTCTTCTAAGGAAGCAACCACAATAACGCTTTGGGTAAACTGGGGCAGAGATCAGGCAAAGACTCTTAAATATCTTATTCAAAGCGATTTCACTGTTAAGACGGGAATAAATGCCGATATTAAAATAACCAATGCAACCCTTACCCATGCGGCTCTTTCCGGAGTAGGACCGGATTGTCAGCTGCATCTTTCTCGCTCTGAGCCGGTTAATCTTGCAATGCGAAATGCAGTTTGTGATTTAACTCAGTTTGATGACTACAATGAGGTTGCTAAGAGATTTATGCCAACTGCAAGTGATTGTTATAAATTTGGTGATGGAATATATGCTCTTCCAGATACGCAAACATTTTATATGATGTTTATCCGGGATGATGTTTTCAAAGAACTCGGTTTGAGCGTTCCGAGAACATGGGATGATTTTATCGAAACTTCAGTATTACTTTTAAGGCAAAACCTACAGGCGGGGCTACCATACACGCAAATTGCAACAATGACTGAGGTAAATCTTGGCGTGGGTGCACTCAGTATATTTCCAACGATGCTTTTGCAAAGCGGAGGTGAACTTTATAACGAGAACCGTTCCAAGACACAGCTTCTTTCTGATATTTCTCTTTCGGTGTTTACAAAATGGACGGATTTTTATACTAAATACGGATTTTCGAAAACATATGATTTCTTCAATAGATTCAGATTGGGTTTAATGCCTATGGCAATACAATCTTATACTATGTATGCGACTCTTACTGCGGCAGCGCCAGAAATTGAAGGACTGTGGCGTATGTATGAGGTTCCCGGAACTGTCGGCTCTGACGGCACGGTTAATAACTGTATTTCTGGCGGAGGTTCTGGTGCGGTTATTCTCTCAGCTTCAAAACATAAAAATGAAGCTTGGGAGTTCCTAAAATGGTGGACTAGTTCGGACATTCAATACCGATACGGCAATGAAGTAGAAAAAATATTGGGTCCGTCGGCGCGTAATGCAACGGCCACTGTAGATGCACTCAAACAATATGATTGGACTCTCAACAATCTTGAAACTCTGCTTTCTCAGTGGTCTAAAGTAAAGGAGATACCAGAAGTACCCGGCGGATATTACGTATCACGTGCGGTTGATCAGGCATTTTGGAATGTCACTAATGCTTCTGAGAACCCTAAGGATATGCTTCTTAAGTGGGCGGATGTTGCTCAAACCGAGATAGATAGGAAACGTCAGCAATATAACATACAGTAATGAAAGGCAGATTTGAAGTGAAAAAAACACATAAAAGCAAATTATTTGCCGGATATCAGATAAAGCTTATGCTGGTGCCGTTTTTGGTATTGTTCTTTACATTCAGTGTTTTACCTGTTGCTTATTCGATGATTTTAAGCTTTTTTGATTATGATGTTATGATAGGGGCTAAGTGGGCAGGATTTGGGAATTATATATATATGTTTTTTGAGGATTCTGTTTTTAAAATTGCATTCAAGAATACATTGATATTTGCATTTGTAACAGGACCTATAGGATTTATGCTTGCGTTTGTATTGGCATGGTTTATAAACGAGTTCAGCGGTATGGTGCGCACGGTTATTTCATTTTTGTTTTATTCTCCGGCGCTTATGGGCAATGCATATTTTATTTGGCAGGTACTTTTTAGCGGAGATAGTTATGGTTATATTAACAGCTTTTTAATTTCATATGGATTTATTACTGAACCGATACAATGGCTCAAAACTCCGGAGTATGTTGTGCCGATTATTATAGTGGTACAGCTTTGGATGAGCATGGGTGTGTCATTTCTCTCAAATATAGCTGGATTGCAGAATGTCGACGAGCAGCTTTATGAAGCTGGAGCCATAGATGGAATTAAAAATCGTTGGTATGAGCTTTGGTATATTACACTTCCTTATATGAAAAATATTTTACTTTTCAGCGCCGTTATGCAAATTGCGTCATCATTTTCCGTCGGTCAAATTTGTATGACACTCGCGGGTTTTCCAAGCGTGAATTACAGCGCCGAAACCATAATAACGCATTTGACCGATGTCGGTACTATGCGATATGAGATGGGACTTGCGTGCGCAATGTCATTCTTCTTGTTTTTTATTATGGCTGTGACACGTTTGATTATTGGCAAAGTTTTGAATGCACTCGGCAGGTGAGAATATGACAAATTCATTTTTCGTTAAAAAGAGGTCCGCATATCCTGCTGTCTTTCCACGAAAACAGGATATCGACCTTTCCGATGTCAGATATAGAGTTTGTATTGACCCCATATAGGGCTATGTTGCGTTTGCCTGAGGTATTGATTTCATCAAGTAAGCATTTTATAGAACCGTTGATATCGGAAGAAACGCAGTTATATTTGCAGCTCTCAAGGTTTTCTAAATGATTGCATATCAGAATCGGATGAATGTCATAGCTATTAAGCTGATATATTGCTTCTTTTGTCCATTTGTAGTCGGAGGCAATAATAAAAACCGTCTTGGCATCCTCCGGCACGGTTTCAAATATTTCGCAAAACGGAATACGGTTTTTGCGCAGCTCATTTCTGAGACAGTCTAGAAAATTTTTACACCAAACGCTGTCCGCGTAATTCGGATCTATTAATATACAAACCATAATCTCACCCATTTGATTATATAGTGAAAAGGTAAAATTATCAAACAAAAAATAATGTAATTTTTATCATTTTTTTTTGGCTGGAATTTAGATATAATGTGAATTATAATAAAATTGCAATAAAATTATCTATAAGAGGTATCGTTCTTTATGGAAAAAGTCACAATAGGACAAAAGAAAATTAAAATACCAACATATATACCTAAAAAGCCTCATGACTTACCAATGTTTTTTGAAAACAAGCCATATCAGGGAGCTTCAGGAAGATTATATCCGATTCCGTATTCGGACGGTATTACAGATGAAAAACGAGATGTTGAATACAATATTTACATATTGGAAAATGAATATATAAAAACCCAGGTTGCGCCTTCGTTCGGGGGCAAGTTACTTCGCGGTTTTGATAAGGTTGGAAATTATGATTTCATTTATTACAACGAGGTTGTGAAACCGGCGCTTGTGGGGCTTGCCGGTCCATGGATTTCTGGCGGTATTGAATTTAACTGGCCGCAGCATCACAGACCGACAACATTTATGCCTTTGGAAGCTGTGAGTGAAGAAAATCCGGACGGTGGTAAGACGGTATGGACAGGTGAGGTCGAACCATTTGGCAGAATGAAAGGTATGGTTGGTATAACCTTGGAACCGTCAAGAAGCTATATAAAAGCAAAGGTCAGGTTATATAACCGCACCGCGCTGCCTCAGGTGTTTATGTGGTGGGCAAATCTCGCGGTTCCGGTAAATGATAATTACAGAACCGTTTTTCCGCCGGACTGTGAGTGGGTTAATGACCATGACAGGCGTGCCGTGCTGGAGTGGCCGATTGCAAGGGGCGTTTATAAAACCGCCCGGCCTTATGATTTCGGCAAAGGAACGGATTTGTCGCATTATGATGCTGTAAAGGTACCGTCCTCTTATTTGATTTCGCAGGGACAGTCAGACATGGACTTTATATCCGGTTATGATACCGGAATAAATAAGGGAATAGTTACCGTTGCAAATCACTATATTGCACCCGGGAAAAAAATGTGGCACTGGGGAGTCGGCGATTTCGGAGATATGTGGTGCTCAAATCTGACAGATAAAAATGGTCCGTATATAGAACTTATGACCGGTGTTTATACCGATAATCAGCCTGATTTCACTTGGATAGCCCCATATGAAACCAGAGAATTTGAGCAGTATTGGTATCCTATCCATGAGATAGGCGAAATAAAAAATGCAACCGTTGACGCCGCGGTAAATCTTGAAAAAAGAGAAAACGGACTGTATATCGGGTTTAATGTCACGGGAAGCTTTAAAAATGTACGAATAATCTTGACTGACAGCGGAAAAATCATTTTTTCGGAAATCACAGATATGTCTCCCGAAACCGCGTATCAAAATACTCTTGCAATACCGGTTTCGGACTATTATAACATAAAGGTTTCTCTTATTGATGAATCAGGTAAAGAGCTTGTGGCTTACACGCCGTACAGACGCGGGTTAAAACAGCCTATTGAAGTAAGAGAACCGGTAAAACGTCCGTCTGAATATAAAACAACCGAGGAGCTTTACATAAACGGATATCATTTGGAGCAGTATAAACAGCATAATTACAGACCTGAGGATTATTATTCAGAGGGTTTAAGACGCGATCCCGGCGATATTCGCTGCAATACCTCGATGGCAAGACTTTCACTTAAAAACGGGCGCTTTGAGGATTGTGTTAAGTACTGCGATATGGCTATAGAGCGTCTCACAAGCCGTAATCAGCATCCGACTGATACAGAAAGCTTTTACCTTAAAGGCTTGGCTCTTGAGTTCCTTGAAAAATATGACGAGGCTTACGATATTCTTTATCGCGCTGCATGGAATTATGCTCATAGAAGTGCGGCCCTGTTTGAACTGGCATGTATTGACTGCCGCAGGGGCGATTTTGCCGCCGCACTCGAAAAACTTGACGAGTCTATCGGCTTAAACAAGGGGCATACAAAAGCTCTGAATTTTAAAACGGCTATTCTTCGCCGCTTGGATAATGATATTGTAGCAAGCAATGCTGAAACTTGCCTCAATGACGATAAGCTTGATTTGTTTGCACTGATTGAATATTCTCATTTTGAAAATGTTTTTCAACGAATTGAACAGTTTGCAGTTAAGGCTGAAAATATACTTGATGTTGTACGCGATTATATGAAAGCCGGATTTTACGAAGAAGCGTTAAATGCTTTAGGATTTGATAAGAGCGGCTCTCCGCTGATATTATACTATGAGGGATATATTTTAAGCAGGCTTGGTAAGGACGGCACAGAATTTATACAAAAAGCTGAGGCTTGTGAAACAGGATATTGTTTTCCGTCGGCGCTTGAAGATATTGCTGTTCTGAAATATGCGTTTGCGGCAAATCCCGACGGTGCAAATGCTTACTATTACTTAGGTTCGCTTTATTATGACAGATTTCGTTATAAGGAAGCCGCGGAATGCTTTAAGTCCTGTGTCCGAAAAAACGAGAAACACGGAAAGGCATGGCGCAATCTTTCGCTTTATTATTTTGATAAGGCGGGGAAGCCTCGGGAAGCTAAAGAATGTATGGAAAAAGCGCTGAAATATAAATCAGATGATCCGAGACTTTTGTTGGAATATCAGCAGCTGCTGAAAAACATCAATACTCCTATCGAAGAAAGGCTTGCTGTTTATGACAGATTTCCTAAGCTTTTAAAAGAGCGGGATGACTGTTATCTTGATAAGCTGACGCTGCTCTCTCAGCTTGGTAGGTACGAAGAATCTATAA
>CALWUZ010000108.1 GCA_944384845.1 uncultured Clostridia bacterium
CGATTTGCCTTGATCTGCTTTATACCGTTTTACTTTACCGTTATACAATGTGACTGTTCCGCGTTCGACCTCGTCTTTAATAGTGTTATACGCTCGTCCGAGATGTTTCGCTATTTTGTATATCGACAGGCCGTCTTTTAAACGCACTTCAATTTCGTACCGTTCTTCGTTTAAAAGATGTTGCCCTTTTCTGTGTTCTGTGGTATAATTCGGATTGTCCATAGTGATGATCCTTTCGGAATTGTTATAGCAAACTAATTCTACCACAGGTTCGTCACTATGGACCTATTTTTTTATTTTATTTCAACTTCATTTTACAACGCGCGAAAATTTAACTTTTTTGTGTTTTACACAAACAAGTCAATATAGTAAAAAATAAGTCAATGTATGCATATAAATCAATTCGGTTTTGTGGCATAAAATATATATGTAAGGTGGGGTTGTGTCACTTATGGAGTTTTATAGGATACCGCTTAGGAGGGAAGACATGGAAGAATTAGATGTCAGAATTGAAAAAATACTTTCGCAAATGACAATCGATGAAAAAATCGGCCAGTTAAATCAGATAAGTTCTCCGCTTGTGCCGGATGAAAAGGTATTTGAAGAAATCAGAAAAGGAAATATCGGTTCATTTATTCTATCAACCACGGCACAAGCCGGTAATGATGATGCCGATAATGTCTCTGCAAATCTTTTGAACGAGCTCCAGCGGGTTGCCGTGGAGGAATCAAGGTTAGGTATTCCCGTGATTTTCGGCAGAGATGTAATTCACGGACATAATACGGTTCTGCCGATTGCTTTGACTGCGGCGGCTTCATTCGATGATGCGTTAGTGAAGGAATGTTACCGAAATGTAGCACGGGAAGCTGCAAGAGACGGCGTCCATTGGACCTTTTCGCCAATGGTTGATTTATCAAGAGATCCACGTTGGGGCAGATGTGTTGAAGGACCGGGCGAGGATCCGTATTTGGGCTCAAAAATGGCAAGGGCAATGATTGAAGGGTTTCAAGGCGAAGATTTGGCTGCTGAAGATTCCGTTGCTGCTTGTGCAAAGCATTATTTAGGATACGGAGCAAGTGAAGGCGGAATGGACTATTTTAAAACAGAAATTTCGGAGTATACTATAAGGAATTTCTATCTGCCTGCTTATAAGGAAGCGGTTGATGCCGGAGCCCAAACCGTAATGGCTGCCTTTAATGAAATTTCCGGTCAACCGTGCTCAAGCAGCCGTTATTGGCTAACCGATGTTTTGAAAAAAGAGTTAGGGTTTGACGGATTTATCGTCAGTGATTGGGGCGCAATACCGCAAACAATATGTCAAGGCGTTGCGGAGGATGAAAAACAAGCGGCTGAATTATGTTTCAATGCCGGACTTGACATGGAAATGGTAAGCGCATGCTATTTAAAGCATCTCAAAGAGCTTATCAAACAAGGAATGGTTTCTGAAGAACAACTTGATGATTCGGTCAGACGGATTTTGAGGGTTAAATTAAGATTGGGACTTTTTGAAAAGCCCTACATACCTAAATATTCGGTGGATAAGGATAAGCACAAAAGGGATGCTCGGCGGCTGGCAGGCGAAAGTATTGTGCTTCTTAAGAATAAGGATAATATTTTGCCGTTGAATCTGGAGTCGTCAATCACTTTGGCAGGTCCTATGGTTACAGATAAGGTAAATGTTTTGGGAACCTGAGTGCTTGACGGAAATCCCGAAGATGTGACCTCAGTTCTGGAAGGAATAAAAGGAAATTATCCTAAGTGTGACATAAATTATAGAGATTCTGCCTTTGAGGAGGAACAACTTTGTGTTGCTAATTACAAGGGCGATATAACCGTTCTGTGTTTGGGCGAAACCAAGATGATGACGGGCGAGGCAAATTCTGTTTCCAACATTGAAATAAGTGACAGAATGATTAATATTGTAAAAAATGCGTATGTAAAGAAAAAACCGATTGTCGCACTTTTGTTTTATGCCAGACCGATTGCCATTAAGGAAATTGAGCCATACTGTGATGCCATTGTATGGTGCGGGAATTTGGGGACCGAAACAGGAAATGCTGTTGCGGATGTTTTGTTCGGAAAGGTGAACCCAAGTGGAAAATTACCGATGACATTACCTTATTGCACAGGTCAGATTCCGATATATTACAATACTACCGCTGCTTCCAGAGCGGTTAACGGATATTATGACGGATATTTGAATTATCACGATTGTCAGGCTGCTCCGATGTATCCGTTTGGTTTCGGTTTGAGTTATTCTGATTTTGATATATCGTTTGATTTATCAAACAGAAAAATTTCTCTCAAGGAGCTTGAAGAAGGAAAAACACTGAAGATAAAGATTAAAGTACGAAATATTTCCGAAACCGACGGTCGAGAGGTTGTACAGTTATATGTTAAAGATGTAGCGGCTTCTATGGCAAGACCGATTAGAGAGTTAAAGCAATACAAGGGCGTTTTTGTTAAGGCGAATAATGAAGAAGAGCTTGACTTCGAGGTCGGTTACAGGGAATTAGGCTTTTATAATGCAAACGGCAATTTCGTAGTTGAAAAAGGAAAATTTGAAATCTTTGTGGGCAACGATTGCTATGCTGATAAAAAAACACTTTTAGAGGTTAATTGATGCACAAACGAAAGGAAATTTACCCATATGAAAAGAATTAAAAACACAAAAAATTGCTTGCGCTTGTAATTTCTTCGGCACTTGTTTTGGTATCGCTGAATACTGCTATAATTTTCAAAAATTCGGCAGAATCAACGAACTTAATTAAGAACGGCGATTTTGAGGATTCTTCCTTAACCAGAGAATCAATTAAGGGCGCCACAAGCGGCGATGCTTCTGTTACAGGCGGCGTCTATGATTTTGATAACTGGTACCGTTCAGGTTATAGGGGTGCGTCAACTCCGTATTCCACCGATGTAAAACATGGCGGCAACGGCTCCTTCAGAATGAATGTGGCTTCCGGTTACGGCTGGTCGTACGACGCATTCTTCCGTAACTTTGAGGTTGAAAAGAATACAGAGTATACCGTTTCGTTTTGGTATTACATAAACAGCCTTGGCAATTCGGTACAGGCAAGTATTAGTACCGTTACGAAGGCTTTACTGAGCAGGAAATCAGAAATAAGTTTGTCAAGCATTTGGAGTTTAAGGCTGATACAATACAAAATCTTGTCGGAACCGATTTAACCGATAAGTTTTCAATGGACTTGCATTGTGTTGAGGCAGAAATTGAAATGCCTAATGATGGTAAGTATTCAGTGGCTATTATACTGGAGGGCAAAGCGGAGCTTACCTTTGGCGATGAGAAAATTATTGTTTCTAAGGGTGATGAGCTGTTTATGGATGCCTCAACGCCTGATATTCATTGGCAGGGTTGCGCTTCGGTAACTCGCACGGAGGCGGGGATAAAGGTTTCAAACACATTGATTTTCATTTCAAAAGTCTCGCGCATTGACTCACAATTACCGACCTGTTGTTTACAGTTCGTGCGTCAACCATTGTAAAGAGGATACCGTCGATTTTATGCGCTATGCCGTATCAGCACCTCTGGGCGAAAAGCTTGAACGCTTTGTTAAAAACGGCGGAACGCTGCTGTTCACATATATTTCCGCTATGGTGAACGAAAACGATTTATGTTACTTGGGTGGTTTCCCGGGAGCGGGGCTCAGAAAGGTATTCGGTATTTGGAATGAAGAAATTGACACGCTCTACCCCGAGGACAGCAACACCGTAAGAATGAATGACGGCAAGGAATACAGAGCGGCGGATTACTGCGAGCTGATTCATACTGAGGGTGCAGAGGTGCTGGCGCGCTATACCGAGGATTTTTACGCCGGTATGCCTGCACTTACGGCAAACGGCTACGGCAACGGCAAGGCGTATTATCAGGCGTTCAGAGACGACGGCGCATTTGCGGATATGCTGGTATCAAGATTGCTTAAAGGATGCGGTATAAGCGGCGCGTTTGACGGAGAATTGCCCGAGGGCGTTACCGCGCACAGCCGAACTGACGGAGAAAATACATATGTGTTTGTTCAAAACTTTTCCGACAACGAAAAAAAGATTGAAACAAAATCCGAATGGGTAAACACGGAAACCAAAGAAAAAACGACCGAAAATATTGTTGTGAAACCGTTGCAAACGTTAATTTTAATGCAATAGAGGTAAGTGTAAAACATATATCGTTGTGACCGATGGGTCACCACAGCAGCGGCGGTATTGAAGCACTCGCTCGAGGATGATTTCAACGGCGTTAAGGTATCCGAGGTTGAAAGCCCTGCTGATGGTAATGGTTTGGGCAGAGTGCAGAGATAAAAATAATAAAAGGAGATTGTTTATGCTACACATGGTGAAAAAATACGAAAACTTTTTGGATATGGTGATTTATCAGATTTATCCGAAAAGTTTTAAGGATACGAATGGAGACGGCATTGGTGACATTCAGGGCATTATTGAAAAGTTGGACTATTTGCAAGATCTCGGTGTTAATGCAATTTGGCTCTGTCCGTGCTATAAAAGCCCTGGTCATGACAATGGATACGACATTTCAGACTATCGGTGTATTGCGCCGGAGTATGGTACAATGGAGGATATGTATTGTCTGATAGCCGAAATGCGCAAGCGCGGAATGAAACTGATTATGGATCTTGTGCCGAATCACACCTCAAATGAGCATGAGTGGTTCATCCGTTCACGCAAAGGGGAGGAAAAGTACAGGGATTACTATTATTGGTTTGATAAGCCTCAGAACGATTGGGGAGCCAGTTTCGGCGGATCGGCTTGGCAGTACGATGACGAGCGCGAGCAGTATTATCTGCATTCATATGCAGTGCAGCAGCCGGATCTGAATTGGACGAATCCGGCTGTTGTTAAGGAAATACAGGATGTAATTAATTACTGGGTTAATCTTGGAGTTGACGGTTTTCGAATTGATGTGATCGACCAGATTTCCAAAAACTTTGATGGCCAGAACTCCTTTGGCCCGCATCTGCATGAGTATATCCACGCCATGTTCGGGCGGGATAATGTTAAGGATATTTTCACGGTTGGTGAGTGCTGGGCTGGGGATATTGATGAGATCCGTCGCCATATAGACTATGACCGTGGTGAGCTTTCCACCCTTTTCCAGTTTGACCATTTGGAAGCGGGGCGTGTCGGAAAATTTACGCCGGGTGAAAAAAATCTTAAAAAGGTGCGCGATAAGATCGTAATGTGGCAGCTTAAGTTGCAAGACTTTGGCTTGATCCACTCGCTCTTTACCGATAACCACGATAATGCACCTTTCATTTCCCGTGTAGCAGATGACCATTCTCTGCGCTATGAGAGTGCGACATGTGTGGCGGCAATGTTTTATCTTTTGCGCGGTATTCCGTTTATCTATCAAGGGCAGGAAATCGGTATTACCACCTCGTCCTATGACAGTATGGCAAGCTTTAACGATTTAGAGTGCTTTAATGCATATCAAGAGTTTTTGAAGGCCGGTTGTACTGAAAAAGAGGCATTGAACAAGGTCAATTTCGGTTCCCGGGATAATGCGCGCCGTCCATTTGCCTGGGATAATTCCAGATATGCCGGATTTTCAACGCATGAGCCTTGGTTGCCTATTGCCAGCCGTGCTGATGAGATCAACCTGGCAATTGATCAACAGGCGGAAAAATCGGTTTTTCGATTCTACCGGGATTTGCTTCGTCTGCGTCGTGAGGAGCCGGCATTGCGCCGCGGTGTGACCGATGTGATTTCTGCTGAAGAAGACAATTTCTTTATTTTTACACGCACACTGGATGACCGCGTATTTACCGTAGTATGCAATTTTGAACAGCCGTCCGCAATTGAAGACTCAAAAGGCTTTGGCAGTGAAATCTTGCACAATTATCTTGACCGCAAGGCAGGGAATACGGCGTTCCGTCCGTATGAGATTGCTGTTTTTGTTTCTAATCATCAATAAGAATGTTTAAACCGCACGGTGACTATATACGCAATATGGCGCAAATCGCAAAAAGAAAAAGTTGTAGTAATTAATAAGAAATTTCAAATGGTTATTCTCTTTGAGAACAGCTATTGTTACAATGTGCTATTATATGGTAGCAACTATGCTTAAACGGTTACATTTTGAAAAAATTGAAGCATGGATGTTGAAAATATATTCTTCCAGATGTGCAACAAAAAATCAAAGTGAAAGTTTAATTATTTTCTTTTGAGTTTGAGATATCAGCCATAAATATAAAGAGTAATTAGATGGGGAATGAAAAAGGATGCCATAAAAATGCAACAGAGCGCCGAACTTGTGAAAAGCAAGTTTGGCGCTCGTTCTTTTTTTATTCGATAAAATAACACATAATTCTACATTTTAAGGGGCGAACACCGATGTACTGTATAAACCTTGCTGTATACAAAACAAAGGAAAGAATGAGAGCGCCATAGGCGACTGCAAGGTGAGTAAGTGAAAAATAGCAGAAGGCAAAAGGTGAAGATATAGCTGTAAGGGGTTTGAAACTCCGTACAAGCTGTATTTTAAAGAAATCGGGCTGTTATAACACCCGTAAAATTAGTGAATCCAAAGAAGAAAAGACCAATAAAATTGCCGCCCGAAAAGGCTTTGAAATTGATCGGACCTTTTGCGTTCTGTATATAAAACATTTGCGGCAACGGTGTAAATGCGGCTGTCGCAGCCCTCCGTATCAATCGTTTTGGAAATTTTCAGGAATGATTGAACGGAGGAAAATAAATTGAAAAGTATTTTTTTAGTATGGAAAGATAAAAACTGTAACGGGGAAAATCCCGAATGGATACATATGACCGCGAAAGAATTTTTTGAATTCAAGCAGAAGCCCGAAAACTCGGAAAGGAAATTTGTTCAGGTAGAGGATAAGAATTTGTCCTCAAAATACTCGGTTATCTTTATTGAGGCTAATAAAGAGCTGTATAAAAAATGCAATGCCGAACACAGCGAAGATATGCGCAGAAAAGAGGAAAAGAAAAAATACCCGCGCAAATTTGTATCCTTGGACAAGCTGCGGGGCGATGACTCGGACACAGATAACCACGAGAGATATTCAGATAACAGGTGGGAGGAAGAATATATATTGGACAAGCTCCAAGCGGAGGAACTGCATAAGGCGATAGAGCAGCTTACCGAAAAGGAAAAAAGGACCTTTGAGGTAATAGCGCTCGCCGTTTTGCAGGGTATCAGCGAAAGGGAAATGGCAGTATATTTGGGTATTCCTCAAAAGACCTTAAATTGCCGAAAACAAAAAATATTTAACAAACTCAAAAAATATTTCGCTCAAAACAAGTAAAACCGTACTGTAATATAGTAGAGGGCAAAAAAACGACCTCTGCGAACATTGAAAACAGAATAGTACAGCGCACCCTTTACCTTCCTTCTGCTGTCGGGCAACCGATAAGCCACAAGGACTCTGTTCAGACGATACGGCGCATCCGTAACGATGGCGATGACAGGCAGAAGAATTAAAGATACTTCCGTCACGAGAGATCGGGCGGCCCGCGGAGATCCCGGGGGTGGTGAGATTCCAATGAGGCAAAATGCATTGCCGGAGGGTGCGTTCCCAGTGTTCGGGGCGTCGTGGACAAATACGGACAAAATAAACGATTGATACTGAAATGACCGTAACCGTTCTTAAAAAACAGTTGCGGTCATTTTTCCTAATTGGTTTTACGGGAACGGTATAAAGGCATACCGCTGCCGTAAGCTCAATTAAAATATGGAGGTAAAAAAATATGAAAACCCGTAACAGCGCATTTTACCGTGAAATATGTATTCTTAGAATACTTGTTAAAATGGGGTACATAGATAAAAAGGCTTTGCCGCACATTATAGATATAGCGGCAAAGGATTATAACAGCGATTTAATAATTGATAACCGAAATATGTCTTAAATAAAAACATTTCAAAAAGATGCATTTATGTCTGGATTTATTCGAACCTATGTGGTATATATTGTGTCGGAAAGGAGAGAGAAAAGCGATGGAAAGAACCGTGACGGCTATAAACGCCGCAGCGCCCCAAGAGAGAAAGATAAGAACGGCAGCCTATTGCAGAGTTTCAAGCGATTCCGCCGATCAGCTTCATTCGTTCTCGGCACAGGTAAGATACTATACCCGGCTTATCGGGGATAATGAGTGTATGGAGCTTGTGGATATATACGCAGACGAGGGGATAAGCGGGACAAAGACTAAAAACCGAGATGATTTTTGCAGGCTTATAAACGACTGCAAAAACGGAAAGATCGACCGTGTACTTACTAAATCGGTTAGCCGATTTGCAAGAAACACGGTCGATTCTATTATGTACGCAAGATTGCTTAAAGAAAACGGCGTGAGCATACTGTTTGAGAAAGAAAATATAGATACGGCATATATGTCAAACGAGGTGCTGCTTGCGGTGTCCGGCGCACAGGCCGAGGAAGAATCCATATCAATCTCCAAAAATATGATATGGAGCATAAACCGCCGAATGAAAAACGGAACATACCTTGCAAGCCATACTCCGTATGGATACAGAATAGAAAACGGCGAATATGTTATCGTAGATAATGAGGCAGAGGTTGTAAAGCAGATATTTAAAAATTACCTTTCGGGCGTTGCAAAGAAGACAATAGCGGATATGCTCAATTCAATGAATGTGCCTAACAGAGAGGGAACGCCCTGGCAGAGAAGCACAGTTGAGTATATTCTCGGAAACGAAAGGTATACGGGCAACGCTGTTTTTCAGAAGACATATACCGACGCGGCAGAGCCGTTTAAGAATAAGCCCAATAAAGGTAAGGTGCCGAAATATTATGTTGAGGATACCAATCCGCCGATAATCTCAAAAAAGGAATATGAGGCGGCGGTACGCCTTACCGAAGAAAGGAAAAACAGAAAGCCGTATGAAAAAACAGCCGACCGAACACTCAACGGTAAGATTCGTTGCTCATGCGGCGGAACATTCGGCAGGAAAAAGGTTTCAGGAAAAGCATATTGGTCGTGCAATATCCATGAATCCCACTCGGATAAATGCAAGGCAAGGCGTGTACCCGAAGACGATATATACGAGGCATATATAACAGCGGTAAATAAGCTGCGGGAGTATAGGTGCGAAATATTGCTGCCCGCATTACAGCAGACGGAAAACCTGTATATGAGGGCAGGCAACAGCACTCTTAAAATAAAGGAGATAGACAGGGAAATCGCGGAATTAAGCGATAAGAATATCCTTATAACAAGACTTCATTCGAAGGGTATTATACGGAGCTTTGAATACTCGGAACAGATATCCGCAGTAAATTCCAAGATAACCGCATTAAGAAAGGAACGCACAAGGCTCTTTGAGGAAAGAGATGAAAACGGCACACTTTCGGGGCTGAAAACGCTTAATAACAGGCTTACGGATTTAAAGAAACCGTTAACGGAATTTGATTCCGAACTGTTTGCCGAAACGGTTAAAGGCATTAGCGTTCCGAACAACGGGGAAGTACGGATAGAATTTGCGGGCGGGCTTACAGTATCCGAAAAAATACCGGACAGGAGAAGGTGCAGAGAAAAATGAAAAACAGAAAAACACCCTATGGCTACGAAATGAAGAATGGTGCTGTTGTAATAAACGGCGCTGAAGCGGAAACGGTTAAAAACATATTTTCGGAATATGTGAACGGTCTTGTGTTAAAGGATATTGCCGCGACGCTTAAAGCGCAGGGCGTTGAATATCTTCCCGGAGAAACTGATTGGAATAAAAGCCGTGTAAAAAGAATAATAGATGACGCAAGGTATTGCGGAAACGAAAAGTATCCCGAAATAATATCCGCCGAACTGTATAGCGCAGCGGGCAGTATAAAGCAAAAAAGAAACAGGGCTAAGGAATATACCGTTCGCAGCGAGGACAAGCCTGTTACGGACTCGGTGCGGTGTTCGCTTTGCGGCGGGAAGCTCAGACATATAACAGACAACAGCAATAAAAAGGCCGAACGCTGGGTGTGCGAGGATTGCAGGATGACGGTATATAAAACCGTGACGGAAGTAAAGAAAGATATTACCGAAATAATAAACAGGCTTATACATTCCCCGACGCTCACAGGAAACGGAGAGGAAAGGGGATATACCGAGTCGCAGGAGGTTATTCTGAAAACGGCTGAAATAGAAAGAATGACAGCCGCGGCAGAGGTGGATATAACGGCTGTTCAAAAACTTATATTTGAATGTGCGGAGGAAAAATACAGAGAAAACGAAACTGCAAGACATATAACCGAGAGAATGAAAGCGGAGCTTATAAACACAGCTCCGCTTTCGGAATTTTCGGGTGAAATATTCAGCAGAACGGTAAAGGCGACGGCTATGGAAAAGGACGGGACGGTAAGAATTACTTTAAAAAACGGAACTGTTTTAGGAAAGGGGGCTCAGTGATATGAATGCTTACGCACAGACGGGAAGAAAGGTTACGGTAATACCGCCGATAGCCGAAATGCAGGGGGAAAGCCGCATAGATATGCGCCCGAAAAGAGTAGCCGCATACTGCCGTGTTTCAACAGACAGGGAAGAACAGGAACACAGCTTTGAAACGCAGAAAGCTATGTATACCGAAATGATTATGATGAAACCCACATGGCAGATGGCAGGCATTTATGCCGACGAGGGAATAACCGGCACCGTTGCGAAAAAGCGCCCCGGCTTTATGAAGATGATTGAGGACTGCCGTAAGGGTAAAATAGATATGATAGTAACAAAATCCGTCTCAAGATTTTCAAGAAATAACCTTGACTGCCTGATGTATGTAAGAGAGCTGAAACAGCTCGGAATACCTATAATCTTTGAAAAGGAGGGAATCAATACAATTCAGGTATCAAGCGAACTGTTGCTGACCCTGTTCGGCGCGCTGTCGCAGGCGGAAAGCGAATCTATAAGTATGAATGTAAAGCTCGGAATAAGGCAGAGTCTTAAAAACGGCAATGTCAGGTTCAGCTATAAAACATTCCTCGGCTACCGAAAGGGAGTGGACGGTCAGCCCGAAATTGTTCCGGAGCAGGCGGATATTGTAAGGCGTATATACAATGACTTTCTTGCAGGGGCAACCTATCTTGAAATAGCCAAACGGCTGACGGAAGAACATGTTCCCACAATGGGCGGGGGAAACAGGTGGTTTTCAGAACGCATAAAGTCAATACTTAAAAACGAAAAATACAAAGGCGACGCACTTCTGCAAAAGACATATATAACCGACCCTATAAGCAAGCGGGTAAAAAAGAATAACGGCGAACTGCCTATGTATTATGTGGAGAACAGCCATCCGGCGATTATCGAGCGCAGAATTTTCGATAGGGTACAGGAAGAAATAGCACGCAGGGCGGGGAAGAAAAAGGTAAAGCAGACGGGTACAAAAACCGAGCTCGGAAGATATTCGGGGAAATATGCGCTTACCGAACTGCTGTACTGCGGAGAGTGCGGAACGCCGTATAGGAGATGCACATGGTCGCGTAACGGAAAGAAGAAAATCGTCTGGCGCTGCGTGAGCCGGCTTGACTACGGTAAAAAATACTGTAAAAATTCTCCCTCGGTTGAAGAAAGCAGGCTGCATAACGCAATAGCCGCAGCGATAACGAAAAAGGCAAATTCGGAAGAAATAAATATCGGCGGAATAATGAATCATATTGAAAGCTTTGGGTCGCGGCGCGATACGGACGGTATAATCCAAAGGCAAAGACGAATTGCGGAAATAGAAAAGGTTATTGACGATCTTGCAAGGCTTAACAGTGACGAGGCGCAAAGCGGCGAGCTTGATTATAAATTCAGCGAGCTGTACGCCGAGCTATATTCAGTGAAAGATGAACTCGAAGAAATGCAGAGCGATGCAGTCACACTCGACGGCGATATGCTTAATGAAATGCGCGAGGTGATAACAGGGCTTAAAAATCATCCCGTTGAATATGACGATAAAGTAGTAAGGCAGCTTATAGACTGTATAAAGGTTATGTCGGCCGATATGATAAAAATATGCTTTAAGGATGGAACGGTGACGGAAGTGTTAATATAAAAAAGCAATGACTAATTTGATATTTCCGACTTGATAATAAAAAACTATTATGATAAAATATATAATAAAGAAAGCGTTAAGGTGATTTGAATGGCTATTAAAGTTTCAGGACCATGGAACGAAGGATATGTTATGGATATGTATGTGGAAAAAAGCATATATATTCAGGATGACGCTTTCGGAAGTCCGATTTTCAACACAACATATACAGAGATTGGAAAACTTCTGCATTCAATGAAATATAATGGTCATTATGATAACAGCAGGGCAATCGCGGATATTTGTACGCCGTTTTTGGAAAAATGGCTTGCCGATAAAGAAATTGATATAATAATTCCTGCACCGCCAACGGTTCGGCGGGACAATCAACCCGTGTATATGATAGCTGAAGCTATTGCAAATTCCATGAATTCACCGTATTCGGATTGTATATTGGAAAAGACCGGTCAGATTCAGTCGAAAAGTATGCCAAAGGATAAAAAAGAAATATCCGGAACGATAATACAGCTCAAGCCTGCAAAACGCAAATGCAACATTTTACTTATTGATGATTTTTATTCGACCGGCGAAACTGCAGCAGAATGTGTTAATGTTTTAAAAAAGGATATACTGATAGATAAGGTCTTCTATTTCTCAATTGTAAAAACAAAATAATGAAGGGGGAAAACATCGTGAAAATATTTATTGCCGGAGCTAAGTCAATAAACAGCTTGGATGCATTTGTGCAAAAAAAGCTGATGTCAATTTGTCAAAAAAATTATGATGTAGTCGTCGGCGATTGCTACGGTGTGGATTCTCTTGTTCAAAAGTTTTACGCGAATGTCGGCTATAGAAACATAGAAATTTTTGCAAGTAACGGAAAGGCAAGAAACAATGTCGGTAATTGGACGGTACACAATGTTCCGGTGCCTGCGAGTGTAAGAGGTTTTGAATTTTATAAGCAAAAAGATATAGCTATGGCAAATACGGCTGATTACGGTTTTATGATCTGGGACGGGGAAAGCAAAGGAACGCTTAATAATATGATAAATCTTATCAGCCGAAATAAGCCTGTAATGGTTTATCTCATAAATAAAAAAAAGGTCTTAACGGTAGAAAACACGGAAGATTTAAATGAATTGTTCAGAAACTGCAATAAAGAAACAAAATCACTTTATTTAAAATTGCGTGGAAAGGATAATCTGCAGATATCAATGCCGGTTTAAAGAATTTGGTTTATTCAAAAACATATGTCCGTTTCATTAAAAAACAGTTGACAAAATAATGATATCAATTATAATGAATAAGCAAGAGGTAGAAATATCTCTTCCCTGTGAAACATAGGCTTTGCCGAAAAAGTGTATGCGGAGGGGCTCCCGAGAGTTTTGGTGTGAAAGGTAGCTTGATTTCGGCTATGACATAAGTCAAAAAAACACTCAAAGCAATGCGGTTAAGGCGTTTCGGATTTCCGAAGCGCCTTTTTTCGAGCCAAGCGCTATGAATAATAACAATCAGACTCTATTGGATGTTTATGATATAAGGGCAAAAGAAAAAATAAAAAAACTTAAATTTACTATTGACAAACATATTCATTTATGTAAGAATGTCTTCACACCAAGAGATTATGGTTGGTTCGAGTTGAGTTTTTAGAAAACGGCTTGTATCTATTATGTAATGTCTTGACATCTAAGGGTGACATAAAAGATGCCTGCCCTGAAACCCCGATAGAATCGGGGTTTTTTACGTTTTGGAGGGAATTTTTCAAAGATAATTTTATAGATGCCAAAGGCGATTTTTGCCTTTTTTATTCTTTGAACCTACGAATTTATTATTTTTGAAAATTTTTCTTTCTACAGCTTAATGTATTTTAAAAAGACCGATAAAAGTAAAAAAATTTATCGGTCTTTTTTTTTTTTTTTTACAGAAAGGCGGCAGATAAGATAAAACAGAAAATAGATATGAAAAAAGTCAGAGAAACTGCACAAATGCTCTTGTATATAAATATCGGAAAATCAGATTTATCGCCTGCTTTAATCAATCATCCTTTTACAAACTCTGCTTTTGTTGCTGTAACTAAAATATATGGTTTTGTAATCAAGTAATATATCATTTCCGAACTTTGCGCAGAATTAATTATTATGCAAATATAATCCCGCCAGATTTTTAAGCTTTGACTGCTTTAGAGAATATTGATAAAATCAAATTCACCGTGCTTACCAACGGATTATAATTCAGATGATATAAATGTTCTCTCATGGACGTTTAATCCCGAAAAAGCTTTGTGGTTGTCAAAGCGTTTTAATTCGGAAGGCACAGTATATGAAGCTCAAATAGATAAAACTCATATCATCGCTCTCTTTAACGCTCGTAATACATCAGAAATTATTGTTGAACCTAGAATCTTAGGAATATTTCAGAACATGAAGAGCAAGGGTCTATCGTTAATTTTTTGAGGTGTATAGCCGGGACAGTCTGTCGATGAAGCTCTGAAAGCCCTCGAAAATATTCCGTCAGAGAGCGGAAATGCTTTTTTCGTCAACGGACAGATATTCAGCGTGATGAGTGGGTGCTCGGGAAAACCGCATGGCACAACATCAAAAATCACTTCGCACCGACATGGTATGAGTGGGAGCATAAATAATTGGGATATAAAATGAAATGCCTACGGCTATAAAGAAGGTACGGATTACAGTTTTATCTTGGCGGAGAGATAATTGATCAGTTTATCACCTAAGGCATTCGTGCTGCAGAGTTTGCTCTGGAAATCTGGAATTACGATCCTGCAGAACTCGGTTTGGTTGAAAACAGTACAGGAACTGCCTACATCAATATAGAATATGAGCAATATCAAGTCGTTGAACTCTTTGGAAGAACTGCCCTGTTCACCAACGGCAGGCTGAAGGTAAGTGTAACAAACGGAAAAAGGACGGTCGATTTGAAGGGCGCTATAATTGCATTGAAACAGAGAGTATTTGAAAAAGCGCTGAATTTCTTGACAATTCGCTAAAACCGTATTATAATAAAAAAGAGATTAGAGATACAAAGTACGGTTATCGCTTTGTATCTTTTTTTGTTTTAAAGGGGGAATAAGATAACCTGTGTATACTCAAAATATTATAGACGCATTAGAGCGGACTCCTATAATCGCTGCCACCGATTCTTCGGGCTGGGAAAAGGCGCTTATGTCCGATGTCGAGGTGCTTTTTCATTTGAATGCCAATATTATGACAATCGCGAACGATATAAGAAATGCTAAGGCGAATAATAAGCATATATTTGTGCATATAGATTTAGCGGAGGGTATAGGCAAGGACAAAACGGGAATCAAATGGCTTTCGGGGCTCGGGGTCGACGGTGTGATCACCACAAAGGCGCAGCTTGTACGGAGTGCCAAGGAATGCGGGCTTACGGCAATTCAGCGTTTTTTCGTGCTTGATTCAAAGGGAATGAACTCAATAAGTGAGATGATCGATACTGCAAGACCGGATTTAATAGAGATAATGCCCGGTGTTATTCCGAAAGCAATAAGCCTTTTTTCCGAAAAGGAGATACCAGTAATCGCCGGAGGACTGATAGAAACAAAGGCGGAGGTTACCGCGGCGCTCGGCTCGGGTGCGGTTGCGGTATCGACAGGCAAAAGCAATTTATGGTCAATTTTATAAAAGAATAATATAATCTGCGGAGATATAAGAGAGCGGAAGAGTAAACTGCACATTATGCGGTTTGCTTTTCCGCTTAATTTTTTTGGAGGTGTTTTATGAAAACTCTTATTATCGAGACAATTGTGCGCTCGCTTTCGGCGGTGCTGATCGGCAGTCTTATAGGCAGTGAGCGTGCCCGCCATGGCAGAGCCGCAGGAATGAGAACCCATATACTGGTCTGTTTAGGCTCCTGTATGACGTCAATGACAAGTATGTATGTCTCGCAGGTCTTCGGTGAAGGCGATGTATTGAGATTACCCGCACAGGTGATTTCGGGCATCGGTTTTCTGGGCGCAGGAATGATAATTCTGAAAAACAATAATATGATTACGGGACTGACAACCGCAGCGGGGGTCTGGACAACCGCGACGATAGGTATAGCGGTTGGTTACGGCTATTATATCGGCGCTTTAATAGTGACGGTGCTTTTTCTGGCAACCATTATTCTTTTTGCAAAATTTGAACGCCGCCGCAAAAGCGCCGAGGTAATATACATAGAGCTTGACAATATTTACAAAGTGAATGCTACGCTTGCAGAGCTTGAAAAATATATCCCCGAAGCTTTTAGCTATCAAATATTCGCACCTAAAAGCAATAACAGCGGCAATGTGGGAATAAATCTTGTTATAGATAAAAGAATAGACCTTGATATATCAAGGCTTACCGAAATTGAAAACGTGGCTTTCGCGATTGAAGAATAAAAGGAGAGTTAAAAAATGTATGATGTGGCAATTATAGGCGCGGGAGTAATAGGCGGTATGGTGGCAAGGGAGCTTACCAAATACCGTCTGTCGGTCTGCCTGCTCGAAAAGGAAAACGACGTCGCCTGCGGGGCGAGCAAGGCGAACAGCGGAATAGTCCACGGCGGCTATGATCCGGCGCCCGATACACTTAAAGCAAAGCTCAATGTAATCGGCGTGGAAAAGCTTTTTGCTGCCGCAAATAAGCTTAATGTTCCTATAAAGCGAAACGGCTCGCTTGTCTGCGCCTTTTCAGCCGACGAGGATAAAACCGTTAAAGAGCTTTATGAGCGCGGCATTAAAAACGGCGTTAAGGGGCTTAAAATCCTTTCGGGAGACGAGGCGAGG
>CALWUZ010000109.1 GCA_944384845.1 uncultured Clostridia bacterium
GATAAACGACAGGGGCTTCAAGTCGGTAAAAAAATCGCTTGTAATCGGCGGCTGCTCGGTGCTTTGCATCGCCCTTTTATCGCTTTTTCTCTGGAGCGGGGCTTTCGGCTATTCAAGCCGTATTCCCGAAGCGGAAAAAATAAAAAGCGCCAGCGTTTCGTTTGACGGATACGAGATAAGCTTTGACGACCCGTCCCTTGTGCTGAAGCTGCATAATGAGATTATCGGAAGCTACACCGAGGAATACGGCGCGGTGGATATCGACTATGAGCTTGAGGGCGGCCGCCGGCTGAAGCGCACCTATTATATCAATTATGAGGATTACGAGGATACTCTGCTTGAAATCTACAAAAGCGAAGAAAGCATAGAAAGCATAAAAAAGAGTTTATCAAGGTTTACCGACCAGAATCTTTCGATTTCACTTTATACCGGTTATGAGGAAAGCGACGTTTATGGAGTTTATCTCACGGCGGAGGAGCTGAGGGTGCTCACCGAAGCCTATCTTTCGGATATACCGGAAGCTACCGTACAGAGCGTAAACGGAGGCACGTCTGTTCAGTGTGAAATATCCGGTTTTGATAAGGACTATGATTATATATATCACACGTTTTATATAGAGGACGGCTTTGCAAACACTCTGAGGGTAATCGATAATATGAATTTAAAAGAGCGCGCTGAAGGGAGAGAATATGTTTATCAGTAAATCCGGCGCGGTTGACAGAAAACACCGGGCGTTATATAATTCATTCAGAATATAAAGGCAAGGGCGGCGTTTTACCGCCGGGAGCGGATTTATGACAGAAATTTTTAGCTTAAAAAAATTCATTTGCATTTTTTCTGCGGCAGCACTGCTGCTGACCGCGTCAGGCTGCGGAAAAGAGGACGGCGTCAGCGGCGGTTCCTCCGGTTTTTCCTCGGCCGCCGGTCAGAACGATTTGACCGACCCTGAAAATACCGATTACAGAACCGAATCGGGCGCGGAGGCGAATGCGGAGGACCTTGTGCCGAAGCAGGGGCTTGCCAACGGTATAGACGTTTCAAAATGGCAGGGGAAAATAGACTGGAGGGCTGTTAAAAACGCCGGAATCGATTTCGCGGTAATCAGGATAGGCTTCCGGGGAGAAAACGGAGTTATTTACAAGGACGATTTTGCCGACTATAACATACAGCAGGCGGAAAAGGCGGGTGTGCTTGTAGGGGTTTATTTCTTTTCAACCGCGAAAAATACCGTCGAGGCAAGGGAAGAGGCAGAATGGACGGTTTCCGCCATAGAGGGCTATCCTATCTCATATCCGGTGGTATATGACTGCGAGGGCTTTTTGTCGGAAGAGAGCCGGGTTTACGGGCTGTCTAACGACCAGAGAACCGATAACGCTGCGGAATTTCTTGATTATGTCGAGGAAAAGGGTTACGAGGGAATGTTTTATGCCGCCAAATCCGAGCTTGAAAATTCGCTTTACTGGGATACCGAAAGGCTTGAAAGCTCATATATGATATGGGTGGCGAGGTATCCCGGCACGCCTTATCCCGATACGCCTGACCCTGATTACGGCGGAAAATACGATATGTGGCAGTATACCGACAGGGGTAAGGTAAGCGGAATTTCGGGGAATACCGATATGGCGGTCTCATATTTCACAAGGGAAAAGGCCGAGCCTAAAAATTCTTCCGCGCGGCCTGAAAACGCGGCGGCGCCCGAAGCGGGCGACGGAATTTACACCGCCGTTTCAGACGAGGTGACAGCCAAGATAGAGACCAACCTGCGCGACGCCGCCACTACAAAGAGCAATATTGTGGGGGTGCTTAAAAACGGCACGTTTTTAAAGCGCACCGCCGAGGGCAGCAACGGTTGGTCAAAGCTTTTGTATAACGGAAAGACGGTTTACGCGATAACCAGCTTTCTCACTTCGGATAAAAATTACAAGCCGCCGGCAGCCGAGCCTTCGGACGGTTTTACTGCGGCGGGCGGAAGCTATACTGCCAAGGAAGAAACTAATCTCCGCGCCGGACCCAGCACCGACAGTGAAATTGTGGCGACCATAAAAAACGGTGAGTTTGTCACCCGCACCGGTATAAGCCCCAGCGGCTGGACGCGGCTTTCCTACAACGGACGGACGGTTTACGCCAAAACGAGCCTGCTTACCACCGAGGTGAACAGCAGTGTTTCGCCGCCCGCGTCTTCCGATGCGGAGCCTTCGGACGGCTTTGCCGCCGCTTCGGGCAATATGACCGCGAAGATAGAAACTCGTCTTCGCACCGCGCCGACAACCGACGGCTCGCAGGTGGTATATACTCTTAAGCGGGGTGAGTTTGTCCTCCGCACAGGCGTAAGCGACAAGGGCTGGACGCGGCTTTTATACAACGGTCAGACGGTTTACGCGGTTTCGAGCTACCTTTTGACTGAGGAGGAATACAATTCGCAGAACCAAAGCGCCCAAGCGTCCGCAAGCCGGGAAATCACAGAGGAATAAAAACAGGCTGCCTCGCTTAACGCAAAGTGAGACAGCCGTTTATTTTGTTTTTGCCCTGACGGAGGAAAGCGGATTTGAATCTACCGCCTGCTTTATCTGCGTGTCAGACACGTGGGTGTAAATCTGGGTCGTGCCTAAGTTTGAATGACCTAAAATGTCCTTTAATACGCGTATATCCACATTGCCGTGCTGATACATAAGGGTGGCGGCGGTGTGGCGTAGCTTGTGGGTGGAATATCCCATTCCTCCGAGCCCCGCCTTTTCAAGACAGGTCTTTACTATGTGCTGTACCGTTTTGGGGCTGAGCCTTCTGTGGTTGCGGCTGATAAAAAGCGCGTTTTTTTCGTTTGCGGGAATCCCCTCGTTCGGTCTTACCGAAAGGTAATTTTTCAGCGCCGCTTTGCAGGAGTCGTTAAGGTAAACGATTCTTTCCTTATTTCCCTTTCCGGTGACGGTCATAGTTCCGTCGCCCGAAACATCCGAAAGATTCAGTCCGCACAGCTCAGAAAGTCTCAGCCCGCAGTTCAGGAACAGGGTAAGAATGCAGTAATCCCTTTGTTTATTGGGACCGTCGACCGATCTCAGCAGTTCAAGAGAGTTTTCCAGCGTCAGATGCTTCGGCAGCGCCTGCTTTACCTTGGGCGTTTCAAGCAGCTGAGCGGGATTGCTTTCTATCTGATGGGTCTGGACCGACATATATTTAAAGAAAATCCTCAGGGTTGAGGTTTTGCGCGCTCTTGTGGCGGTGTTGTTGTTCAGCTCGTTTTTGCAGAATACCATAAACGCGTACAGGTCGGATATGGTAACCGAGCGCACAAGTTCCCTGTCAGCCGCCGATATGTCTATTTTTTCAAATTCGCTGTCCTTAGGCACCTTTCCCCTTATAAGCAGCATATAACGGAAAAATGTGCGCAAATCAATATAGTAGCCCTCAACCGAGCGGGAGGACTTGCCCTTTATGATTTCGTTGTAGGTCAGGAAATCCCGTATGAAGTCAGGACAGCCGTTCAGAATTTCAAGCTTCATATCAGCGTCTCCAATATTTATGTATTTGCAGCATTATTATAACACTTAAAAATTGTTTTTTCAATCTTAAAGAAATCTTAATATATAAGGCTGTTTTTTCTTAAAAATTGTTTTGCTATAATATTACCGGAGGTTGGGAAGAGAATGTATAACATTTTAATCTGCGATGACGAAAGGGACATTGTTTCGGCGCTTAAAATATATCTTGAGGCGGAGGGCTACAACACCTTTTCCGCATATAACGGAAACGAGGCGGTAAGCGTTGTCGAAAACAACGACATACATCTTGTTCTGATGGATATAATGATGCCCGAATGCGACGGAATCACCGCAATGGTAAAATTAAGGAAAATTTCAAATATTCCGGTTATACTTCTCACCGCCAAAAGCGAGGACACCGATAAGGTTTTAGGGCTTAATGTCGGCGCCGACGATTATGTTACAAAGCCGTTTAATCCTGTCGAGGTCATCGCGAGGGTAAAATCACAGCTAAGGCGATATATGCAGCTCGGCGGCGGGCAGAAAGCCGAACCGCAGGAGGGATATACCATAGGAGGTATCGAGCTTAACGACAAGACAAAGCAGGTTTTTGCTGACGGCGAGGAGATTTCCCTTACTCCCACCGAGTTTGAGATATTGAAGCTGCTTATGAAAAACGCCGGCGCGGTAATGTCTCCGAAAGAGATTTACCGCAGGGTATGGGGCGGCGACGGCTACGGCGCCGAAAGCACCGTGGCGGTGCATATAAGGCATCTTCGTGAGAAGATAGAAATAAACCCCGCCGAACCGCGTTATCTTAAGGTTGTATGGGCTCACGGCTATAAAATAGAAAACGGTGACGCAAAATGAAAAAGCTTACGGAAAGTCTTGCGGTAAAGATTGCCGCAATTATACTTTCTTTCTTCGCGGCAGCGCTGCTTGCCGCTTCGGTTGCGGCAGCGCTGTTTATGGCTGACAGCGGCTATTATACGGAAAAAACCGAGGACATCAGGAAGACGCTGATTACAGACCGTGAAATACTTCCGGCGGCACATTCTCTGGTCAATGCTTACGCGTCGGATATAGATATGAAGACCTACGCCGGAGAACGGGGATTCTACTTCACAATGTACGACTGCGTGACAGGCGAACTGATTGCTTCCAATTACAGCGGCGAGGAATATATGTTTACCGGAACGGCTGAGAATGTTGATATATACGAATATGTATATAATGACGATTACGGCTATGAGATCGCGGTAGAAATAGGCGACGCGGATATAACCGTCTATATTCCCGAAGCCGCGGTGTCCGGCTTTACGATGTTTCTGCTTGACGCATCGGACTTCCTTTACAGCATCCGCTACAGCGTTTTTGTAATAGGGGCGGCGTCTGCGGTTTTATGGGCTGCGCTGTTATGCTATCTCTGCGCCGCGGCAGGTCACAGAAACGGCGGAGAAATAAAGACCAATCACCTTGACCGCATTCCCTTTGATGTTTTGACCGCGGCGGTCGTTATATTGGCGTTTTTAAGCGCGGCGCTGATAGGACAGACGGTTTACACAAGCAGCTTCGTTGGGACTGCCGTAATCGTGGCGGCGGTGCTTACGGCGGACTATTTTATTGCGCTCGGCTATGTCCTCAGTATTGCGACGCGTATTAAAACGCGTACGCTTATTAAAAACAATGTTATATATAAGGCGGTCCGATTTATTTTAAAATATGTCGGGAAATTCTTCGGCTGGCTGAAGTATACCTTCAAGAATATACCGCTTGTCGGCAAAACCGCCGCCGTATGCTGCGCCGCCGCGGCGTTTCAGCTCATCGTATATTCACTGTTCAGCTTTTATCCCGGAACGCTTCTGTTTTTATGGTTCTGCTTTACGGCGGCGATAATAACGGTTGTGATATTCATAGCCGTTGCGCTTCAGAAGATAAAGCAGGGCGGCGAGAGAATAGCCGGAGGCGATCTTGAATACAAGATAGATACAAAATATATGTACGGCGATTTCAAGGAGTTCTGCGACGATTTAAACAATATAAACAAGGGAGTTTCGGTGGCGGTAAGTGAAAAAATGAAGAGCGAGCGCTTTAAAACCGAGCTTATCACCAACGTTTCTCACGATATAAAAACTCCGCTTACCTCTATTATAAATTATGTTGACCTGATAAAGAAGGAAAATCCCGAAAACGAAAACATAAAAAATTATATAGAGGTGCTTGACCGTCAGTCGGGCAGGCTTAAAAAGCTTATTGAGGATTTGGTTGAGGCTTCAAAGGCATCAACAGGCAGTCTTGCCGTGAATCTTGCGGAAAGCGACGTTTCGGTGCTTCTCTCCCAGACGGTAGGCGAGTTTGACGAGCGGCTTAAAGCCGCGGGGCTTACCGCTGTGCTGGGGCTGCCGGAAAAGCCGGTTTTAATAATGGCTGACGGCAGGCATCTTTGGCGCGTTTTCGATAATCTTATGAACAATATCTGCAAATATTCCCAAAAGGGTACCCGCGTTTATCTGGACGTCGCTGAAAGCAGCGGAACCGTGACGGTTATATTCAAGAATATCTCGGCTTATGAGCTTAACATTTCGGGCGAGGAGCTGACCGAAAGGTTTGTCAGAGGCGACCGCTCGCGCAATACCGAGGGCAGCGGTCTGGGGCTCTCAATAGCCCGCAGTCTTACCGAACTTCAGGACGGAACGCTTGATATAGATATAGACGGCGATCTCTTCAAGGTCACGCTCACCTTCAATTCAATACAAAAAGGAAGTTAAGCAATGTCGGAAGGCAATTACAGCGCGCGCCGGGTTTATTATGAACGCCGGCGCAGAAGAAAAATAATTTTCAGAAGAATAATATGTTTTGTGCTTTTTGTCGGTATAATAACAGGGGTGTCCATAGGCGGGGTAAAGCTTTACAGGCGGCTTGTCAACGGCTCCGGCGATACGACGGCGGTAACCGAAAAGCTAAAGGCGATAGAGATTCCGGACTGGATAGATGAACAGCTTATATACGTTCACAATACCGCCAGAACCGGTGCTGCACTTGACGGAGTAAAGAATATTGTGATACACTATGTCGGGAATCCCGGAACCTCGGCGCAAAATAACCGCGATTACTACAATAAGCCGACAACCGAAGTAAGCTCTCATTTTTTGGTCGGGCTTGAGGGCGAGATAATCCAGTGCGTGCCGCTGTGGGAAAAATCGGCGGCGAGCAACTGGCGCAATAACGACACAATATCGATAGAGGTCTGCCATCCCGACGAGACTGGACAGTTCAATGACGCCTCCTATTCTTCTGCGGTTAGGCTTACGGCGTGGCTGCTTAACGAACTGGGGCTTGACGAGTCGGACGTTATAAGGCATTATGACATCACCGAAAAATTATGCCCGCTTTATTATGTGGAGCATGAGGACGCCTGGGAACAGCTTAAAAAAGATATAGGGACTAAGTTAAATGAGTATTCAAAATGACAAAAAAAGACTTTCACCGAAGCAAAAAAAGATACTGAGCGTATGCGCAATAATTCTGCTGCTGGCATTCGCCGCCGCGGTTACCTGGTTTATCGGAAGACCTATGGTAAGCCTTGTGTCTGAACCGGAGCAGTTCAGGGAATGGGTTAAATCTAACGGTCTGTGGAGCTGGCTTATATTTATAGGAATGATGATATTTCAGGTGATTATAGCGCTGGTGCCGGGCGAGCCGCTTGAAATAGGAGCGGGCTATGCCTTCGGCGCGGTGGAGGGGACTGTACTCTGCGTCGTGGGGGTGACCCTCGGAAGTCTGATAGTGTTCGGTCTTGTAAGGAAATTCGGAATAAGGCTTATTGAGGTATTCTTTGATTTTGAAAAGATAAAAAAGCTGAAATTTCTTCAGAACGAAAAGCGGCTCAGCCTTATAACCTTTATAGTCTTTTTCCTGCCCGGTACGCCTAAGGATTTGCTTACCTACTTTGTGGGGCTTACAAATATCAGCATCTCAAAATTCATACTGATAATTTCAGTGGCGCGGCTTCCGTCAATCATCACATCAACCGTCGGCGGCAGTGCGCTCGGCGTAAAGGAATACGAGTTTGCCGTTATTGTTTTCGCGGCTACGATAGTTTTAAGTCTTCTCGGACTTTTGATATATAATAAAATCTGCGGACGAAAAGCCAAAAAGAACAAAGACTGAGAGCGCCGGCTTTCCGGCGCTAAGCTGCAGGACAAAGCGGGTCAGAGCTTTTATTAGTCGGAACAGCCGCCGCGCTGAGGCGGCGGATAAAAAAATTATAACGGTTATTGACAATCGGCATTAAGTGTGGTATTATACATCTGTACTATTTGAATTAGTACACTTAGAACGATTGGTACAGAAGATATAACAGGAGGCAGTAAAAACATGTTGGAAACAAGAGAGCTTGTCAAGATTTACAAACCTAAGAAGGGCGTTCCGGTCACAGCTCTTGACAGGGTGTCGCTTAAATTTCCAGATAAGGGAATGGTTTTTCTTTTGGGTAAATCCGGCAGCGGAAAATCCACTCTGCTGAACGTACTCGGAGGTCTTGATAAATACGACGGCGGCGAGATAATCATAAAGGGCGTATCCTCCAAAAACTTTACTCAGCAGCACTTTGATTCCTACCGCAACACCTATGTCGGCTTTATATTTCAGGAATACAATGTGCTTGACGAGTTTACCGTCGGGGCGAATATCGCCCTTGCGATAGAGCTTCAGGGCAGAAAGGCAAACGACGACGAGGTAAACGGAATACTCAAGGAGGTAGACCTTGACGGCTTCGGCGACAGAAAGCCGAACGAGCTTTCGGGCGGACAGAAGCAGAGGGTGGCGATAGCCCGCGCTCTGGTGAAAAAGCCCGAAATAATAATGGCGGACGAACCCACCGGAGCGCTTGACTCGAACACGGGGCGTCAGGTGTTCGACACACTTAAGAGGCTGTCAAAGGAAAAGCTTGTAATAGTTGTGTCGCACGACCGCGATTTTGCAGAGCATTACGCCGACCGGATAATAGAGCTGTCAGACGGACGGGTAATAAGCGACGTGGAGCTTGACAGCGCGCCTGCAGACGCTGAAAGCAAACCCGAAGGACTCGAATTTCACGATAATGTGGTGGAGGTGCCGTGCGGGTATCACATCACCGAGGAAGACCGGAGCGCTATAAACGCTTATATTGAAAAGCTTAAAACAGGCTCTCTTGAAATCACTGTTTCGGGCAGAAGCGGCTCTGCAAAACGCTTTGTAAAAACCGATATATCAAAAATTGCCGAAAGGGACGGCTCCGGCTTTAAGCTGATAAAATCAAAGCTTCCGCTGAAAAACGCCTTTAAAATAGGCGCAAGCGGACTGAAATACAAGAAGATAAGGCTTGTAGTAACCATTCTGCTTTCCTGCATCGCGTTCGGACTTTTCGGTCTGTCGGACACCTTTGGGGCATACAATCATATCAGAACCTGCACTAACTCGCTTACGGACAGCAACGTTGAATATCTTTCCGTTGCGAAATCCAAAAAGGTCGGCAGCGGCGGAAACGAGTACTGGAAGGATTACGGCTACGGAATTTCCGAAAAAAATCTTTCGGAGATTTCAGAGGGAATAGGCGTGAAAATGCACGGCGTTTTCCGTCCCGCAGGCTCCGAGCTTGCATTCGGCTCGCAGATAAATCCTGAGGTCAGCCTTACAGATACCGAATACAGCATATATTCGACCGGCTTCTCAGGCGGCTTTGCCGAGATTGACGACAGCGTTATTAAGGATATGGGCTTTAAGCTTTTAGCAGGTGAACTCCCAGACGGCTCAAAGGACGAGATAGCCGTAAGCGAATATATTTTTGAGACCTTCAAAAAAGCGGGCTATTTTGACGGAACAACCTTTACCGAAAACGCCGCAGGCGATAAGATTCCGGTTTTTGAAAAAATAAACGAATACGGCGACCTGCTCGGAAAGACGCTGACGCTTGACGGCGTAAGCTTCACCGTGACGGCGGTTATTGACACAGGCTTTGATTTTGACAGGTATCTGTCCCTTGCTAAGGAAAAGGAAAATCAGACAAACGCCGAGCAGATTATAGATTATGTGCTTTACAACGAGTTTGCCTCCGCTTCGGCTTACAGCTATGCCGGAATAGTTATGGTGGGAGACGGCTATATAGATAAGCTCATAGAAAAGGAGCCGCCGATGACTGAGATAACCGAGGGATTTTTGAGCTTTAACGGCGTAAACGAGGCTTTCGGCGTCGATTCTCAGTATATGGCGCGTATGTCGGATATAAGCGGCGAGCAGATAATCTGGATAGACGGTGAGAAAAGGGAGCTCGGAGAAAAGGAAATAATCGCCACTGCCGACGCGCTTCAGTTTTATACAGAGGAAGAGGTAACAGACGATTACGCAGCGTTTTTCAAAAATAAGAACGAGCTTACGGCATGGGAATACGATTTTTCAAACGACACTAATACCGAGGGCTTCAAGCTGGTCGGAATAATAGACAATCAAAGTGAAAACAGCACATCCAGGCTTTCCTCTACTGTTGTCGCAAGCGACAGTCTTTTCAGCAAATATACCGACGGCTCGGATAATATCTATGAATTTGCGGTCGGTGCTATGCCTGAATCAAAGGACGGGGTGCGCTCGGCGGTTGAGTACTGCTACCGCGAGGACAGCAGCGTGCGCTATCAGATACAAAACTCGGTAACCTATGAGCTTGATTCGGTAAACAACGCGCTTAAGGTGCTTTCCAAGTACTTCTTCTGGATAGGTGTCGGCTTTGCGGCGTTTGCGGCGCTTATGCTTGCCAACTTTATCGGTACCAGCATTTCCTATAAAAAGCAGGAGATAGGAATACTGCGGGCAATCGGCTCCCGCAGCAACGATGTTTTCAGAATATTCTTTGCCGAAAGCTTTGTAATAGCTATGATAAACTTTGTGCTTTCGAGTATCGGCGTTTTTGCAGCGACGGCTATTTTCAACCATCTGATGCGAACCCAAGCGGGGATTCTCATAACCATACTGAACTTTGGAATAAGGCAGCTGCTTCTGCTTTTGGCGGTCAGCCTGCTGGTGGCGTTTATTGCAAGCTTCCTGCCGGTTAAGCGGATTGCCTCAAAGCGTCCTATAGACGCCATAAGGAACAGATAAAAGCTTAAAACGGGCGGCTCAAAATGCCGCCCGCGGGGTGAGTTTTATGAAGAATATAATTGAAATGCTTGAAAGGTCGGCGGCAGTAAGCCCTGAAAAGACGGTTTTCAGAGACGACTCGGCTGACGTGACATACGCCGGTTTCCTTGATACGGTGCGAAGCGTCGGAACGTATATTGCAAAAACGGGAATATATAAAGCTCCGGTTGCTGTTATGCTCGGCCGTTCTGTCAGGACGCTCGGCGCTATGTTCGGCGTGCTTTGCAGCGGAAATTTTTACACGGTAATTGATCCGGACACGCCCGCCGAAAGAATAAAAACGGTTTTCTCGGTCTTAAAACCGGCCGCCGTTATAGCTGACGGACATTCCGAAAGTCTTGCGGGAACAGGATTTAAGGGGCGCGTAATAGAATACGCCGAGGCGGCGGAGTGCACGGAGGAAAACGGAATACTGTCGGAAATAAGGAGCAGGGCGATAGACACTGATTTGGCGTATGTGCTTTTTACCTCCGGTTCTACCGGCGTGCCTAAGGGTGCGGCGGTAAGCCACAGAAGCGTGCTGACATATATCAAATGGTACGCGGAGACCTTTGAAATAGACCGCGGCACTGTTTTCGGGAGCCAGACGCCGTTTTACTTCAGTATGTCGGTTTCAGACGTTTTCAGCACCGTTTACGCCGGCGCCGAGCTCAATATTATACCTAAGACGCTTTTTTCCTTTCCGATGAAGCTGCTCGAGTTTCTGAACGAACGCAGGGTAAACACGATTTACTGGGTGCCGTCGGCGCTCGGCATAATAGCAAACTGGAGGGCGCTCGACTATTGCGGGCTTAAATATATCAAAAAGGTGCTTTTCGCCGGCGAGGTTTGTCCCGTAAAGCAGCTTAACTACTGGATGGAAAAAATCCCTGATGCGGTTTTTGCGAATCTTTTCGGACCTACCGAAACGACCGATATATGCACCTATTATATTGTCGACAGAAAATTTGACGGTGGCGAGACGCTTCCGATAGGCAGGCACTGCGGCAACTGCGACGTTTTTGTGCTTAAAGAGGACGGAACCGAGGCGCGCGAGGGCGAGGAGGGCGAGCTTTACGCAAGGGGCTCGTTTCTTGCCGCGGGGTATTACAACAATCCCGAAAAGACAGCGGCGGCATTTGTGCAGAATCCGCTTAACAACTGCTATCCCGAAACGGTTTACAGAACAGGGGATATTGTCAGATACAATGAAAAGGGCGAGCTTATGTATGTTTCCCGAGCTGATTCCCAGATAAAGCATATGGGATACCGGATAGAGCTTGGGGAAATTGAGTCCGCGGCGTCGGCGCTGGGCGGAGTTTCAAGCTGCGCGGCGGTTTATGACAGGAGCGAGCAGAAAATAGTGCTTATATATTCGGGCGGTAAAGACAGGGAGGAAATAATGCCGGGTCTGTCCGAAAGGCTGCCCGAATACATGCTTCCGCAAAAGGTGTATAAAATTAAGGAAATGCCGCTTAATCAAAACGGAAAAATAGACCGGAGGCTGCTTGCCGGAAGCTATAAGCAGGTCTGCGCCGGAATACGGCGGAACGGAGGTTGATATATATGATAAAACAGGATATTGAAATTTTAGATGAGATAAGCCCGGGAACGGACTGGAAAAATCAGGACGATTTGCTGGAAAAGCATATTCTTGATTCGCTTAAGATAGTGCAGCTGGTCGGCGCGCTCAACGATGAGTTCGACATCAGCATAACTCCGGTAGACCTGGTTCCGGAAAACTTTAAAAACGCGGAGGCTGTTTCGGCTCTGGTAGAAAGACTTTCGGATGAGTAGGTGAGACGGTATGAGCTATACCTCTTATTCCTATCTGCTGATATTTTTAGGCACGGTTTTTATTTTTTATACCGTGGTGCCCAAAAAATTCAAATGGGCGGTACTGCTGACGGCAAGCTATGTTTTTTATGCTTTGAACAGCGGAAAGCTGACGGTTTTTCTCCTGCTTGCCACCGCCGCGGTGTATTTCGCCGGGATATTGCTTGACTGCATAGCATATACGTCGGCTCTTGCGAAAAAAGGGCTTGAGCGTGAAGAAAAGAAGAAATTAAAGACCCTTATAAATTATCAGAAAAAAGCGGTTGTTGTATTAACTCTCGGATTTATTTTCGGAATACTTCTGACAATAAAATATTCCGGCTTCTTCGCCGGTATCTTTAACCGCGCCTCTGAATTTGCAGGACTGAATTTCGTCCTGCCGGAATTTAAATTTCTGATGCCGCTGGGAATTTCCTATTATACGCTTCAGGCGGCGGGCTATGTCATAGACATATACCGCGGAAAATACCGTGCGTCGCATAATTTCGGAAAGGTAGCTCTTTTCCTTTCCTTTTTCCCGCAAATAACCGAAGGACCTATAGGCAGATTCGACGACCTTGCCGACCCGCTTTACGAGGGTCACGGCTTCAGCTATGACAATCTTACAAAAGGGCTTCAGCTTACGGCGTGGGGTCTTTTTAAGAAAATGGTAATCGCAGACCGTGTCAACCTCTTTGTTTCTGAGGTCTTCGGAAATCACGGCGGCTATTCCGGAAGCATTCTGCTTGCCGCCGGCGCGCTTTATACGCTTCAGATTTACGCGGAATTTTCCGGCTGTATGGATATTGTGACCGGCAGCGCGCAGCTTTTCGGCGTGCCGCTTGCAAAAAATTTTGAGCGTCCGTTTTTTTTTTTTTTTTTAAGCGAAAATTGGCGGCGGTGGCATATAACTCTCGGCGCGTGGCTTAGGGACTATGTTTTTTATCCGGTCTCGCTGTCGCCGACGTGCATACGGACAGGCAAATTTGCAAGAGCGCGCTTGGGCGAGCATTTCGGCTCGTTTCTGCCGACCGCCTTCGCGCTGCTTATCACTTGGATAGGCATAGGCTTCTGGCATGGCGCGGGAATTAAATATCTGATATACGGGCTTTACTATTACGCTTTGATGATGCTCGGAATGCTGCTTGAGCCGCTGATTGCCCGCGGATTTTCCGCGCTTTCCTTAAGGCGGGAAGGCAGACTGCTCAACGCATTGAGAATTTTAAGGACGTCGGCGCTCGTAATCGGCGGAATGATGCTGTTCCGCGCCGATTCGGTATCTGTATGGCTTGAAATGCTGAAGCGGCTGTTCGTCTCGTTTGACGCGGGCGGATTTGCCGGAACGGTCCTGAAATGCGGAATGGACCGTCAGGACTTCTTTATAGTGCTTCTCGGCGCTTCGGCAATGTTTATTGTAAGCCTGCTGCAGGAAAAGGGTATAAAAATACGCGAAAGCGTGGCAAAGCAGAGGCTTGCGGTGCGCTGGGCAGCATACGCCGGTCTCATTATGGCTATAGTAGTTTTCGGTGCCTACGGCACCGGCTACGATGCGGTAGATTTTATTTACGGGCAGTTTTAGGATGTGTTTTTTATGAATAAGGTCGGAATAAAACAGTTTTTAAGAGCGGTAAGCTTTCTCTGCCTGCTCGTTCTTCTTACGGTGGCGGCTTCATATATGCTGGCCCCTAAGGATAACACGCCGGAGGGCGGGATAATAAATCCTAACGCCAACGGCTTTTTTTCAGAGCCGGAAAATTCAATAGAGATAGCGGTGCTTGGAAATTCCGACGCGTACAGCGGTTTTTCGCCTATGGAGCTTTGGAATATGTACGGCTATACCTCGTATGTCAGCGCCGAGGGTCATCAGTCGGTGGCGCAAAGCTATTCGCAGCTGAAAAAAATTATGAGCCGTCACGACCTGAAGCTGGTGATTTTTGAAACTGATGAGCTTTTTATCAAGTCAAAGCTTGCGGAAACTGCGGCAAAAATTATAAACGCATCAGCCGGCTCCGCGTTTTCGGTTTTTCAGTACCACGATAGGTGGAAAACCACCGGTCTGCGCGAGCTTTTTAAAAAGCCGTGCTATACCGCTCACTGCGCTACAAAGGGACAGTGGCTGAGCAACGATGTAAAGGGTTATGTCGGCGGCGAGTATATGGTAAAGACCGATAAGAAGGCTTCAATTCCGCTTTCGGCAAAGGCTCCGCTCGATATGCTGGTTAAAGCCTGCCGTGAAAACGGCATAGAGCTGCTGTTTTTGGAGCTCCCGTCACAAAGCTCGTGGAACTATGAAAAGCACAACGCCGTTAAAGCTTACGCGGATAAAAACGGCATACCTTTTCTGGATCTTAATATTGACCGCGACCGTTTCGGATTTGACTGGAGTACCGATACGAGAGACAGGGGCAATCATCTGAACAGCCGCGGGGCCAGAAAGGCGACGCTGTTTATCGGCGAATATTTAATAAGGAATTATTCGCTTACCGACCGCAGGCGGGACGCCGACTATAAGCAGTGGCATAAGGATTATGAGGAATATGCGAAGCAGGTGAAAATTTAAAGGAAAAGCCGCAAAGCGTTTTAAAGAAATCCGGCTGCGGTATATGTAAAAAATCCCGACAGATTTTTGTCGGGATTTCAGACTGTTGAAAAACCTGAAATCTGATTTTTTTGCGGCGTTCAGCCGCATTTTGTTTTTCCGCTGACAAGCGCGGCGGAAAAACACTTTATAAGCGAAAAACCGCTTTATAAGCGGTTTTTCAAGGGCACTGGGGTGGTATTGGCGGGGATAGAGTGCAGTCCGGAAATCTTGATTTTCGAGCGAACGGCATCCCCGACCAAGAGCGTGTCGACTTTTTCGACACGCTCAAATCCCGACAGATTTTTGTCGGGATTTTTTGTGTATTAAGGATGGGACTATATTTTCCGGTTAAGTCGTGCTGCTGTCTTTCCTTTCCTCCGAAATGTCTTTTTTTGCTGTTTTTGAATCATGCTTAGCTATCGCTTCCTTCAGAAGCACGAAAATAACCGCCGAGGTGGGCACAGCGGTTAAAGCGCCCAGAATACCTCCGATATTTCCGCCCACAAGGACGGCGCAAACGACTATCACACCCGGAAGACCGACTGATTTTCCTACGACCTTCGGATAGATGAGCGAGCCTTCAAGCTGCTGAATAACAATGAAAAATACAATGAAAAGCAGCGCCTTGATGGGATTAGTTATTAAAATAAGCAGGAAGCCGATGATTACGCCTATGGTTGCGCCGACGATGGGCACCAGAGAGGTGATGCAGATAAGGATTGATATTACCGCGGCGTTCGGGAAGCGGAAGATAGTCATTCCTATATAGAAAAGCAGCCCCAGTATTACTGATTCGGTGAGCTGACCTCCAATGAATCTTGAAAACGATTCGTAAGCTCTTGCCGAAACGTGATATATGGCGTTTGCCGCCTTTTTCGGTATAAACGTGTCGATGCACCGGACGGTAAATCTTCCGATACGCTCCTTCTGGGCAAGAATATATACTGAGATTAAAATACTGAAAACCGTATTGTAAATGCCCGAAACCAGCGAGGTGGTAATGTTTACGGCGCTTCCGAAGATAGCCTCCGAATATCCGAGAATATAGTCCTTTACCGCGTTGCCTGCCGCAGTCCAGTCTATTTCTATATTAGGCAGGGCTTCCTGTGTGAGATTGAAGTTATCCAGTACGTCCTCTATCCAGACGCGGGATTCATTGGCAAAGGAGGGCAGTCTTTCGGCAAGATAGACTACGGTCTCGGAAATATCCGGAATTATTACCCAGATAAGCACGGTTAAAATTCCGAAAGCGATCAGGTAGGTAAGCACGATGCACAGCGGACGTTTTGCCTTGCGGACAAACTTGTGCCTGCTGCCGCTCATAAACCTGAATACCTTTTCCTCGAGCGCGCTCAGCAGCACATTCAGCACAAAGGCTATGCAGAGCGCGGTTATAACCGGACGGAAAACCGCGGCAACGGCACTGAGCCATGACATCAGACGCTCAAAATTCTGCACGGCGGTAAAAAAGACAGAGCCTATCAGGATTATAAGCAGGATTTTTTTTATGTTTTTAGAATTAAGCTCCATAAAAATTCTCCGATTGTTAATACTGTGTTTCTATTATACCTTTTTTACTGCCTGGTGTAAATAGAAATAAAAGCTTTTTGCGTAATTTCTTTAACGGTCAGAGGCGTTTCAGACGTAAATCCCGTATTTGGCTTTGATGCGCTTGAGTATTTTTAATATCGGACCTGCGGCGAAGAAAAGAAAAATAAAGGTAGACGCCGCGTGAACCGCGTCCATAGGCAGCCCCGCGAGGTATGACGCCGCCAGCGACCTGACGGTTACGGTGCCGGTGCTTATCAGCAGCGAGCCGAGGTTTACTATTCCGCCGTATATTATTATTGCTGCAGCCGCGCCGAACAGCGAGAGCAATAGCGGGTTATCCGGCAGATAGCTTTTTTTGAAGATCAGCCCGGCGGCAAGACCGGTAAGCCCTAAAGCCAGCATCTGCCAGGGGGTCCATGGACCCTGTCCGAAATAAAAATTAGAGACAAATGCCGTTACCGCGCCTAAAAGAAAGCCGCTCTGAGGTCCGAAGGATATTCCCGCCATTATTATCAGAGCCGCCGTGGGCTTGAACTGCGGAAGCCAGAAAAACGCAATTCTGCCGCCTGCGGCAACCGCGCACATAACCGCGGCGGCGGCTAATTCCTTTGGCTGCGGTTTTCGGCGCTCAAAGGACAGAAAAAACGGGAGCATAATATACAGTATTAACAGAAGGCTTGTTATATAGTATTTCCTGCCGTCAAAAAAGATTATTCCCGCCGCCATTGTGGCAGGGATAAGTATTAGTGCCGAGACAAACGCCGCGGCGCGCAGCGGCTGACGTTTCAGTTTTCTTTTTGTTTCCTGCAAAGCTCTACCACCTCGTCGTTCGTGACGGCGTTGCTGAAATAATCACGGGATATGCGGTTTGCCGCGGTTGTATAAAAGGTGTTCCCCGCAAAAAAATCGCGGGCAGGGGCTGAGGCAATTATTTTGCCGTCGAACAGCATTGCGCAGAAGTCGGCGTATTCAGCGCAGAATTCAATATCATGCGATACCGTTAAAACTGTCGTTCCATTTCGGCAAAGCCTCTTTATAATCCCGGCAAGCTTGGATTTATACACGGCGTCGATACCCTTGGTCGGCTCGTCAAGCAGAAGTATGCGCGGTTCTGACAAAAGAAGCTCAGCAAGCGCGGCGCGCTGCTGCTCGCCTCCGCTTAAATCGTACGGATGACGGTCTGAAAGCTCTTTTATATCGGTAAGCCTCCGGATTTCGTCAAGCCTTGCTTCTGAAACGCCTCGCGCCTTTGCCGCCTCCTCCAGTTCTTCCTTTAAAGTGCTTTTGGTAAATAGAGCCTGCGGGCTTTGCGGCAGCAGGGAAACTATGCCGGAATACAGCTCGCTCTGGCTGTATTTGGAAATTTTTTTGCCCTCCAGCCTTATATTGCCGCGGCAGGGCTTTAAAAGCCCCGAAAGCAGAGAGAGAAGAGTGGATTTCCCGGAGCCGTTGGCGCCCGTCACCGCG
This sequence comes from uncultured Clostridia bacterium, assembly GCA_944384845.1. Classification (GTDB taxonomy): domain Bacteria; phylum Bacillota; class Clostridia; order Oscillospirales; family Acutalibacteraceae; genus UBA737. Next base: position 18,037 of record CALWUZ010000109.1, read on the forward strand.
AAAAAGCTTCCCGACGGCACGGTAAGATTAAGGCTTTTTAAAATATCGGGCGAGTCTTTTTCATATCTGAACCATAAATCCCGCGTCTCTATTGCGGGCGCCTTTTCCTCAGTCTTTTTTCTTTCGACCGATGGACGATTGCTTAAATCTTTTAGATATTCACCGAGAAAGCGCCTGCCGTCCCTTACCGATACAGGGCATTCCCCGACGGAGTCAAGCCCGTAATATATTTTCATAGCGCTCGGCATGGCGCCGTACATACCGTTTGCAGATTCCTTAAGATGTTTTCCGACCGCCTGCGGCGTACCGTCGGCTATAATCCGGCCGTTTTCCATAACCGCCGCCCTGTCGGCGTACGGCAGGATTTCCTCAAGCCGCTGCTCGGATAATATTACGGTTGTGCCGAGCTCGCGGCTGATGCGCAGCAGTGCGCTGAAAAAATCCGCCGCCGCTACCGGGTCAAGCTGGGCGGTGGGCTCGTCAAGCAGCAGCACCTTCGGTGAAGCCGCCGCTGCCGCCGCTAAATTGAGAAGCTGTTTCTGCCCGCCCGAAAGGTCGGCGGTATCGTGCTCAAACCAGCCGCTTATACCGAAAAAGCCCGACATCTCCGCGGTGCGGCGCCGTATAGCTGCGCTGTCAAGACCTAAGCTTTCAAGCGTAAACGATAATTCATGCCACACCTTGTCGGTGACAATCTGATTGTCCGGATTCTGAAAAACAAAGCCTATTTCTTCGGCAAGCCTGCGGTCGGGAACCTCGTTTAACGGGATTCCCCGGTAAAGTATTTCGCCGTCCCGGCTTCCGTGGGGAGCGGCGGGCGGCTTGAGAGAGCGCAGAAGAGTGGTTTTTCCGCAGCCTGACGGACCGCACAGCACAATAAGCTCCCCCTCCTTAACCGTCAGCGAAATGCAGTCAAGCGCCTTTTTTTCAGCCTCCGGATAGGAAAAGCTTAAATTTTTGATTTCAAAAAGCACCATTTCAGCTCCTCTGTCAGGCACAGCCCCAGCGGTATATTGAGCAGTACCGCGTAAGCCGCGTATGTAAAAAATGCGGGACCTCCGCACGCCGCGGCGGAATACGCGGGGAAATAAGAGACGTAAACCGCCCCGCTTATGCCGCCTGCCGCCGAAAACGCGGCAAACAGGATTATTGCTGCTAAAACCGATACGTCTTTTAAGGTGAGGCTGTATTTATAAAAAACGCTTCTTCCGGGCAGCCCGTATCCGCGGCATTTCATTGAATCGGCGGTGTCCGCGGCGTCTTCAAAGCTCCATGAAATAAGTATTACGACAGCTGAAAGACTGTTTTTTATGCGGTCTGCGGTCTTTGCCGCGGCGGCGCCGGAGCATTTCTGCGCCGAGGCTATATGCTTTGCCCTTCGTTTCATTTTAGGGACAAAGCGCAGTATCATAGAGAAAAGCAGTGAAAGCGAGGGTGAAACCCGTGCAAAGAGGTATATAAGCTTGTCAGAGGTCATAACCCTGTTTAAGCAGGCAAACCATATTATAACAGACATCAGCATTATGCCGGAGGCTGTTCCGTATACTATCGATTCAAGCGTTATAGGATTGCCGTTTACATACAGCAGTATGGTTGCGCCGCGGTGATTAAATGCGGTGTTTACCGCGGCGACCGCCGCTGCCGCAGGAAAAGAGAAAAGCAGATATTTAAGGCTTTTCTCGCCCGTCAGTACAAAAAGGAACAGCAGGGAGGAAATAAAGGATATTAAAAGCATAACCGGATTCATACAGCACATAGAAAATCCGACTGCGCATAGAAAAAAAACGAAGCTTACCGCCGGATGAAGCGAGTCAAAAGCCCTGCTCATTGCCGCTCACCGTAGCCGTTTCCGACATCCTGTCCCAAATCGCAGGTGTAAAGAATACATATAACATCGCCGTCGCTTACCTTGACCGAGCTGATGCCGGTGTTCGGAAATTCACCGTTTACGCTGTATACCCAGCCGGAGAGCTCGCCGCAGTCGAAAGCGTACAGATTGGCTATACCCTCTATATATCTGCTGTTATACCCCGGGGTCGTGCTGAATTCCATATGTATGCCGCGGCTTCTTACGGCTCTGTTAAGCACGTCAAATACAGTGTCTCCCTCGTAAACCGAAATATCCGCGGGGGCGAGAATAATACCGTCGGGCGGAATTATTTCTTTTTTTGAGCCGTCAAGTAGCTCTGTATTGCTTAAAACGGTTTTGCAGTCTATTGAAACCGTACAGCTCCCGACGGAGCTTTCACCGGCAGGGGCGCCTTCGGAGGAGGGGAGCTCTATTTTACAGCCCGACAGCGAAAAGATTACGCATATTGCCGTAAAAAGCGTAAGCAGTCGTTTCATCAGACCCCTCCCTTGTCTTTAATACTACTTAATATTTTAACTTAGTTTAGCCGTAAGGTCAAGCATAACGCGGATATTATCCGACTTTGCTCTTGTTTTTTTGCGCCTTTGCATATATAATTAAATACAAATCAGAAATCAGAACATTAAGGGGAAGTATTATCTATGAAATTCAAAAGAACACTTGCCGCCGCCGCGGCTTTAATATGCTTTGCCTGCGGGGTAAGCACCGCCGCGGCTGATACGGCGGCTGTATATGTGACCGTAGCGGACGGAAATCTCAAATTGGCGCAGGAACGGATAGAGGTGACCGATACCGACGGCGACGGTAAACTTACGGTAAATGACGCGCTTTACGCCGCGCACGAGGCGAAATACGAAGGAGGCGCCGCCGCAGGCTATGCTTTCGAGGAAACAGAGTACGGGCTTTCGCTTACAAAGCTTTGGGGCGTGGAAAACGGGGGAAGCTACGGCTATTATGTCAATAACGCTTCCGCGATGTCGCTTGCAGACGAAATAAAGGACGGCGACTATATAAACGCATATGTTTATACCGATACCGATACTTTTTCAGACGTATATACATATTTCGATGTTAACAGTCTTTCTGTCAGGCAGAACGAGGAATTTACTCTTACGCTTCAGTCGGCAGGCTATGACGCTGAATGGAATCCTGCCGTATATCCGGTTGAAAACGCGGAAATAACGGTGGACGGCGTGAAAACCGGTTATAAAACAGATGAAAACGGTAAGGTCACTCTTAAAATAGATGAGGCTAAAAACTGCGTGATAAGCGCGGTGTCGGACAGCGCGGTGCTGGTGCCGCCGGTCTGCATGACCGAAGTGAGCGCGGCGGATAACGGAGTTTCCCCGGGGACGCTGATTGCTGTTGTTGCCTTGGCGGTATTATCAGCCTGCCTGATTTTCCTTGCGGTAGCGAGACTTAAAAAATCATATGAGAAATAATTTCCGCTCTGTCTTCGCGGCTCTGGCGGCACTCGCTTTGGCAGCCGGTTTGTTTGCGCCGCCTGTCTCAGCGGTGGGTGAGGCGGAAAATATAGCAGAGTCAATTATCGGTTATAATTTAACCGCTTCCGGCTCTGATACGGCTCAGCAATGGCTTGACACAGTGCTTGCCCGGAGCATAGGCTCATCGGAATGGTACTTTTTTGCTCTTAAAAGCTATGACGCCTCGCTTGATTTTTCCGTATATTCAAAGGCGCTTGCGGCTTATTCTGAAGGCGGAGAGCTGCCTAAAGCCGCATCCTCCCGCCAGAAAACGGCGCTTGCGCTTGCGGCGTGCGGAATAAGAAGCACTGATTTTATGCGGTCGGTGCTTGACGATACTGTCGGAAAGCAGGGGATAATGAGCTATGTGTTCGGCTTGCATCTGATAAATAACGGTCTTGCTTCTTCCGCACATACTGCGGACTCGGTTGTAAGGGTGCTGCTTGAAAGACAGCTGAGCGACGGTGGCTGGGCAGTGGGCGGCAGTTACGGCGACCCCGACGTTACCGCTATGACGCTGCAGGCGCTGGCTCCGTATTATCCGGTCAGCGCGGCGGTAAAAACGGCGGCTGATAAGGCGCTGGAATTTTTATCGGCAAAGCAGACCGACAGCGGCGGCTATAAAAGCTACGGCGTCGAAAACGCCGAAAGCTCGGCACAGGTTATCGCTGCACTCTCGGCGCTGGGCATAGATATTTTTACAGACGCGCGTTTTATAAAAAAAGGCAGGACCGTGCTTGACGGTATGCTTCAATTCAGGCTTTCGGACGGCGGATTTTCTCATAAAGGCGGCGCGGCAGACAGCACGGCTACACAGCAGGTCTTTTTCGCCCTTTCGGCGCTGATTGCCTTTCAAAAGGGTGAGAGTTCGCCGCTTTTATTTGTAAACTCTGTTCCTGTGCTTGACGAGAGCGCCTTGTCGGATTTAGAATCGGAACAGAAGCCGTCTTCCTCCGCATCTTCTGCAGGCGCGGGGAGCGAAAGCTTAGCAGCCTCCCCCGCGGAAAACACGCAAGACGGTAAAGTGCCGGAGGATGCTGAAGACACGGAGAAATCCGAAGCTCAGGATACACAGACCGGGAAAGGAACCGGCGGCAAAACTGCTTTGATTATTTCAGCCGCGGCTGCCGCTGTCGGCGCGGGCGGTTTACTGTGGTATTTTTTAAAAAAGAGACAGAGAGGCGAGCGTCAGCCCAAGCTATAAAGCTTTATAATAATTAAAATAAAATTTCGGGCGGCTTAAGCGTGATATCCTTAGGGGATAAATCAAAAGCAACTGAATAGGATACAAAAAATAACGGTCAGATCTATATGGATCTGACCGTTATTTTAATATAAAACTATAGATGAAATTACATACATTTTGCAGTATCCTGTCTTTTTCCAGCAGCGGTTCTTTATATAATTCCAGATAGTATAACGGAGATAGAAAACTCACACCATTTGGAAATAAATGTCCGTGCTTAAGCGCGCCAAGCATCCAAACGCTGTTTTTACTGCGGCAAAACGCTGGTACGCAGCAGTCAGCGTTGTCTCTTACCTCTAAGATCACAGCGGTGTACTACAGATGAAACGACCGGCAATCGATATGCACAATATCACCGACAGAAAAATGGGAGAGGCAGATTAAAATTTTGCCCGTCTGCGGAATACTGTTTTAATTTCGGAAGAAACCGGAACGGTTTTTTTGCTTTTTCCGCCTTATTAAAATACAAGGCCAGATCTCAGATAATATAGTAGGTACATGTATGCACGTAAGAAATTTTCCCTGTCAGCAGTTCGGAGGACTGCTCCCATTTTTCAAGCCCGTACCAGCAGGTGACACGGAGCATCTGAAATCCTCGATTTGCGGGCAACGAAAAACGGGTGGATTTTTGTTTTCATCTGCCCGATTTATTTTTCTGTTTTATAGGTTAAAGTTTTAACGGAGTACGATTTTTCCTTTGTCATAATGTGAAAAATTACTCCGAAAATGCGAAAAAGCCTTGAAAGGGTAAAAATTCAATGCTGTTCAAAAGTGATTGGACAATTTTTAGTCTCTGTTTGAATGCGATGTGAAGATTGAGAAGTTTTTAAATAGGATTATCCTTTTCGGTTTTATATTACGGTGTTGACCTTGCTCTACCTGACTATAAGAACGATGCTATTAACAGAAAACAGTGTACTATTAAACCAATTACGAAAGTCAAACCTATTTTACGGAAATTGCGGTTGTTTAATATCATTAATTCTGATACAATAAAATAAATAATTTTAGTAATAATACTAACTTAAATTTTTATGAAAGAGGGAATATTATGAAAATTCAAGCCTGCTTGAAAAAGCTGTCTGCGTTTATTGTTTCACTCATAGCATTACTTACAGTTGTTCCGATTGCAGCGGAGTCTGATTCTAAGGGTACAATGCCGGAAGTTTCGGAATTTCATACGGATTTCACCTCGCTTAATATGCTTTCTCAGCTGGACGGTGATTTTGATGCTTATTATTATGAAACGGTAGAAAATGATACTTTCGGTGAGGCGGAGGAATTAGATACCCGGTGGAGACTTCAAAACAATCGGCTGACCATCAAAACGCCGTCGGACGGCAGTTATTTCAAGAATATGGCGGCGCTGACCTATACAAAACATTCTTATAAAAATTTTCAGGCTACATATACTTTTTCCCAGTCTTCTCAAGTGTTCGGAATTATGTTAGGTACCGCGCCGGGTGAATTCGCGTATACCGGAACTACTACATGGACATCCGAACTGCCGTATGGTGATATTGCCTCACACGGAGGAATTGTGGTTATAATCGATTCCGAAGGGAAAATTCGGATTTTAGGCGCTGTTGAGAACGGTTACCAGCGCACGACAGAGGGTATAGCAACTTTTGGTACTGCCACAGATGAGGTAAAGGAAAATGTTGCGGCGGGAAAGAATCACACCGTCTGCATTACCGTTTCGGATTCTGTACTGACTGTTGTCATAGACGGAATGGCTGATAATAAGAAAACAGTTGCTTTGACGGGAGATTATGACGGTGGATATATTTCGCTTGTAGGAAACAGTATGTGGGCTTCCGGCGGCTTTGGGTCGCTGGAGATTAAAGAATTTGATTTCAGTATAGACTTTGCTGCCATAGCCGGCGGTGATTATGCCGAAAAGCTTTCCAAGCATTTTGACGCTTATTATTTCCAGTCTTTGACAAAGGCTTCAGGTAACGGTAATACAGGCACACCGGTAAGCCTGGCTTCGCAGTGGAAAATTGCCGATAATACCCGTCTTTATGCGAATACCGGTAAATACAGCTACAGCGAGGGTCTTGCGGCACTAACCTATCGCGATAAAGAATATAAAGATTTTGAAGCGACCTTCACCTTCAGCAAAAACGGGGGTTTCCGCGGTCTTATGTTCGGTACAAAACAGGGCGAATTTGCGTATGATACCACAGAGCCATTGAGCAGCGGCTCATATATGGTTTCGCTTGAATCAAGAGGCGGCGTTTTTGTGTCGGTAAACGATAATAAAATACGAATATACGGGGCGGTGCCCGGCGGATCGATTTATGTTTACGACAAGCAGGACGGCACCTCTGAGCTGAAAGATTTTGTTAATGCCTCCAACAAAACTCTCCATACGCTGAAAATTACTGTTTCCGGAAAAAGGCTGACCGGAATTTTGGACGGTATTGAAGCATCGGAATTTGTAATTCCTCTTACCGAGGACTACAGCGGAGGATATATATCACTGGTTGAGAGTTATAATCAAACAAGCGGCGGATTCGGCGGTCTTACAATAAGCGGAAGTAATGAAAAAAATGATTATGACAGAGATTTTTCGGCTTTTGCCTGTGCCACCTCGAAAACGCAGGATATAAGAATAAACGGGATTACAAGAAGCCTGTATCCTTATGATTTTGTGAACAGCTCTGTGCTTACAGATTTCAGCGCGTATTATTTCGCAGATGTGGCTGAAAACAATCTTGCTGAGAAACAGGAGGTTGAAGAACTTTGGAAAATTAGCGCTGATAACGGCGGAATGCTTACAAACAATGTCAACAGAAGCAATTCGGACGCCAACGATTTTAAAAATCTTACTGTTTTAACATATGAGGCAAGAGAATTTACCGATTTTGAAGCCACCTATACCTTTAAGCAAAGCTGGAATCGTTTCGGAATTATGTTCGGAACTCGTCCCGGCGAGTATGCATATACCGGAACTGCGTCAAATAACATACAGTCAAAGGGAGGAGTTCTAGTATATGTTGAGGCCGAGGGCGCAAGAACTGCCGTCGGTGCGGTAAAAGGCGGTAATTATCAGTATTTTAACCGTACGTCCGAGGGGCTGCCTGGTTTCGGCGAAACCTCAGAGGAGGTCAGTGCGAATATCACTGCCGGAAAAATGCATACTGTAAAGGTTACGGTTTCGGGCAGCAGAATGAAAATTACGGTTGATGATTCTGAGGCATCATCCGTTATATTAAAGCTTGACGACAGCTATTCCGGCGGATATGTATCACTTGTTACAAATGTTAAATCAACGCAGGGTGGCTTTGGCAGCTTTAAAATTTCAGAGCTTAACGATACATCGGAAGCGAATGTGCCTGAAAACTGGGAGCTTGACGGAGCGGCTGCAACCGAAGAATCCGGGCTTGAAATAGCTGCAGGAGGTATGGCTTCGGCAGAGTTCGCGGTTGCATACAAGCAAAAATACAGACTTAGCTTTACCGCTTCGGGACAGGTCACAGCGACGATAAACGGCTTGCCTGTTAGTTCGGATATAACAGAGTTTTACGCTGACGATTTGAAGGCTGCTGTCGCCTTTGAATCCGCCAAGGGCGCTCAGGTAACAGACATGAAGCTTGAAATGATTGCGGATGACGTGACGGTGAGGCTTGAACGCGAGGCGCTGGCTGACCGTGTTCTGATTACACTTGTCACGGATTCCGAGGTTGGAGCGCTTGATGTTAAGCTGATATTTGATGCCGGTGCTTATGAATACAGATTGGCTTCTGTAAATGGGAATATTTCGGAACTGAATAAGGATGCGGAAATTTCTGTTGACGGCGGAAGTGTTCATATAAAGCTTGAGGGCGAGCATAAGGGCGAGTGGATTACGCTGTTATTTGATATAAAAGATCCTGACAGTCTATCAGAGCGGTTTGCGCTGAGTGAAGACAGTAAAATCAAAAGCACGGGCGGAATCAGCAATAATGCTTATATCCAGCAGGTTATTTACGGCGACGCAAATGATGACACTAAAGTGGACATAAAAGATTTGATCCGTATGAAGAAATTTTTTGCGGACGGAACGCTGCTTAATCAGCTCAACAGTGACATCGGTAAAACAGGCGGCGTAACATCAGAGGATATGGTGCAGCTTAAGCAAATGCTGCTTGGCGCCGGTGAGCCTCACAAGCAAAGTGTATTGTACGGCGGCACCGCACTTTATTTGGGCGATTCAATCGCCTATGGCGCTAATGACTATGGCGATAATCGTCTTTCATGGGGAGGAAGAATAGCTCTTAAATACGGAATGTATTCAAAAACGGTTGCGAGGAGCGGCTGGACACTGTCTACGGCACGTAAAGAAATAGTCACTCAGCTTGACGGTACGGATGCCGGAAAATATGACTACATCATTCTTCAGGGCGGTGTAAATGATATTTGGTCCGGCGCCGCGGAGATAGGCGCTGTCACACCAAATGATCAGATTGACGGTTTTGATACTTCAACCATTGCCGGAGCATTGGAGAATTTATTTGCTTCTGCTTTGAAGACCGCTCCCGACGCTAAAATCGGATATATAATAAATTATAATATAAGCGATAAAATAGGTGATATGTCCGCGTATGCCGCGGCGGCAAGGCAGATTTGTGAAAAATGGAATATACCGTATCTTGATTTGTATGATAATACGGCTTTTAACGCTGAGTTTGATAAATCGGTTTGTCTTATGGCGGACGGTGTCCACCCAAATCCGGAAGGTTATGACGTCCTTGCAGATTATATCGGTGAATGGATGGAGACACTTTAATATTAAAAAAATAAAAACTGAGGTTACGGGACTGGAAAGCTCCGTAACCTCTCAAAATATTGTGATATACGGAGAATTATATGAAATATAACGGTAATGAACACAGATACGATTATTTTGCCCCGATGCTTGGAAACGGAGAAATATGCACTTATATAGGTTATGACGGCACAAATGCCTGTACTGCCGAAAGTTATGAGATAAAGAAAAACAGGCGTGATTGTCCGACTGCAAATATATGGTGGGCGGGCAGGCGCTATTGCGATACCTTTGAAAGAGAGCTGATACCGTTTGGAAATATTGAGCAGACGGTAAACGGAAAAGAGCTGCGGAAGGAGCGGATCACAGACTGGAGTCAGGAGCTTGATATCGATACTGCATCTCTTATCTGCATATGCAAATACGAAGATATTTCCGTTCACACGAAGGCTTTCATTCATGCGGAGCGAAATATACTTTGCATAAGAAAAACATTTTACGGCGGAGATACGGATTTTTCATTTCGTTACAGCTTTACAGAGTCGCCTGACTCAGTTAAAACGCCGCGCAATACAGCATTACGATACAAGCGGAATGACGTTGAAGGAAACGTGCGTATTTACTACTCCGTGCAGGGACAGCAAAATTACCGTGGAATTATCGATTTTTCTGTAAATAAACGGCTCGTGTTGAATATAAGGGACAATATGTTTGAATTTTCCGGTCGCTTCTCAGATGGCGAAAATGTGGATTTTTTTCTTTCGTTTACCGATAATAATTTTGACAGCGACATAGAGTATAACGCTTCTTCTGCGTCAAAGGCGGTGGAGAGCGGCTTAGAAAATTTGTTTGAGGAACATAAGGATATATGGAAAAAATACTATGAAAACGGCTTTGTAATCACCGGTGACGACGAGGTTGATAATGCTTATAAAACGGCGTTGTATCATTTAAAAAGCTGTACGACGCGCTGGTCGGTTCCCATAGGAATAAACGATACCCATTGGAACGGTCGTTATTTCGCTTTTGATGAATATTTTTGCTGTCTTGGATTGCTTGGAGCCAATCAGACGGAACTGGCAAAACGTGTGCCGGAATTTAGGTCTAAAGGACTTGATATAGCAATTAAGCGTGCTTCGTCACCCGGAAAAACAGAAGCCCGTTATCCGTGGGAGACCGTGGAAACCGGAGA
>CALWUZ010000110.1 GCA_944384845.1 uncultured Clostridia bacterium
GAAAACGGCTCGTTTTTGAAGCAGGAAGCACCGTAAAAGCCAAACCCGGACGGCTCGCCGTCGCAGAATATTTTTTTGTCTGATGCGGCAAGAAAGGTATAAACAGACATTATATCCACCTTCCGTCATTTTACTGTGAATTTGAATTTTCCTGTAATTAAACCGTGAGACTTGGCAAAAAGCGTAATCTCACCGGGCAGTCCTGATGTTTCAATCAAAACCATACAGCTTCCTGCCCACATTCTGCGAAGAGGAGATTCGGGAGGGATATGGTCGCATATATCCGAGCCGGTTCCTTTTATCTTTGCCGCAGCGGTATTATTTGTATAAAAAAGTATTTCCGGGGACGCGTCGGGAACTATAAGACCGCTGCAGTCAAGACAAACGCAGTTTACAAGAATATATCCGCGCTCACCCTTATAGGGTATGTCTGTGACATTGTAAAGTGCAATGGATTCGGCTTTTCCGGTCGTTTTTACCGTTTCTTCAGTATAAACCCCGTTTCTGAGACCGCGCGCAGTTAAACTGCCGGGTTTATAAATTACGTTCCATTCGGCATGACCGCAATCTGATATATGCTGTGTTCCTAAGGAGACGCCGTCCTGAATAAGCTCTACGGCTTCACAGTTTGTATATACAACTACGCGAATCTCCTCGCCTGTATGTTCGGACAAATTCCAATGCGGAAGAATATGTACCATTGGCTCATCAGTCCAAAAGGATTTATTTTGGTAGAAAGCGTCTTTTTTTATCAGATACATATCAACCGCACCTGAACTTGAACATATTCTCGGCCATTGAGTTTCTCCGCGATGCTCTATTCCCGCCCATTGATAGGCCCCTGCAATCCATTTGCGTGCGGTGACGGCAGCAGCGGTTTTTTCACGCCCTAAAAACCAGCTGTTTGTGTCCTTGTCATATGCTGAAAGGCGTCCCAGCTGAGAATTGTCAGGCTCATACCAGCCACGGGTTGTGCCGGTCGCGCAGCATTCAGATATAAATATCGGTTTGTCCGGATATTTGAGCTTTACATCATCCCATTTTTGAAGATTATAATTTATACCGATCATTTCCATTTGGTCGGAAGTAGCGGAATTTAAAGGATCGGCGTCTGCGGCGCTTGTAACCGGTCTTGTAGAATCAAGAGCCTTTATAATTCTTGTAAGCCTTTTTGCAATGCGCACACCCGTTGCATTTCGGTAACACGGCTCTTCGTTGCCGATTGACCACATAAATACTCCGGGACGGTTCCGGTCGCGCTTTATCAGGGTCTCAAGCTGTTTTATGCTTTCTTCGTCCGTGTTGAACCAACGCGTCTCGTCCATTACAATAAATCCGTTTTCGTCAAGGGCGTCCATGGTGGCTTCATCATGCGGATAATGCGCTGTTCTGTAACCGTTGGCTCCCATTTCTTTCATAAGCTGTATCTGATAACGCTGTATGGCATCCGGCACAGCTCTGCCGGTAATTCCGAAGCCCTCATGACAGCAAACCCCGTTTATCTGTACACGCCGGCCGTTAAGTATAAAGCCTTCGTCAGAATCAAAACGGAAGGTTCTGAATCCAAAGCGGGCGGTGTCGCGGTCGGTTTCCTCTCCGTTTTTAATCAGCGTCACTTCAGCATCATACATATTCGGTGATTCGGTGTCCCAGAGAAGCGGGGAAGAAACCGGCAGTTCAAGTTTCGCGTCGGCATGTTTGCCCGTCTCTGTAAAAACAGTCTGTTTAGCTTCGGCGGCAGTTCCGCTTTTACCTTTAATCTTGACTATAACGTCTATATTTTCGTCTGAGTCACTTTCATTTAATACCGATACGTTTACGCTTACAATCCAGCATTTGTCGCTTTTCTTTTCCGGAATAACGTGTATACCGTATGTATCTACACATATGGGAGACGTTTTGACCAGCCTTACATGACGGCAAATTCCGCCTCCTTCATACCACCAGCCCTCGTGCTTTTTCGCATCAGTGTATACGGCGATTACGTTTACGGCGTTTTCGTCGTATTCAACCACGTCTGTTATGTCTGCTTCAAACGGCACATATCCGCAGAAATTCCGTTTTATCAAATGACCGTTGACGTAAACTGTGCAGTGAGTTGCTATCGCTCCGAATTGCAGAAGTATACGTTTTCCGGAATCATTGGCTGATATTTTGATACGTTTGCGGTACCAGGCGTTTTGATAGCGTATATATCCTCTTGTATTGTTTGCCTCTTTGTCCAAAGGCTGATTTACAATATAGTCATGCGGAAGGTCTACCGTTATCCAGTTGTCCGTGGGTATGACAGGCGCGCCGTATGAGTCTGACCGATCGTCGTAATATCTTGCCGCAGGTCCCCACCGCACCGATTCGCTTTTTGACGAGGAATATATGGGTCCTTTTTGAAGCGGCTCTCCGATTTCGATTTCACCCAAATGAAAAAGCCATCCGCTGTCAATATTTAAGATTTCACGCATTGACCCTGCCCCTTTATTAAAAAAGTGTGTAGTCACATGGTTATTATAGTATATTGGGTATAAAATTCAATCATATAAAAACAATACTTTTGTCTTAATCGATTAAGACAAAAGTATTGTTTTATTCGGAAAGCTCAATGAAAAGCTTTAAGTTTTTCAGGCTGATAAAAGGCTCCAATTTGCTTATAAATTCAGCTTTGCCGGAAACTTCCAAGGCTTTAAACATTCGGCTCATATGATATTGCATTGTCTGGTGGGAGATAAAGAGCTTTTCGCATATCTTTTTATTTTTAATTCCGGACAGCAGCTCATACAGTATGCTGAAATCAATATGGCTCATTTT
>CALWUZ010000111.1 GCA_944384845.1 uncultured Clostridia bacterium
TTGAGGGCTCATGGTTCGGATTGCTTAAAGATGAATCATATTTTAAAACCGTTCATATTACAGGCGGCGGACGCGGTATAGAATGGGAAGACGGACAGGATATAGCACCGCACGAACTATACGAGCAAAGCATATGAATATGTCGGATAAAATTGCCTGTGCCGGAGAGCCTGAACCGGTTATAAAGGTCAGCGGCGTCAGACCAATGGAAGATTATAAGCTGTGGTTACGATTCAATACCGGAGAAGCAAAAATATTCGATTTCAGGCCGCTGCTTGATACGCCTGCGTTTGCCCCTTTAAAAAATACTGAGCTTTTTAAACAGGTTTATATCGATTACGGTGTACCGGTATGGAATGACGGAGATATAGATATAGCTCCCGAAAAAGTTTACTGGGAAGGTATACTTTCAGACGGTCAAAAAGGCGCCAAATGCAAAAACTGCTGACTTCTTTTGAAGCCGGCAGTTTTTCTATGCCTGTATTATGGCAGATGATTTTAAAACATATGTGGTTTTCAATGTTTCCGACAAATAATACTAATCAATAAATGTTTACCCAATATAGTTTATAATTATAGTTGTTAACAAAGATATAATGGATATAATATTTCCTATTATAGATAAAAGCAGAGCTTTATCACGGGTGAACTTGCTTTTGAATTGAAAAAGTGAAAACCGGCTGTTTACAACATTTATTATGTTTCCGGGCATTAAGCTTAAATAAGTTTCAATTGTTCTGTTTATGCCACTCATTGAGTTAGCATAGGAGCTTTTAAATTTTGATACTGTATTTTCAATTTCTTTTGCTATTTTTTCTGTAATAATATTAAGTTGTTTGGTTTTAAGTTTCCTGTTTATATCATTTGTTAACATCTCAATTTTATCAACCAGTTCGTAAACATCTTTACAAATATCATTATTAAATTTTTGAATATATTGCAGTTCCTGATAACCGCCCCAAGAAATGCTGTTTGATTTATCTTCAGCAATTTTTCTTTCAGTCAAGTTGCAATAAAGCGCGTATTTTTGTGACAAATTATTTAACAATGCGTCTACCTGTTTTGAATAAGCAATAAAACATTTATTTGTCATACATTCTTCTCCTTATTCGTCCGTATATTCATGCGGTCGTTCTTTGTAATCTTTAACCTTGTAGTCACCTATAACATCGTATTTGCCTGATTTTGTTTTGACGGGAATATCGGCTTCATTATCAATACCGAGGATTGCGTCAAAGAAAATGCGTTCAAGATATTCGTACTTTGAATAAATGCTTTGAGATGCCCAAACAAGCGCGTTGCGGACATAGGCGGAATTTATTTTAAAAAGCTCGTGGTTTACTTCAAAACCTAATGATTTCGCAACAAGTACAGCAAACACTATGACGGTTCTGGTGTTGCCTTCACGGAAAGGGTGGGTCTGCCAAATGCTTGCGATAATACGAACAAGCTTAAAAACTATGTCTTTATCATTGTCAGCGGTTCTTTTAAGCTTGGAAATTTCTCTCATAGCTTCACTCAGCTGTTTTTTTATTTCTTTGGGGTAAGCATAACGTACGGTATCGCCGCCGAGGACATCTTCATACTTAACCATTTGAATAGTGCGGAATTCTCCTGCCCAGTCGTATATTTGACCGAATATATTGCGGTGAATATCCTGCAAGGTTTCGGTAGTGAACTTGTCGTATTTATAATCATAAATTGCCGCCATGGCAAGACCTGTAATATCCGCCTCAGCGGTACGCAGCAATTCCGCGTCTTTTATATCTGCCAGATTTTTAAGGAGATTTACATCGTCGTACAAATATGGGTCGCGCATTTTTACACCTCACTCACAAAGCCGTATCTTTTTAAAGTTTCCTCAAATACAGACAGGAATGTTACCTTGCCGTTTTTCCATTCTGCAAGGTCTTTTTTTAATCTGCCGCTTATAGGTACTCCTTCTACCGCAGTCATAGCGTCTGAAAAGGAAATGCATTTTTCCTTTTCGTCGGCAGAAATGCTGTCCATACCGCTTGTGAGCTTCAGCATTTTTAATTTGCGGAACAATGCTTTATCCAATAACCCGGCGGCCTTTTCAATATCTTCAAGTCTTTTTAAAATATCGGGCAGTTCTGTTTCGTATTGTTTTCTCAAAGAAAGTTTGCTTGTTATCGCGTCAATTTCGTCAGCTTTAATATATTTGCTTCCAACCGTATTTCCGCTGCGCGTCTGCAAATAAAAATACTGCTTTCCGCCAATCGTCTTTTTGGATATATAACCTTTCGGTAAAACAATGAGCTTTTGCTCAATATCAAGTTTTAATTCAAGCAATTCTTTGTATTCGGAAATTATATCGCGCATATCATAGCCTCCTTACAAATAACATTATATCATAAACTAACCTATAAATCAATAATATTAAAAAAATGTAGGTTAATTGCTTTTGTATAACTGTTACATCCTATATTTGCTGTATATTTGCCGACTGCCAAGATATTATATAAATATAATTGATTTTACGGAGGCAGCATTGAGTAATAAGGGATATTTTAAAGGCTGGTATTTTAAATGCAGTACCGGGGATAAAACAATAGCTTTTATACCTGCTTACCACTACAGTGAAAACAGCAAAACCGCTTCTTTGCAGATTATAACCGATGACTGGGCATTAAATATACCCTTTGATACATTGGATTACAGTGAAAAACCTTTATATGTAAAAATAGGCAACTGTATTTTTTCTGATGAAGAAATAATCTTAAATTTTCAGAACGACAGTTTAAAGCTTAAAGGAAAACTTAAGTTTAATGGCTGCTGTCCGATTCGCTATGATATTATGGGACCGTTTAAAT
>CALWUZ010000112.1 GCA_944384845.1 uncultured Clostridia bacterium
TGCTCTTCCGATCTCTCCTCGCTCGGCTCGTAGCCGTTTTCGTGCAGAAGCTGGCTTTGTATCTTCTTCAGTCTGTTTATGGTTTCCACCATATGCACGGGTATGCGGATGGTCCGCGCCTGATCCGCTATAGCGCGGGTTATCGCCTGACGTATCCACCAAGTGGCGTAGGTGGAAAATTTGAAGCCTTTTTTATAATCAAATTTATCCACGGCCTTTATAAGCCCCACGTTTCCTTCCTGGATAAGGTCAAGAAAGTACATTCCCCTGCCGACATATTTTTTCGCAATGCTGACCACCAGACGCAGATTTGCCTCGGTAAGGCGCTGCTTTGCCTGCTGGTCGCCGTCGGAAATCCTGACGGCAAGCTCAATTTCCTCATCCGAGGTAAGCAGAGGAACGCGGCCTATTTCGCGCAGGTATATCTTGACCGGATCATCAAGATTCATATTTTCAAAGCTTAAATCGTCGTCACCCAGAGCGTCGACATCCATTTCCTCAAGCTTCAGCTCGTCGTCAGTCGGCTCCTCGTCGAAATCTATATCAAGTGTAGGAGGCTCGGAGAAAAGCTCCTCCGGATCGTCCGGCGCGTTTTCGATTTCATCTATTGTCAGATCCTTTTCCTCCTCGTGCTCAATATCGATGCTTTCCTGCGTCTTGTTTATATCTCTTTCCTGTTCCTTGCTGTTCTTTTCCATTATATGTTCCCCTTCGATTTTTTATCGATCAAATCTTTAAGGCTTGCCGCCCAGTCCTCCGCCGTAGCTTCGGCGCTGTTCACCGCGGAGCTGAGCGTATCCTCTTCTAATATTACCCTTATGCAATCTTTTAATACAATATCGGGGTTTTTGCCGGCTTTATCGCTGTTCTGGAGCGATACCACATACCCTATCTCCGCCGGAAGAAGCTTTTCCGCGAAAACCGAAACATCGAGCGTTCTTCCGCTTTCAAGCGTGGATATTATGATTTCATATATTCTTCGGTTAAGTGAAGTTATCATTTTCTCCACGGGCAGCTGCTCAAGCGCCGTTCTGTAAAAATCCGGATTTTTAAGCAGCACCGCGATAAGCGTTTCCTCGGCGGCGGTTCCCTTAACCGATTTGCGTCTTTCGGGATTTATATCGTCCTTTGAAAGCCTTGGACGTATAATTTCTGAAATTTCCTTTTTCTTTTTAAGCCTTAGCTTATTTCTTCTTATCTCCTCGATTTTGGCTGTCAGCGCCGTTCTTGAGACGCCGTATTTTTCGGAAAGCCTGCCTATGTAAATATCGCGCGTCATAATATCGTCGCTTTCGGCTACAATCTCAGCCGCCGCCGAAAGGTACTGAAGCCTGCCGTCATCGCTTTTGGAATTTATATTTTTTGCCGCGGAGAGCAGCTTATAATCCATATCGCTGACCGCGCCCTCAAGCAGCGCCGAAAAGCGTTCCGGACCGTTTTTCTTAATGTACTCGTCGGGGTCCTTGCCGTCCGGTATCATAATAACCCTGACCTTAAGACCCGAGCCCGCAAGCAGCTGTGAAGCTCGCTGAGCCGCCTTCTGACCGGCGGCGTCGGCGTCGAGGGTGAGGACTATCTCCTTGGTATATCTTGCAAGAAGGTTTACCTGCTCCTGCGTAAACGCCGTGCCCAAAGGCGCCGCCGTATTTTTAAAGCCCGCCTGATGAAGCGTTATCACATCCATATTTCCCTCAACAAGTATAATACGCTCCGAGCAGAAGTTTTTGGCAAAATTCATGCCGAACAGGTTTGCGCTTTTTTTGTAAACCGGCGTGTCGGAGGTATTAACATACTTGCCGCCCTGCTTGTCCTCACCCGGCATAGCCCTGCCGCTGAAGCCGATTATGTTTCCCCTTATATTGATTATCGGAAACATCACACGTTTTCTGAAACGGTCGTAAAGAGTGCCGCGGGAGCTTTTCCCGACGACGTTCGCCGCCGTCATTTCGCTTTCTGAATATCCCTTCTGCTTTAAATGCTTTATAAGCCTGTCCCACGAATCGGGCGCCGCTCCGAGTCCGAAATGCTTTATGGTTTTCAGGGTAAGCCCCCTGCCCAAAAGATAGTCAAGCGCCCATTTGCCCTCGGGAGACATAAGAAATGAATGAAAAAATCGCGCCGTGTCGCGGTTTATATCGTAAATCCTGTTTTTAAGGCGCTGCATCGAATCGTCGTAACCGTCCTGCGGCAGAGCGACCCCGGAGCGCTCCGCAAGCAGCTTTACCGCCTCTATATAATCAAGATTTTCAATAAGACCCGTAAAGGTGAAAACGTCGCCCCCTACGCCGCAGCCGAAGCAGTAAAACGAGCCGTTTTCGGGATACACGGTAAAGGAAGGGGTTTTCTCGCTGTGGAACGGGCACAGTCCGACCAGATTTTTGCCCCTGCGTTTTAAATTGACATATGCTGAAACGGCGGTTTCAATGTCGTTGCGGTATTTTATCTCATTGATTATATCCTCCGGTATCATAAAGCCGCCTCCTTTTTCAGCTTAAATAGACCATGCTTTGGGAATATAAATATCGGAATAGACCGTAATCGCGTAATGGTCGGTCATTCCGGCGATATAATCCACTATCGCCCTCTGTATGCCCTCGCTTTCCGCCGCAGCAAGATATTCCTCCGGCATTTTTTCGGGATTCTTAAAATAATATTTCAGAAGACCCTCGACTATTCCGGAAACCTTTGTTTCCTCCGACTTGGCGACGGGATTTTTATACACGCTTTCATAAAGAAAGCTATGAAGCTGATCGTAGTATTTTGCGGTATAAGCGTCCATTTTAATATCACCGCCGCTGTTTTTGACTATTGAAGTCACAAGAGTGTTGATACGCTCGCTTTTTGTATGACCGAGCGCCCCGGAAATATCGGACGGAATGTCGCTTTCAGAGATTACGCCGGCGCGTATCGCGTCGTCGATATCGTGATTTATATATGCCACCCTGTCCGCCATGCGCACAATCCGTCCCTCAAGAGTCTGCGCCTGCTCGCCGGCCGTATGGTGGAGTATGCCGTCCAGCACCTCGTATGTAAGGTTAAGACCCCTGCCCTCTTTTTCAATTTTCTCGCACACCCTGACGCTTTGCTCATAATGGGTAAAGCCGCTGTCAACAAGCTCCTTATGCGCCCGCTCGCCGGCATGACCGAAGGGCGTATGACCCAGATCGTGACCTAAGGCTATCGCCTCGGTAAGGTCCTCGTTAAGCCGCAGGGCGCGGGCTATCGTGCGGGCTATCTGTGAAACCTCAAGCGTATGAGTAAGGCGCGTTCTGTAATGATCCGACTCAGGCGACAGAAAAACCTGGGTTTTGTGCTTCAGGCGCCTGAACGCCTTGCAGTGAATTATCCTGTCGCGGTCGCGCTGATAGCAGGTGCGCAGCTCGCACTCGGGTTCAGGAATTTTTCTGCCCTTTGAATTGACGCAAAGCGCCGCCCTGCCGCACAGTATCAGCTTTTCGTTATTCTCACTGACGGTTCTCGCGTTTTCCAGAAATATCAGCTCCTTTTATACCTTACATATATTATATTAGCCAAATATGTCGAAAAACCTTTTTATTTTTTAATTTTTTATTTGCGGTCGTTGGTTGAATTGCCGTCGCCGCTTACGGGTATGGCGTCGCCCAAGTATTTCGGTTCGGGTTTGAAAAGGCATTTGAAAAAGTCCTTGTCTCTCGCGGCAACTTCCCTTAAATCCCGTTTCAGCTGACCGGCATATTCGTCAAGATCCGCGGCGACTCCAACCGCCTCCACGCCCAGCCGCTCTGCAATATACAGCGCTCGGTAAAGATGATATTTCTGCGTTACGATTATAATGCTGTCCGCCTCGAAAACCGCCTTGGCGCGGTAAATCGTATCATAGGTGGAAAATCCGGCGTGATCCATAAAAATATCATAATCCGGAACGCCTCTTTCAGCGGCAAAGCTTTTCATCACATTCACCTCGTCATAATCCTCGCTGCCGTGGTCTCCGCTCATAATAAGCTTCGGCGCCGAGCCGTTTTCATAAAGCGAAATACCCGTAAGCAGGCGGTCTCTTAACATGGGTGTGGGCTTTCCGTCTCTCACTCCCGCACCGAGTATAACGGCGCAGTCGATATTCTCAAGCTCCGCCGCTTCCTCCGGTGATATTATTTTCCCTCCCGCCGAGGATACCACTATAATATCGGGAATAAGCACTGCCGCGGCGCATACCGCCGCGAATACGGAGGCAAACAGTATAATACGCGTCTTTTTTTTCAACCTTTCCGTTCTCCCCTCTCAGATTTTAACCGGAAGCATTTTGACTTCCTTAATTTCAGCTTCTATACGCGCGGAAAAAATGTCGCGCAGCTTGCCTGTAAAATCCGCGGCGGCGGCGGTTTCCAAAAAATATGTAACTTTTAAAGCTGCGGCGTAATCAATGCTTTCCACTGTGCCGCCGCAGTCCCCGATGAGCTTTAAAAGCCTGTCCCTCTCTGAATATCCGCAGCGGCTGACATAAACCGTGCAGGGCGTCATTCTCACCCTCTGAGCGGACATAACCGCTCCCTTAGCCGCCGAGGAATAGGCGCGGACGAGCCCACCGGTGCCTAAAAGAACCCCGCCGAAGTAACGGGTAACCACAACGGTACAATCTGTTATTCCCGCGCCCTCTATTACGTCAAGTATCGGTCTGCCGGCGGTACCGTGCGGCTCTGAATCATCCGAAAAGCGCTTAAGCCTTCCGTTTTCAACCGAATACGCAAAGCAGTTATGCCGCGCGTCCCAGTATTTTGAACGCATTTCGGCTATAAACGCCGCGGCGGCCTCCTCGGTTTCGGTATGCGAAAGAGTCGCTATAAATCTCGACCGCTTTTCTGTATATTCCGCCTCGGACAAGCCCGACACGGTGATAAACGTATCCATTTTCCTCTCTCCCGAAAAAAACCGCGGCTGAAAAAACAGCCGCGGATAAAAAGGTCTTGTTATTCCATATTGAAACGCTTTTTGAATCTGTCAACGCGTCCGCCGGTGTCTACCAGCTTCTGCTTACCGGTGAAAAACGGATGACATTTTGAGCAGATATCCAAACGGATATCCTTTTTGGTAGAGCGTGTCTCGAACTCCGCGCCGCAGGCGCATTTTACAGTGACCTTTTCATACTGCGGATGAATACCTTCCTTCATCTTTGTCACCCCTTTCAAAATCGATAACATATTGATGATACCACATAACGCCTGAAAATGCAAGCATTTTTAATCTCCGCTGAAAAATTTTTTTAAATCCTCGTAAACTTCTACAATTTTGAAACGCATAACATATTTCTGCGGCTGTTCGGCTATCTCGGCGCTCTCCTCGGCGGCGCTGTCGGACAGGCTCGCGTCGCAGGCGGCGGGAATACATACCGCCGGAAAAACAACGCACCACCAATTTTTACCCTTTGCCTCTCCGAGCCTTATTATCAAAGAACGGTAATTACCCGCCGGAAGAGTAAAATCTTCATACTCGCGCGTTTCAAAATAGCTGTCGCCTATCTCTGCCTCAGCTCCGTATGAAAAACCGTTTTCCGCCAAAACCTCCTCGGCTATCCCGTTTAAAAGGTCAAGATTTTCCTTCGCGGCGCTTTCCGCGGCGGAAAGCTCATGCTCGCCCCTGAAAATGTCCGAAGCCGCCTCAAGTATACGGTCACGCACGGCAAGCTTCACCGCCTGGTCGGCGCCGCTGTCGGAATTTGCGATTATATGTAATCGCAGTACGTTGTGCCTAAGATCGTCGCACGCCGCGTCAAAGTGCGCTATTGAAACAAAAACCGCGCACAGCAGTCCGAAAAGCACCGAAAACTCCGCCGCGCGGCGGGACACCGTTTTTTTTATCATAATTATTCCCTCGCTTCTTCTTTCTGAAAAGAATATTGGCGGGAATAATTTTTTTATTCAAATATCAGCGATTTTTTTGCCGGCGCGCATAAAAAGCAGTATATATTTTCAGCTTTAAGCCGCTTTCTGGCAGATTCGGCGTCCGCCTTATCGGTATAAACCGCAAAGCGCGCGGGACCGCTTCCCGAAAGCGAAGCTCCGGCAGCGCCGGTGCTTTTGAGCTGTTGCTCGAGTTTTGTATCTGTCCAGAGCGCGGAAAAGGAATTTCCGAGCGAGGCGCCGAGCATGCATATATCGCCGGCCTCTGCGGCGCGGACCGTTTTTTCAATATCCGGCTTTATATATACGGTTCTGTCAAGCGCGGCATACATCTCCCCCGTAGAGGACTTACGCTCCGTTTTAGCCACAATAAAGCAGCAATTTTCCAGCGGCTTAAGCGGCTCTAAAATTTCGCCCGTTCCCTTAGCTCTGACTGTGCCCCCGAGAAGCATAAACGGAACGTCCGCCCCGAGCCTTAACGCGAGACCGGCAAGGCGCTCTTTGGAAAGCCCTGTTTCATAAATACGGTCAAGTCCGGCAAGCACCGCTGCGGCGTCGGCGCTGCCGCCGCCGAGACCGGCTTCGGTAGGTATCCGCTTTTCTACAGCAATTTCAGCGCCGCCCGTTATTCCGGTTTCGGCAAAAAAAAGCCGCGCCGCTTTAAAAGCTATGTTTTTTTCGCCTTCTACTTCCTTACAGTCAACGGTCAGGCGGCGGCTCTTTCTGATGCTTACGGTGTCATACAGATCCACGCTCTGCATAACCGTATC
Source organism: uncultured Clostridia bacterium (assembly GCA_944384845.1). GTDB lineage: Bacteria > Bacillota > Clostridia > Oscillospirales > Acutalibacteraceae > UBA737. The sequence continues at coordinate 6,644 of CALWUZ010000112.1, forward strand.
TATATTATGATAGCCGTCCGCCCGCCTGCCCTCGACCGAAAGGGAAAGATTTATCTTGGCGTTTGCCCTGATTACCGCCCCGTTCATTGCCTGCCACGTCCTTTTTTGAGCAAGCCGCGCTTCAGGCGGCTTGAAAAAACAATTTTAAAGTCAATCCTCGTCCCACGCGCCGAAGGTGAATTTTGACACCGCCGCGCTTACCCGTTTGATTTTAATCACGGCGTAAAAGCACATAGCGCCGGATACATTGAGTATAACGTCGTCAATATCGCTTGAGCCGGTCAGAAAAAGAAACTGAAGCAGTTCAACCAGCATAACCGACACCAGCACAGCCGCAAAAACCGAATACCATTTATCAAAATGCCTGAAAACGCAGATTATGAAAAACGGAAGCGGCGCGAACGCTAAAATATTTCCGAATATGTTTTCAAGCATTGCGCCGAGAGGGAGACTTCCGCTCTTATATCCGTTTATAAAGAGACGCACCGTTTCAAACGGTATAAGGTTTGTGCTTGTGTTTATATATTCCTCAAACGCCGTTTCGTTCCATCTGAACACATTAAAAATATTCCTGCCGAAAGTGTCGTCGATAAGGGTAAAATCCACCAGCATTATTATATAAAATATAAAGGTCAGAAAAATCTGCCTTCTCATAATTTTTTTCCTATAATTCCTGTTTTCGGTGCCGAACGCCCTGAAAGCGGCGGCGGCATAACCGCTCACCACCGCGATAACACCCGTCAAAATTTTTTCGCCATGCGCGAAAACTATCACATTAAGCGCGTGCGCCGCCATTGCGGCGACAGCGGCAAAGCTGACAAGATAAAGCACCGACGCTAAGCCCAAAAAATACCGCCGGTTCAAGAGATCACCTCAAATTATGCTGTACAACAAACTTTTTATATTATAAAAATAAAACAGCGGGTATATAATATACCCACTATTTTATATTTAATCCTCGGCGCTGTCAAGGATTTAATTATTAATTTTGTGATGGTAGCCGTTGGTCTCCGGCGTTATCGCCTCAAAGCGGTAGCCCATTTTCGCCAGCCCTTCTATAATCTCCGGCAGCGCCTGTACCGTAGTCGTTTTAGCCGTGGAGTCATGCATAAGCACGCAGGCGGAATTTTTATTTTTCGCGCCGCTCAGCACGTTGTTCCTTATGTAAGTATAGCTGGCGGTGGTTTTATCCGCGTCGCCAGATTCAACGTTCCAGTCAAAGTATGAATAGCCCTTTTCGCCGACAAGGGCGGAAAGTCTGGTCATTATTCCGTTACAATAGGATTTGCTGACCAGATTGCTGCTGCCGCCCGGAAATCTTATCACTTTGGGCTTTACGCCGATTATGCCCTCGACCCTGTCCGAAATTTTTTTAAGGTCTGAAAAAAACGCGTCGGTGCTTGAATATATTTTTGAATAATTGTGCGTAGCACTGTGAAGACCGACGGTATGCCCCGCCTCATAGATATTCCTTACATAGCCTATATCCTTCGTGTCAACAACAAAAAAGGTAGCCTTTGCCCCGTATTTTTTCAGTATTTCAAGAATTTTCAGGGTGTTTTTGGACGGACCGTCGTCAAACGTGAGATAACATACCTTATTTTTCACGGGCTCCGCAGGTCTGACCGAAGAAGCCGCGGACTGCGCCTCCGCTTTTTTCTTAAGCTCCGCCTGTGCCGACGACGCGGCCGCCTTCTGCTTCTCAGCCTCTTTCGAAAGGGCTTCCTTTTCCTCTTTGAGGCGTGCGTTTTCATCCTCAAGCTTCTTTTTCTGATTTTCGATTTCCTCAAGCTCCGATGAAATCCCGCTGTTTTCATTTTCCTTCTCGGAAAGCCGGCTTTGGTATTCGCTTTCCCTGCTTCTGACCGTCTCAAGCTCGTTTTCCTTTTCCCGCATTACCGCGACCGAGCTGACAAGCGCCACAGAGAGCACAAGAATTATGCTCATAAAAATAATATTTGAAACTGATTTAAAAAATTTCATATAAATCTTCCTTTGCGTTTACACTCCCGCGGAAATCTATCCGCAGTTCTATTCTAACGCGACGGTACAAAAAAATCTATGTCTTTTGAATTACAAATTATTACAGTTAGGTATCGTTCCGAATAAATTTGTTGCTAAATTGTAACAGTGATGATATAATACCTTATAATAAAAAAGAAAACAGAAGAGGGTGTTTTTTTGGCTTCGGATATAATAATTACAAGCGACAGCACAACCGACTTAAGCGAAGAGCTGAAGGAACGGTACGGTATTACGGTTATGCCTCTGTGCATAACGCTCGGCGGTAAGCTTTACACAGACGGCGTCGATATCACTCCCGACGATATTTACGCGCATGTGGAAAAAACCGGCGAGCTTCCCAAAACTACCGCCACAAACGTGGGAGACTGTCTTGATTTTTTCAGACAGTTTACAGAGCAGAACAAGACCGTAATTCATTTTACCATAAGCTCGGAAATGTCGTCCAC
>CALWUZ010000113.1 GCA_944384845.1 uncultured Clostridia bacterium
AACAAAAGAAGTTGTTCCTTACAAAAACACATACTGCAAAACAAAATTTGCAAAGACGTATTGATAATCCCGGAGCTGATTCGGACTTTGTAAGCATTGACAGTTTTACAAAGAAAGTCAATCTTCCTGATTATGATGTTATTTTTGTAGATGAATGTAGTACTATCGATAATAGAACAATGCGTGATTTTCTCGGGAAAATAAGTCAGAATACATTTCTAGTACTTGCAGGAGATATTCACCAAATTGAATCCATTGATTTCGGGAATTGGTTTTTTTATGCCAAGAATATCATCAATACATATGGTTCTAATGTTGAGCTTCTTAACACTTGGCGAACAAAGGATCCGAATATCGTTAGTCTGTGGGATGATGTACGAAATAAAGGAGACCTTATAACTGAAAAATTAGCTATGGACGGTCCATTTTCAGATGTCATTGGAAAAAATATTTTCGCGGAAAAGGATGATGACGAGGTAATTTTGTGTTTAAATTATGATGGTAAATTTGGACTCAATAATATGAATAGTTATTTTCAAAATGCCAATTCAAATGGAGAACCAATTGCATGGCAAGAATGGACTTATAAAATTGGTGATCAAATCTTATTTAATGATTCAAAACGCTTTTCGATTCTATATAACAATCTAAAAGGTAAAATTGTAAATATTGAAAAAACGCCTAATGATATATCTTTCACCATCAATATAGCTACAAACTTGACAAAAGATCTATGCGAAAAAAACGGAATAGAATTTATATCAGCGCAAGAAGATTCAACATGTATTAGATTCACAGTTTATGCGTATGACGAGTCTACTGAAGGCGAGAATGAAAATGCACGAATGTCGTCTGTTATTCCATTCCAGCTTGCATATGCTGTTTCTATTCATAAAGCCCAAGGTTTGGAATATGATTCTGTAAAAATAATAATACCAAAAAGTAATGCAGAGAAAATTACTCATGGAATTTTTTATACAGCTATAACTCGTGCAAAGAAAAAACTTAAAATTTATTGGAGTACGGAGATAATGAATGAGATAGTTGAGAGCTTTATTGCAGAGGAAAGGGAACAAAAGAGTTTAGAAATAATAAGAAATAAATTATTCCCTAATTTTTAACATAACAAAAATGCCCCGAGATTGCTTGCCCTTAACGGTGATATGGTAATCTCGGGACAATTTATTTTCTTTGAAAACAGCTTGTCCTATCGTATTTTTGTGATTTGTTGTTCTTATGAGGTCGCAGGCGGCGATTTTTGGACGAGAACCCTGAAAGCCCTGAAACCTGCATGTAATAAGGCTTTATCGGATGTCGTTATATCAGGTTGTTCTTTTACCGTCGTGCCCTCTGCGGCAAGGTCCTCATGCAAATCGGTGATTACATCACCTTTAGACTGTATATAAGCTGCCGTCCAGGGCATTCCCGAAGCCGCTATAGGATAAACACCGTTTGTGTGATCGACGAAATAAGTTTCAAAACCGCTTTCCTTTATCTGCTCCGGAGATAATTCACGGGTTAACTGGTGAACCATCGCACAGATCATTTCCATATGCGCAAGTTCTTCAGTGCCTATGTCGGTAAGCATGCCCTTTACCTCGTTATACGGCTGCGAATAACGCTGAGCCAAATACCGCATTGCGGCAGAAGCTTCACCGTCTGGACCTCCGTACTGTGTGATTATTATCTGCGCATATTTCGGGTTCGGATTTTTTATCCTTACAGGATATTGCAGTTTCTTTTCATATTGCCACATAACTCAGTCCTCCATAAAGTCTGTATCCCACGGCCACGGACTGTCAATCCATTGCCAGCTGTCGGACAGGGGTACGTCTTTAAGCGTTAAAATATATTTTCCGAATTTACTTTCATACTCCGCGACGGTTTCCTCCCGCTTCTGCCTGTATTCACTCAGCAGCTCCATCGCTCTGCGGTTTGTCGGATGCGAATCAAGAAACAGTGCAAGCTCATACAGCGCAAAGTCAAGCGCGTATATCTGCCTTTTAAGTTTTTCCCGCTCATTCATCGCTCGACACCTCCGTAAAAGGGTTTGTTAAGGTCCGGAAAAATCGTTCCGTTCAGATAACCTTCGTCCACAGGATATACTCTTCCGAACGGCTGCATATTTATAAACACCATTGTAAGCGGGTTTGCGCAGTCGTTTTCATCAGCCCCGCCCATATTTACGTTTGCACGCAACGGCGCCGGACTTTGAGCTCTGAAGCCTGATGAACTTCTGTAAAATTCAGACATATCAAACATTTTTCTCTCCATACGATTGTTTCTCCCTTCGGATCTTACATCTGCAAAACTTAATAATTTTATACCGAGTCATTCTATTAAAATAATCAGATGTTGTCCTATATCAGTTTATTTAATTTGATTTAAAGTGTTACTGTTTTATATAAATTAAGAAAGTGTTAAGTTTTTTGATTTTCAATTAAAAAAAAGCTAAATTTAAAATTATTTTATTGTAAACTATTGATATAAACTATATAATAGATGTAATTGGGCAAATTTGTTATTTTAATCACAAACTTTTTTCTGTGGTTAATAAAAGTATTTTTTTATGCCTTGGGGAGGTGCGTTTATGCCGGATTCATTTGTTGTTGTAATGGGAATGGTCACAGTTTTCATAGGTCTTATCTGCATAGTTTTATTATGCAAGATACTCGGCGCAATTTGTTCCATAGCGGAAAAAAAGCAGGGTGACGAGGAGACCGCTCCGGTGACTGCTCCGGCGGCTGCCGGCGTGCAGCCCGCCGCTGAAAACCGACAGGAGATTATCGCCGCCGTATCGGCCGCTCTTGCCGAAGAAATGGGAACTGATGTTTCCGCTATCAGAATTATCTCATTTAAAAAAATATAAGAAAAGGTGTATAAAAATGAAAAAGTATAAAGTAACAGTAAACGGTACCGCTTATGAAATCACGCTTGAAGCTGTGGACGCCGCTGACGTTAAAAGCTCAGCGCCCGCCGCACCCGCTCCCTCCGCGGATCCCGCACCTGCTGCGGCTCCTGCCGCCGCTCCGGCTCCCGCGGCAGGCGGCGAAACAATTTCAAGCCCGATGCCGGGAACTATTCTCAGCGTAAACATATCCGCCGGCTCCGCCGTTAAAAAAGGCGATGTACTCATGATACTTGAGGCAATGAAGATGGAAAATGAAATTATGTCACCCTGCGACGGCACGGTTGCCTCGGTAAACGTTACCAAGGGCGCGGCTGTTGAGACAGGCGATGTTCTCTGCGTAATATCCTGATTATTGGGAGAGCGAGAATATGCTGGACAAAATAGTTGATTTTCTTAAAAGCACCGGCTTTTATATGGTTTTCGGCAATATATCCGAAAACTGGGGAAATCTTGTTATGATTGCGGTTTCCCTGCTTTTGCTGTGGCTTGCGATACACAAAAAATTTGAACCGCTGCTGCTTATAGGCATTGCATTCGGCATGCTGCTTACAAATTTACCCGGCGCGGGAATGTATCATTCTGAGCTTTGGTCGGAATTTATGGACGCCGGCTCTGAGCATTACAACAATTACGGATACATTTTGAGCAACGGCGGTCTGCTAGACTATCTTTACATCGGGGTTAAAACCTGCATATACCCATGCCTTATATTCATAGGCATAGGAGCTATGACCGATTTCGGACCGCTGATTTCCAATCCCAAATCACTGCTTTTGGGCGCCGCGGCGCAGCTCGGCATTTTTGCGACATATATAGGCTGCATATTCCTCGGCTTTAATCAGCAGCAGGCAGGCTCCATCGGTATTATCGGCGGAGCTGACGGTCCTACCGCCATTTACACCACCTCTCTTCTCGCGCCTGAGCTTTTAGGCCCGATAGCGATAGCCGCTTATTCATATATGGCGCTTGTTCCGGTGATACAGCCGCCGATAATGAAGCTGCTCACCACAAAAAAGGAACGCGGAATAGTAATGAAGCCGCTGCGCCAGGTTTCTAAAACCGAAAAGGTAATTTTCCCGATAGCCGTAACAATATTTGTGGCTTTCCTTGTCCCTTCGGCAACTCCGCTTGTCGGCTGCCTTATGCTCGGCAATCTCTGGAAAGAATCGGGAGTCGCTGAGCGCCTTTGCAAAACCGCTCAGAACGAGCTTATGAACATAGTTACCATATTCCTCGGAATTTCTGTCGGCGCAACAGCTACTGCCGAAACGTTCTTAAACTTCTATGAATCTAAAATCACCATTTTCGGAACAGAAATCACCCTTTGGCGCTCACAGACGATTGAAATTATTATTATGGGCGTCGTTGCTTTCGGAGTTGCAACCGCTGGCGGAGTGCTGTTTGCTAAAATAATGAATCTATTCACCAAAAACAAGGTCAACCCGCTTATCGGCTCCGCCGGAGTTTCCGCCGTTCCTATGGCGGCGCGCGTTTCGCAGATGGTCGGTCAGAAGGAGAATCCCGGCAACTTCCTGCTTATGCACGCCATGGGTCCGAACGTTGCCGGAGTTATCGGTTCGGCTATTGCCGCCGGCGTACTTATATCGCTGCTCGGTTAATTAAGGAGAGACTTGAATGGAAAACAAAAAATTATATATTACAGACACTATTCTTCGTGACGCGCATCAATCGCAGGCAGCCACCAGAATGCGAATTGAGGATATGCTCCCCATGCTCGAAAAGCTGGACGCGGTCGGCTACTGGAGCCTTGAATGCTGGGGCGGCGCCACCTTTGACGCATGCATGAGATTCCTTGACGAGGACCCATGGGAAAGGCTGCGCATACTCAAAAAGCATATGCCGAACACCAAGCTTCAGATGCTGCTGCGCGGTCAGAATATCTTAGGCTACAAGCACTACGCGGACGACGTTGTGGACATGTTCGTAAAAAAATCCATTGAAAACGGAATCGACGTTATCCGAATTTTTGACGCGCTCAACGATACCCGCAATATGGAACAGGCAATGAAAAGCTGCAAAAAATACGGCGGAATCTGTGAAGCGGCGATGAGCTATACCGTAAGCCCGGTACACAGCGAGGAATATTTTGTGGAAATGGCAAAAGCGCTTGAAAAGATGGGCGCCGATGTTATCTGCATTAAGGATATGGCAAATCTCCTGCTGCCATATAAAGCCTATTCGCTTATCAAAAAGCTCAAGGAAAGCGTATCCGTGCCGATTCATCTTCACACCCATAATACAACCGGCACCGGCGATATGACATATCTTATGGCGGCTCAGGCGGGCGTTGACATTGTTGACTGCGCCCTATCGCCGTTTGCAAACGGTACCTCCAACCCCTCCACCGAGGCGCTTGTCGCCACGCTTCAGGGAACTCCGCGCGATACCGGTCTTGACCTTTCAAAGCTCAGCGAGATAGCCGCGCATTTCCGCAAGGTATCCGACAGAATGAAAGAGGAGGGCATACTTGACCCGAAAGTTCTCAACGTCGATACCAAAACCTTGATTTATCAGGTTCCGGGCGGAATGCTCTCCAACCTGCTGTCACAGCTCAAGCAAGCCAACGCAGAGGATAAATACTATGAGGTGCTTGCCGAGGTTCCGAAGGTCAGGAAAGATTTCGGCTATCCGCCGCTTGTCACGCCCACCTCACAGATTGTCGGCACACAGGCAGTGCTCAATGTGCTTTCAGGTGAGCGCTATAAGATGGTAACAAAAGAATCAAAAGGTCTTCTGCGCGGCGAATACGGCCGCCTCCCCGCCCCCGTAAACGAGGAGGTACGCAAAAAGGCCATCGGTGACGATAAGGTTATCACCTGCCGCCCCGCGGACTTAATAGAGCCGGAGCTTGAGAAATACGCCAAGGAAATGAAGGAAAAGGGACTCGGCAAATCCGAGGAGGATGTTTTAAGCTATGCCCTCTTCCCGCAGGTTGCGGAAAAATTCCTTGCCAAACGCGACAAGGCGCCCGAAGCAAAGCCTTCAAATACAGATGAAAACGGCGTCCGCAGTCTCATAGTTGAGGATCTTTCCGAATAAAAAATATTTAAAAGGACTGTCGCGGATAACTGCGGCAGTCCTTAATTTCTAAACTTTTTGCAGCGCTGTTTTATAAAACGGCGCACAGCATCAGCATTTCCTCTATTCGGCTGAAAATTTCCCCCGCGCTTTCAGCGGGAAGCGGATTTTTTCCTCTGCCGATTTCAACTGTAAACCCGGGACGGTTAAATTCACAGATAAACCAATCCTTAAAGCCGCCTCCGTCGGCTATCCCGACCGGAGTGTCGAGCGCGTAGCCGGAAGAGGTCGCTAATATTTCCGCCATTTTTTTGCCGCGCGGCGGCGTTTTATCTGCGTAATTCCAGTAAATCACCTCGCCCTGTGAATGAAGCGCGGTCACCTGTCTTATGTTTACGGTCCTGCAAAGCTCGGTCAGCGCCAGTGTCTCCGGCTCGCTTTCAGGTCTGCTGCCGCCGTAGCGGGTAGGTCCGGGGCAGTAAATTCCCTCTTTTATTTCTTTTTCGCGCAGCTTTTCCCACCCGGCGTTGAAATTGTGATTGATATCCACCCCGCGCAGGTTTGCGTTCCAGCGGGTAAAATCGTTACGGCACATTTTGCCTATCGCGGCGGCAAGCTCGCCGCACGCCGCCTCCCCGCGAAGCGATATTTCACAGCCGTCGGGATTTACGCAGGGAACAAAAATCACCCCTCTGCCGTTTATTGCCTTCAACGCCTTTATCCCTTTTATATCGCCGCCTGCTTTAAGCGCCATACACAGCCTTTCCACAAACATCAGCAAAACCACCGCGGTTATGCGCTCGCTTCCGTGAAACGCTGCGGCTATAAGACTGTATTCCTCCGCCGAGCCGATTTTAAGCGCAGTTATGTCGCGCCCGCCGCAGCTTCTTCCTATCACGCTGCGCTTTATAAACCCGTATTCTCTGCAAAGTCTGTCAGTAAGCTTTTTTCGGGCAAAATAATCATACTCCTCTGATTTTACAATATTCTGCATATATATCGCTCCTAAAATCATCATATACATAATTATATTTAAGTAAGGTGAAAATAATGAATTTAGAAGAAAAGCAATTATCCTCCGAATACATTTATAAGGGCAAAATTATCAATCTGAGAAAAGACAGGGCTATGCTGCCGGACGGCAGAGTCACGTCAAGAGAGGTTATAGAGCATCCGGGCGGCGTATGCGTGGCCGCTCTGACAGATAAGGACGAGGTGCTTTTTGTAAGGCAGTTCCGCTACCCATATATGGAGGTGGTACTTGAAATACCTGCCGGCAAGCGCGATAAGAGCAATGAATCTCCTCTTGAATGCGGAAAACGCGAGCTGCTTGAGGAAACCGGAGCGTCGGCGGAAAAATTCATTCCGCTCGGTACGCTCTATCCGTCGCCCGGCTACTGCGGAGAGGTAATATGGATGTACGCCGCCTCCGGACTTTCCTACGGTGAGCAGCATCCCGATGACGGAGAGTTTCTTACAGCAGAAAAAATACCGCTTGATACCGCCGTGGAAATGATACTTTCCGGCGAAATAAAGGACGCTAAAACGCAGGCGGCTGTGCTTAAGCTTAAGCTTTTAAAAGAAAAAGGCGAAATTTAAAGCGGCTTATAAAAGTACGCCCGCATATGCCGTTTAAGGCATATGCGGGCGCTTTTTTATCCCGATAAGAACAGCTGAAAAAGCAAAAATATCATTTATCAGAGCGAAGCCGGATTTTCCCGCCTGTATTCAATCTGCTCCCTTATCATCATATCCTTTACCTTCATAAGACGGGCGCGGCTCGAGCGCTCGTTCTCCTCAAGCTTCAGCTTTATAAAGCGTATTGTTTCGGTATAGCGCGGTATCAGGACATGCTCAAGCGCATTTACGCGGCGGCGGGTTTTCTCTATCTCGTCCGCCATAAGCTTCACCGCCTTTTCCTTTTCGGCGAGTTTAAGCATTACCGGAAGAACGGCTGAAACACCTCTTACCGCGTCGTCAAGCTCAAAGCTCGTCGAAGCAAAGCCGTATGAAAAAATGTCCGACTCATCGCTTGTTCGTGTCCTTATGCTGTAAACCGGAATTTCAACGCTCATGATGTTTTTTGAGGTCTGCTCCAAATAAACCTCCTGCTTGGGCGCAAGAAGAGCCGCGTCAAGCGACTCCGCCGGCATAACGCTCGATGCCAGCAGGAAATTATCATAAACGCTTTTAAGCTCTTTTTCAAGCTGCGCGCGCAGAAGCTTCGCTTCCCTTACCGTTTCAAGGAACTGCCGCATAAGCTCATCCCGCTTGTCTTTTAAAAGCTTGTGTCCCCGCAGCGCGGTCGAAAGACGTTTTTTGAGCCTTGACAGCTCCATTCTGGTAGGATTTACATTAAGTACAGCCATTTATATGACCTCCTTAAAATTTCCCGTAATACTTATCAAGCAACCGGTCGCTTATACGCTTAAGCTCACTGCGCGGAAGCATTGAAAGCAGACGCCAGCCGATATTCAGCGTTTCCTCAACGGTACGGTTTGTATTATATCCCTGGGAAACGTATTCGCTTTCAAAGCGGTCGGCAAATTCCGCATATTTTTTATCCGTCTCGGTCAGAGCGGCGTCACCCAATATGACCATAAGCTCCTTTGCATCCTTGCCTCTTGCATAGGCGGAAAAAAGCTGATTCATTGTGGCGGCATGGTCCTCGCGCGTCCTGTCCTTTCCTATTCCCTTGTCCTTAAGGCGCGAAAGCGAGGGCAGAACATCGATAGGCGGAGTAACTCCCTTTCTGTAAAGCTCGCGGCTTAAAATAATCTGACCCTCCGTTATATAGCCGGTAAGGTCGGGTATGGGATGGGTTTTGTCGTCCTCCGGCATTGTAAGAATCGGTATAAGCGTAATCGAGCCTTTTTTGCCCTTCAGGCGGCCCGCCCGTTCATAAAGCGAGGCAAGATCGGTATACATATATCCCGGATAACCGCGTCTTCCCGGCACTTCCTTGCGCGCGGCGGACACCTCTCTTAAAGCATCGGCGTAATTGGTTATATCGGTCATTATGACCAGCACCTGCATATCAAGGTCAAACGCAAGATACTCCGCCGCCGTCAGCGCCGCCTTGGGTGTTGCTATACGCTCAATCGCCGGATCGTTGGCAAGATTGACAAACATAACGGTTCGGTCAAGCGCGCCGGATTCTTTAAACGAATTGATAAAGAAATCCGCCTCCTCAAAGGTAATCCCTATGGCGGCAAACACCACGGCAAAGCGCTCTCCGTCTCCGAGCACCGACGCCTGACGGGCAATCTGCGCCGCAAGGTTGGCGTGCGGAAGACCGGAAGCGGAAAAGATGGGAAGCTTCTGTCCCCTTACAAGGGTGTTGAGTCCGTCGATCGCTGAAATACCGGTCTGAATAAACTCCTGCGGATAATTTCTCGCCGCCGGGTTCATCGGTCTGCCGTTTACGTCCATGCTCTTCTCGGGAATAAGCTCGGGTCCGCCGTCGGCGGGTCTGCCGAGACCGTCAAACACTCTCGAAAGCATATCGGGCGAAACGGGAAGCTGCATT
>CALWUZ010000114.1 GCA_944384845.1 uncultured Clostridia bacterium
GAATCACTCAGAAGGGAGCCTAACCGGCTTGCCAGCGAGGAAAAATTTGAGGAGGCCGCTGTAATAAGGGACAAAATCAAAAAACTGGAGGAGAAAAACAATGAGTAGCTGGTACGCATCTGCTGCGCCGCAGGACGATATTGTAGTAAGCACAAGAATAAGGCTTGCGCGCAATCTTTCGGGTATGCCGTTTCCGGCGCGGATGAGCGGCGAGCAGCGCAGGGAGCTTAACGCCCGCGTAAAAAAAGCCATAATCGAAAGCAACACTCCGTTTGCAAAATCGCTTAAATATATCGATATGAAGAACGTGCCGCAGACCGAAGTAATGGCTATGGTGGAGCGGCATGTCATAAGCCCTGAGTTTGCGAACGGCAATGAGGAGCGCGCCATAATATTGTCAGATGACGAGTGCATAAGCATTATGATAGGTGAGGAGGACCATATAAGGATACAGGTTATACTGGGCGGTCTTCAGCTTGAAAAGGCATATGACACAGCCGAAAGGCTCGACGCTCTTCTTTATGATTCGCTGCATTTTGCTTTTGACCGTAATTTAGGCTTTCTGACCGAATGCCCGACCAATCTCGGAACGGGACTGCGCGCTTCGGTAATGCTTCATCTTCCGGTCATTGAAGCGTCGGGAGAAATTTCGCAGCTTGCCGATTCGGTCGGAAAAATCGGATTTACGGTAAGGGGAATGTACGGAGAAGGCTCAAAGCCGGCGGCCTCGATGTATCAGGTTTCCAATCAGATAACCCTCGGAATAAGCGAGAAAAACGCGCTGGACAATCTGAAAATCATCACCCAGCAGCTTATTGACAAGGAGCGCACCGAGCGGGAAAGCCTTAACCGCGTCAAGCTTGAGGACACCTGCTTCAGGGCGCTCGGCATATTGCAGAACGCGCGGGTTTTATCGAGCGGGGAGATGATGAATCTGCTCTCCAGGATTAAACTCGGTATAAGCATGGGCATAATCAAGACAGACGTTGTTCCGGTAAGGCTGCTTATAGAAGGTCAGCCCTATATGCTGATGAAAAAATACGGTCAGCCTGAACCGGAGGAAAGGGATATTTACAGAGCGAATAATATCAGGGAAGCGTTTTCAGCACAGTAAGCTTCATATTTTTTAAGGAGGCAAAAGTTTATGAAATACAATTTTAACGGATTTACCTCAAAGGCAAACGAGGCGCTCAATCAGGCGATAAGCTCAGCCGAGCAGCTCGGTCATACCTATGTGGGCAGCGAGCATCTGCTTCTGGGGCTTTTGAAAATAGGTAGCGGCGTAGCCGCAACGGTTCTTAATAAAAACGGTGTGACCGCGGAAAAAATAGAAGAGCTTATAAGAGCGCAGATTGGCTGCGGAACGCCTACAAGGCTTTCGCCCGACTATTTTACCCCGAGGGCTAAGCGCGTTATTGAAACGGCTATGGCGGGGTGCAGCAATATGGGCAAAAAATATGTAGGCACCGAGCATCTGCTTATAGGTATTCTAAGCGAGGGAGACAATTACGCAATCCGTTTTATAAACGAGCTCGGCGTTGACGCCGCTGCGCTTACCTCAGCGGCGCTTAACGCGTCCGGCATCAATCCGGAGGGTGTGATGGGCAAGCAGGATTCTCCGTCCGCAAGAAATGATTCCGGCGCGCCGACCCTTTCAAAATACGGACGGGACCTGACTGCTGAGGCGAAAAAGGGAAAGATAGACCCCGTTATCGGCCGTGAAAAGGAAATTGAAAGAGTGATACAGATTTTATGCCGCAGGACAAAGAACAATCCCTGCCTCATCGGTGAGCCGGGCGTGGGCAAAACCGCTATTGTCGAGGGTCTGGCGCAGAAAATTGCCGACGGCAGCGTGCCGGAAATCCTTGAAAACAAGCGTGTTTTCACCCTTGATCTGACCGGAATGGTAGCCGGCACAAAATACCGCGGCGACTTTGAAGAGAGAATAAAGTCGGTAATCGACGAGGTAGTAAAGGCGGGCAATATAATCCTCTTTATTGATGAGGTACACACCATAATAGGGGCAGGCTCTGCCGAAGGCTCAACCGACGCGGCGAACATTTTAAAGCCTTCTCTTGCAAGGGGCGAGCTTCAGCTTATAGGCGCCACCACAATATCGGAATACCGCAAAAACATAGAAAAGGATTCCGCGCTTGAACGCCGCTTCCAGCCGGTAACCGTTTCCGAGCCGAGCGAGGAGGATGCTGTTCTTATCTTAAAGGGTCTTAAGGATAAATACGAGGCACATCACAAGGTCAAAATAAGCGACGAGGCGATAACGGCGGCAGTAAAGCTTTCCACACGCTATATAAGCGACAGGTTCCTTCCTGACAAGGCGATAGACCTTATCGACGAAGCATCGTCAAAGGTGCGTCTGACCGCCTGCGCCGCGCCGCCGGAGCTTAAAGAGCTGGAGGAAAAGATAGCAAGCACCGAGGCGGAAAAGGACGAAGCCATAAACGCTCAGGAATTTGAGCGTGCCGCCTCTCTGCGCGACAGCGAGAAAAAGCTTAAAAACGAATATGAGGAAGCAAAGGAAAAATGGCATAAGCAGAACAGTCATGTAAACGGTGAGGTCACAGAGCAGGATATTGCGGCAATAGTATCCTCCTGGACCGGCGTGCCGGTATCACAGCTTACAGAGGAGGAAAGCACAAGACTTCTCCGTCTGGAGCAGGAGCTGCACAACCGTATTGTAGGTCAGGACGAGGCGGTGACTGCCGTTGCCAAGGCTATACGCCGCGGAAGGGTAGGACTTAAGGACCCGAAGCGTCCGATAGGCTCGTTTATATTCCTGGGACCCACCGGCGTCGGTAAAACCGAGCTCTGCAAGGCGCTGGCGCAGGCGATGTTCGGAAGCGAGAACATGATGATACGGCTTGATATGTCCGAATATATGGAAAAGCACACCGTCTCAAGGCTTGTAGGCTCTCCTCCGGGATATG
>CALWUZ010000115.1 GCA_944384845.1 uncultured Clostridia bacterium
GGAAACAATAGAGGAAACTCTTAAAAACGATAAGCTTACCGAGGAGGACAAAAAATCCGCGCTTGCGAAAATTGAGGAAATAGCGGGACGTATGGAAAGCGAAAGCAACATAGAGACACTTCTTAAAGCAAAGGGCTTTGAAAAGGCGGTGGCCGTTATCGGGGACACGGGAATAAACGTTGTGGTGAAATCCGACGGCCTTACCTCGGCGCAGACGCTTCAGATACAGGACATCATAACCTCGGAAACCAATATACAGCTTTCTGACATTAAAATCGTGCCGATAAAATAAAACTGTTGTGTTATCAAAAAAATGTGGTATAATAAAATCAGCAGTATGTTCAATAACGGAGGTATATCCATGGAAAATAATAAAACAGAACTGTCGGTAAGCACGGAAGTGGTTGAAAAGATGGCGGAAATAGCCGCTAAGGAAATTCCGGGCGTAACCGGACTGTCTAAAAAGAACATCGATTTAAAGGGATTTGTAAAGTCAAAAAATGCTTTTAAGGGTGTAAAGGTTGAAAATATCAACGGCGCTGTCGAGATAAGCGTTTATATCTGCGTAAAGCAGGACGCGAACGTCAAGGAAACGGCAGAAAGAGTTCAGCAGAATATTAAGGATAAAATCCAGACTATGACAGGCAACGCCGTCACGCAGGTAAATGTCAGCGTGGCTGATATTGAGATTATCGGGGATGAACAGTAAAATAGATGAAAAACCGGACTTTTCCGCGTATGCGGAAAAGTCCGGTTTTCAGTTGCCGTATTTTAAAGCCGCCGGCAAAACTTATTCATCAAGAAAGCGTTCGACCGTTTTGTTAAATTCAACGCTGTTGGTCTGAGCCGCAGCATGGCCGCCGTCTAAAAAGCAAAGTCTTGAGCCCGGTATTGAATCGGCGATAAGGTGAGTGTGCTTTTCTTTTATGAGATCATTTGTACCGGCTATTACAAGCACGGGGCATTTTATGCCGCAGAGCTTTTCCGGAGGGATGTCGGGCTGCTTTACCATAAGTCCTATCAGCTCACTGCGCTTTACGGCTTTCTTGTTGAAGCAGGACAGAAGCGAGAAGACGGCGTAAAGCGCTTTTGCCGGAAGCAGAAAGGATTTTTTAAGACCTGACGGAGATAAATTCGCGCTGTTTAAAATAAGCCTGTCCGTATATTCCGGGTATTTAAGCGTGAAGACAAGCGCAAGATTTCCGCCGTCGGAAAAGCCTAAAATATGCGCTTTTTTTATGCTCAGCGAGTCAAGAAAGGCTTTCAGGTCGTCCGCAAAGCTGTCAAACGTAAAGGGCGCTGAGCCTCTCGGAGATTTTCCGTGCCCTCTTGTATCCGGCGCGATGACGCGGTATTTTTGGGCAAAAAAATCAATCTGATTTTTAAAAAAGCCGTTGTTTTCGCCGTTGCCGTGCAGCAGTATCAGAGGAGCGCCGAAGCCCTTTTCCGTATAATGCAGATTTACCGGCATGACGATCACCTTTTGACCTTAATGTGGCGCTTTATCGCGTCAAAGGTCTCGCTGCTTATGACATGCTCTATTTTGCAGGCATCTGCCGCAGCGGTTTCCGCGCTGACGCCGATTTTTTTAAGCATTTCGGAAAGCACGGTATGACGTTCGTAAATTTTTTCGGCGATTTCCCTGCCGCTTTCGGTCAGCGTAATATGTCCGCCGCCGTCTACCGAGATATATCCTCCCGTTTTTAAAATTCCGACAGCACGGCTTACACTGGGCTTTGAAAAGCCCATATGCTCGCTTATATCTATAGAGCGCACAAACTGATTTCTGCGGCTCAGTATTAAAATTGTTTCAAGATACATTTCGCCCGATTCCTGAAGATGCATAATCCTTTCCCTCCGATGCCTGTTTTGAATCATTGTAACATATTTTTATAGTAATCACAAGCCGCGCCGGCACTTTGAGGACAATGTTTACGAAAAATTTACCGTTTTCAGCGGCAGATAACAAATAAGCGTCCGAATTGTCATAAATTCGTCCCGTCCGGCATATGCTTTACCAAAAGACAGTTGAAGGTATGGAGGAAGCATTATGACAAACGCAAGCATTTACAAGGATATTGCCGCGCGGACCGGCGGGGATATTTATATCGGAATTGTCGGACCGGTAAGAACCGGAAAATCGACATTTATTAAGCAATTTATGGATAAGCTTGTCCTTCCGAATATTTCAGGGGATTATCAGAAGGAACGCGCTAATGACGAATTGCCGCAGTCCTCCTCAGGCAGAACAATAATGACGACTGAACCGAAATTTATACCCGAAAAGGGCGTGCAGATAAATATCGACGACTCCGCAACTATGAATGTGCGGCTTATAGACTGCGTGGGATATATTGTTCCAAGCGCGCTCGGCTACATAGAGGGCGATCAGCCGCGCATGGTTATGACGCCTTGGTTTGAGGAACCGATTCCTTTTAATATGGCAGCGGAAATAGGTACCCGCAAGGTTATAAACGAGCATTCCACAATAGGGCTTGTCATTACCACCGACGGCAGTATAAGCGACATCCCGCGGAGCGAATACGAAGAAGCCGAGGAACGCGTAATCGATGAGCTTAAGGCTATAAACAAGCCGTTTGTAATACTTCTCAACTGTATGTATCCCGATTCTTCCGAAGCAGCCGAAACCGCGCAGCGGCTTACCGAGAAATACGGAATACCGGTGCAGCCGGTAAACTGTCTTGAGCTTTCTCAGGAGGATATCAAGCAGATAATTTCAAGAGTTCTGTTTGAATTTCCTATTAAGGAGATATGCATCAACTTTCCCCGCTGGATAAATTCGCTGCCGCTTGACCATTGGCTGAGAAACGACCTTATCACCACCATAAAAGAGGCGGCGGAAGGCATCGGTCATATAAGGGATATAAACCGCTTTGAGACCGCCTTCGGCGACAGCCAGAATGTGGACGGAGCGTCGGTGGAGTCGATAAATCTCGGCACAGGCAGCGCTTCGGTAATGATAAAAATTAAAAACTCTCTTTTTTATAAAATACTTGCCGAAACCACGGGACTTGTCATTAACGACGAGCAGGAGCTTATGGAGAGCATTAAAGAGCTGGCGCTGATGAAGAACGAATATGTGAAGGTAAAGGGCGCGCTTGATGAGGTTGAGGCGACGGGCTACGGCATAATAATGCCGGAAATTGAGGACCTTAAGCTTGAGGAGCCCGAAATTATGAAGCAGGGCGGCAGATACGGGGTAAGACTGAGGGCTTCGGCACCGTCAATACATATGATGAAGGCGAATATTACCACCGAGGTAAGCCCCATAGTCGGCAGCGAAAAGCAATCCGAGGATTTGGTAATGTATCTTCTTAGCGAGTTTGAGGAGAATCCGGTTAAAATATGGGATTCAAATATTTTCGGAAAATCTCTTCATGAGCTTGTAAACGAGGGACTGCACACAAAGCTTGCGCACATGCCGTCCGACGCGAGGATGAGAATCCAGGAAACCATAGAAAGAGTAATTAACGAAGGCTGCAACGGTCTTGTATGTATTATACTTTAAGCTATAAATTTTACTGCCGGTATAACCGGCAGTTTTTTTAATTATTATTTAATTTTAAAATTTCCTCATAAGAGGTTTTTAAAATTTTTTTAAACAGTATAATTTCATCGGGATATATGTGGCGCTGACCGACTTCGATTTTGGCAAGCGCGCTTCTTGTAATATCGCAGCCCTCTATCTGCAGCTTCGCCGCTAAATTTTCCTGCGTCAGATTCGCTTTTTTCCTTAAATTTCTGATGTTGCTTCCGATTGCTTTTTCAATTTCTGTATTCATAGTATCACCTTGCACTTATTTGGCGGCAAAAAGTTCTTGACATAATTATATGTAAGTGATATTATGTTTTTGCACCTATATAAGCGCAAATTGCCTTGACGGTGTAAATTCGGCTTCAGTCTGTGTGTAAAATTTGATTTAATAAATTAAATCGGATTGTTATTTGTTTTTTGTTGAATACGCAGATAATTTAAGCCGGCATACTTGTGCTTTCCGGTCTGGCTTGACATTTAAAATACATGATAGTATACTGATTTCGGAGTAAAGGAGTGTTGTGTGTGAGAGAACTTTTAAGAGCGGAGGAGCTTACAAAAACCTTCAGACTTTCAAAAAAACAGCAGCGTATCGAGAAGACAAGGGAAAAGATTAAAACCGCCGCGGACAAGGTTTCTTTTTCGGCATATGAGGGCGAAATTTTCGGGCTGCTCGGTCCCAACGGCGCCGGTAAAACAACGACGCTTCGCATGCTTGCAACGCTTATCAGGCCTGACAGCGGCGACGCGTTTATCGACGGATGCAGTATAGTAAGCGAGCCAGAAAAGGTACGGGCAAAAATAGGATTTCTGACCAGCGAGCTCAAGCTTGAGGAGTTTTTTACTCCGAATTATCTTTTTGACTTCTTTTCCGAGCTCCACGGCATTCCGGACGATGTAAGGGATGTCCGCAAAAAGGAGCTTTTCGGCATTTTCGGAATCGACAGCTTCGCGGAGGTCAAGGTGGTCAATCTTTCAACCGGAATGAAGCAGAAGGCGTCGCTTGCCATTTCGCTTGTTCACGATCCGGGCATAATAATATTTGACGAGCCGACCAACGGGCTTGATGTTATAACCGCAAAGGTTGTGACCGATTTTCTGACCGAGCTTAAGCGAAAGGGAAAGACGATAATTGTTTCGACCCATATTTTCAGTCTGGTTGAAAAGCTGTGCGACCGCGTAGGGATTATTATAAACGGCAGAATGACGGTCTGTGACAGTCTTGAGAG
>CALWUZ010000116.1 GCA_944384845.1 uncultured Clostridia bacterium
ACCGTGAGAAGGGCGGCTTTGAGAACCTGACAGTCGGTCTTTGCGGCGACCTTAAATTCGGCAGAACGGTACATTCGCTTATAGCCGCGCTTTCCCGCTATACAGGCGTTAAATTCGTGCTTATCTCGCCGCAGGAGTTAAAGCTGCCCGGCTATGTAAAGCAGACGCTTGACGACAAGGGCATACCCTACACCGAAACTACAAGTCTTGAGGAGCCAATGCCGCAGCTTGATATTCTCTATATGACAAGGGTGCAGAGAGAGCGTTTCTTTAATGAGGAGGATTATCTGCGCCTTAAAGACAGCTATGTGCTGACCCCCGAAAAGCTCAAAAACGCGCGCCCCGATATGTGCATACTTCACCCGCTGCCGAGGGTCAACGAAATCAGCGTCGCGGTGGATAATGACCCCCGTGCCTGCTATTTCAAGCAGGTGCTTTACGGCAAATATATGAGAATGGCGCTTATCTTAATGCTGCTGGAGGTGGAATAAATGAATATCGATTCCATAAAGAACGGAATAGTAATCGACCACATCACCGCCGGACAGGGTATGCGGATTTACAATCTTCTGGGGCTTGATTCGCTCGACTGCTCGGTGGCACTGATCAAAAACGTGTCCAGCCGAAAAATGGGAAAAAAGGATATTATCAAGATTGATTCGGATTTTGACGTCGATACGGATATTTTGGGCTACGTGGACCCCGACGTTACGGTCAATATTATAAAGGACGGCAGAACGGCGGAAAAAAAGACTATAGAGCTTCCCGAAAGGCTCACGGGCGTGCTTGTCTGCAAAAACCCCCGCTGCATCTCTGCGACCGAGCAGGAGCTGCCGCAGGTTTTCAGGCTTACCGACCGCGGGCGCAGGGTATACCGCTGCATTTACTGTGAAACAAGGGCGAAATAAATCGCTTTTTGTCGTTTTCCGGGGCATTTCAAAGGAAATGCCTTTATTTTTTTTATATCGGACAGAATTCTATCATTTTTGCGCCTTGAAAGGCATATACTTTTGTATACGGCAGTGCCGAATGTACAAAAGGAAAGGTGACAAAAAGAATGAATGTTTTTTACCCGGAAGGATGGCTAAGCGGTATTTCGGACTGTAAAAAAAGCTTTACGCCCGCATATCTTGCCGAGGCGCAGGCAAAGCAGACGGTAATGGAATCTACTGTTATGATGTGCGACGCCGCGCACAATCTTGTAGTTGATTTAGGCGGCATAAGAGGAATTATTCCGCGCGAGGAGGGGGCTGTAGGCATCTCGGACGGCAGCACACGGGACATAGCCCTGATTTCCCGCGTGGGAAAGCGGGTCTGCTTTGTGGTGACCGAACTTAAAACCGACGGTGAGGGCAGGCTTTATGCCCTGCTTTCCAGAAGAAAGGCGCAGGAGCTGTGCAAAAAATACATAATCTCCTTTTATAAGGCGGGCGATATAATAGACGCCAAGGTGACCCATCTTGAGTCTTTCGGCGCCTTCTGCGATATAGGCTGCGGCAACGTGGCGCTGCTGCCGATAGACGCCATATCGGTTTCGCGGATTTCCCATCCGAGAGACCGATTCAGAGTAGGCGACGGCATCAGGGTGATTATAAAAGACATAGCGGAGGACGGAAAGATAACCCTTTCCCATAAGGAGCTTCTGGGAACCTGGGAGGAAAACGCCGCGATGTTCGCGCCCGGACAGACCGTGACCGGCGTTATAAGAAGCGTAGAGGATTACGGCGTTTTTGTAGAGCTGACGCCCAACCTCGCCGGCCTTGCCGAGCCGCGCCCCGACGCGCTGACAGGTCAGCAGGCGAGCGTATATATCAAAAGCATAATCCCTGAGAAAATGAAGATTAAACTTATTATTATTGACAGCTTTCAGTCATCCTATTCACCAGAGGTAAAATATTTTTATACAGGCGATTCGCTTACGGAGTGGGAATATTCCCCCGCCGACTGCTATAAGCGGATCTCCACCAAATTCTGCGGATAAATCTTTATACATAAAGCTTACGAACCAAATTTTCTCCCTTTTCGGGCGCCTTGCATAAGGCAGGCGCCCGAAATTTTTTTTCTTTGCCTTCGGATGATATAAAAGCAAAAAGCAGAGCGGATTTTGCTCTGCTTTTTCTTTAATAAGCGTTTTTTTACGGAGAACCTTTTTTAATATCATCGATAATTTGTATGATATGCGCGATTTGGGTGTCAGTAAGCCCGCTTGCGTCGATTGTCTTTTCAGAGCTTAAGCCAAGCAGGTAATCCGTGCTTGTATTAAGGCATCTCGCGATTTTGACAAGCATATCTACCGAAGGCTGAATATTATCGTTTTCCCAATTAGAAACGCTCTGCTTGCTGACGCCGAGCCTGTGCGCAAGCTCTACCTGAGACATATTGAGCGCGGTACGCAGTTTTTTGATATTATCGTTTAGCATAAACCCTCCTCGGCAAGTAAAGAATTACAATACTATTGTAATTCTTTACTTGACAATATCGAAATACTATGGTATTGTAATATTGTACTTTCGTACTGATATTATTTGTTTAGGGGGTGTATTTATGCAGAATACAGGAAAGGGGTTGTCCATAGCAGGCTTAGTACTCGGTATAGTCTCAGTGTGTCTGGCTTGGTTTTATATGATCAACATCATCACGCTGGTATGCGGAGTCGTAGGCATTGTATGCGCGGCAAAGGGCAGCAAGGCGGCAAAGGCGGCCGCAGTGCCGACAGGGCTTGCAACGGCCGGCTTGGTAATCTCTATTATAGGAACCTGCCTTGCGGGCATAGGCTTCTTTTCATGCACACTCTGCGTTGTCTGCGCAGCAGGTGCGGCTGAAACAACCCTTGGAATGGGTTTATAATGTCATACAGATATAAAAACCGTCAATCCTTACCTGTGTGGTGATTGGCGGTTTTTGTGTTTAAGGGAGTTATAGCTATGTTTCCTTTTTTTGAGATGTTCGGTAAAACAATAGGCAGTTACGCGCTCTGTGCCTTCGCGGGATTTTTTGCGGCGCTGTGTACCGCTGCCAAGCTTGCAAAACCGCTCAAAATGGATTTTGCTGATATTATTTTAGTCTTTACCGCCATAAGCGGCGGAATGCTGGCAGGCGGACACCTGCTTTATGCCGTCACCAATATCGACAGCATTGTTAAATATATCGATTTTGTTCTTGAGAAAATGAAAAACGGCACTTTGACAGCCGAATATATTAAGCTTGTATTATCCGAATGCTTCGGCGGATCGGTTTTTTACGGCGGTTTTCTCGGCGCGGCAGCCGCATTGGTTATATATTCAAAGCATGCAAAGGGCGGACTGAGGAAAGAGTTTATCGATATTTTCGCTGTATGTGTGCCGCTCTTTCATTGCTTCGGCAGAATAGGCTGTTTCTTAGGCGGGTGCTGTTACGGAATCAAAAGCAGCATAGGCTTTATCGCGCACAATCCGCTTTTACCTGAAATGAGCGGTGTGAGGCGCTTTCCCATAGCCTTAGCGGAGAGCGTGTTTAATCTGATGTTGTTCGGCGTGCTTTTTTATTTGTACAAAAGCGGAAGGAATTACGGCAGATTGATTTATATCTATATGCTGATTTATCCCGCGGGCAGATTCATTTTAGAATTTTTCAGGGGAGATGAAATAAGGGGAATTTTCTTTTGCCTTTCAACCTCGCAGTGGATCAGCGCAGCGCTTATTCTGACAGCAATTATTATGTTAAAATTAAAAGCTTCGGAAAAGGGGAAAGAAACGGGCAGGTCGAATTAAAGCGCCCTCAAAAAAGATTGCAAATTCTTGTTTTGAGTTTTATAATTATAATAAGATTGACAGTCCGGCAGTTAAAAGAAAGGGGCGGCGGCACGTGGACAAAAAAATAAAATGGGGCATTATCGGTCCCGGAAACATTGCAAAGACATTTGCGGAGGCTTTAAGGCGCAGCGGCGACTCAGAACTTTGGGCGGTCGGCTCTTCAAGCCGGGAAAGAGCGGAAAGCTTTGCCGCAGAATACGACGCCGCCCGCGCTTACGGTGATTACGGCAGCTTTCTTGAGGACAAAGAGCTTCAGGCGGTGTATATCGCGACGGTAAACTCTACCCATATGGACCTGATAAGAAAATGCGCCGCGGCTAAAAAAGCGGTGCTGTGCGAAAAGCCCTGTGTGCTGACCGAAGCTGATGCGGCTGAGCTTGAGAAGCTCTCCGGGCAGGTACTCATTATGGAGGGAATGTGGACCGCCTTTCTGCCTGCCACCCGTACCGTAAAAAAATGGATAGCGGACGGGAAAATAGGTAATCTGAGTCATATCAGTCTCTCCTTTGCCTTTAAGGGAGACCAGGCAAGCCGGCGGCTGTTTTCAAGGGAGCTCGGCGGGGGCGGCATGTACGACGTTGGGGTATACTGCATTGAATACGCAATGGAGCTTACGGGTTCTGCGCCGGAGGAATGCAAATCAATGGCGCGGCTGTCCGAAAGCGGAGTGGACGAGTTCGGAACTCTGCTTATGCGCTTTCCGGGAGATATTATTGCCGACTGCCGTTACGGCATAAGCTTTTTCGCCGGCTCGGACGCGCATATTCACGGAGATCGCGGCAGAATATATGTGCCGGCCTTCTGGAGCGGCGGCAGCTGTGAATTATACGATGAGAACTCCGTGCTTGCCGACAGGTATGTTAGCGGCGGAGAAAACGGTTTTATCTATGAAATCCGTCACTTTAACAGGCTGCTTTCGGAGGGCAGGACTGAGAGTGACATAATGCCGCTCGCCAAAACGAGATCCTGCGCCCGCGTTTTTGATAAGATACGGGCGTATGATTTTCCGCCTTGCACATAACGCGGCGCACCCTGCTGTGGCAGGGCGCGCCTTACTTAAATAAATCGGCTTTTTAATTTGCGGCGGAAGCCGCATTTTTATTTTTAAGTGAGTTGTGAAATACATATAGCTTCAGAACGGCATAAATAAAGCCTGAAATGCTTTTCTGCTTTTCAAAGGAAAATCAAGACCTGTTTTTCTTCGGCTTATGAATATTGCGTATCGTTTTTTTGGGCTTTCGCTGCGGCATACCTTTTTTGTCAGGAGGGACAAGACAGTCGGGACCCGTGCCGATAAGGTCGTACCTGCCCTCTTTTTTAAGGGCGGAAAGCACTGCTGCGCGGTTTTCAGGCTTGAAATACTGAAGCAGCGCCCGCTGACGCGCCTTTTCCTCCGGAGTGTCGGGAACATAGACCGGCTTCAGGGTATATGGGTCGAGATGGGTGTAAAACATACAGGTCGATACCGTGCCGGGGGTGGGATAAAAATCCTGCACCTGCTCGGGGCGAAGACCGTGCCGTTTTAAAAATACCGCAAGCTCAATCGCGTCCTTCATAGTGCTTCCGGGATGAGATGACATAAGATACGGCACCAGATACTGCTTTTTTCCGGCGCTTTCGGTCAGCTCGTAAAACCGCTTTTCAAATTTATTATAGACCTCCACAGGCGGCTTGCCCATGTACCTTAAGACCCGGTTTGAGCAATGCTCCGGAGCAACCTTGAGCTGCCCGCTCACGTGATACCGCACAAGCTCCTTAAAAAACTCCCCGTCCTTATCCGCTGTAAGATAGTCGAACCTTATACCCGAACGGATAAACACCTTTTTAACCTTAGGAAGCGCGCGCAGCTGACGCAGCAGCTTTAAATAATCCGTATGTGTCACCTTTACGGCGGGGCACATTTCGGGAGCGAGGCACTTCCTGTCAGGGCAAAGTCCCTTTTTCTCCTGCCCGTCGCAGGAGGCGCGGCGGAAATTGGCGGTAGGTCCGCCGACGTCGTGAATATATCCCTTGAAATCCGGCATTCCGGTGAGCTTTTTCGCCTCGTCTATGACCGATTCGTGACTGCGCACCGATATACTCCGTCCCTGGTGATAGGCTATAGAACAGAAATTGCAGGCGCCGAAGCAGCCGCGGTTGTGAACTATTGAAAACTTTACCTCCTCTATACCGGGAACGCCGCCCGAAGCCTCATAGCTCGGGTGATAATTCCTCATATATGGCAGGGCATATACCGCGTCCATCTCCTCAGTGGTAAGCGGCGGCATGGGCGGGTTCTGAACCACTATTTTGCTGCCGTGCCGCTGTATAACGGTTCTTCCGCGCACGGCGTCATGCTCCTCCTGCTGTATACGGCAGGCTTCGGCGTAAAGCCGCTTGCCCTTTTCGTCCGGAGCGCTTACAAGCTCAAAGGAGGCACACTCCTTTGCCCCCGGTATCGGGCGGTAATCCGCGGAGCCTACCGCGTAGCAGGTGCCGCGTATATCGGTGAGTGCGGTTATTTTTTCCCCGGCGTCAAGACGGCGGGCTAATTCAACTATGTGCTTTTCTCCCATTCCGTACATAAGCAGGTCGGCTTCCGACTCGATAAGCACGGAGGGGCGCACGCGGTCGTCCCAGTAATCATAATGCGCAAAGCGGCGCAGCGACGCCTCAAGCCCGCCTATCGCCGCGGGAACATCGGGAAAAAGCTTTTTAAGCTTTTTTGTATAAACCGTCACCGCCCTGTCCGGACGCGCACCTGCCCTGCCGCCGGGGGTGTAGGCGTCTTCGCTGCGCCGCCTTTTGGCGGCGGTATAGTGCGCCACCATAGAATCTATATTTCCGCTGTTTATAAGAAAGGCGAGCCGCGGCGCGCCGAAGCGCAGATAATCGGCGTCGCTCTGCGGCTGAGAGAGTATGCAGACCTTGAAGCCGGCATCTTCAAGCACGCGGGAGATTATGGCGGTGCCGAAGCTCGGGTGATCGACGTAAGCGTCGCCCGTGACAATCACGAAATCGGGGCGCTCCCAGCCGAGACCGCGCATCTCCTCTGCGGTTATGGGCAAAAATGGCATAATATCACCCTGCTTTTTAATATATATTTAGTGTAAGACAGCCCGCGTCCGCCCGAAGACTTTCGGGTGGAAAATTACACG
>CALWUZ010000117.1 GCA_944384845.1 uncultured Clostridia bacterium
CATGCTGGAATTAAGCTAAGCCTGCCGCCTGCAGATTAAAATGCTGTCTTTCTGTATTCAAAAGCCGTCCTCAGGCAGAAAAATCTGCCTGAGGACGGCTTTTTGGCTTTTTAAAGCCCTTATAAAAAATTTGTTTCCGATGAAAAACGGAATTGTTATTCACTGTTAAAAATGATATAATTGTATTATAAAATTTAAAAATAAAAGTAGGGAGATGCCTGCTATGACAGCCGATACAGCATACAGCATAAACGTTTTAGGTGATTTTTGCGGAATAAGGGACGTGGAAGCTCTTACGGCGGACAGCCTGCAAAGCAAATACGGAATAAGACAGGCAGATGTTATGGTTTTGTTCGGAGGCAGTATTTTAAACGGAGGGGACATTTTTGCCCATGCAATAAAGAACAAAATCGCAAAAAAATACATAATTTCGGGCGGCGTCGGGCATACGACCGATGCTCTGCGGAAAAAAGTACACAAGGAATATCCTTCAATTATAACCGACGGTCTTACCGAAGCGGAGATATTCAGCAGATATTTAAGCTCCTTATACGGCGTAAAAGCAGATTATCTGGAAACGAAATCCACAAACTGCGGAAACAACATCACCTTTCTGCTTGACTTGTTTAAGGAGAAGGGCACAGCGTTCAGAAATATTATATTATGCCAGGACGCGGCTATGCAGCGCAGAATGGAAGCAGGTCTGCGCAAATATGTCTCTGACGATATTTTAATAATAAACTACGCCGCATACAAAGCAAATGTTATTACTGACAAAAACCGGCTGATTTATTCCTCCGAGATACACGGAATGTGGGACATAGAAAAATATATCAGCCTGCTTATGGGAGAAATACCGAGGCTCTCGGACAATACCGAAGGGTACGGTCCCGCAGGTAAAAATTTTATTGCTCACGTCGATATTCCCAAGGAAGTAGAAAAAGCTTTTGAACGACTGAAAGCAACATACGGCGATTATATCAGAAAGGCCGATCCGCTCTATTCATCAAGCCGTTAGAGCCGGGCGCCGCGGCTTTTTTTATGCTGTATAAAATCCTGCCGTACGCCGCACAGCCGAATTAACCTATTTCTATTTCAAAATCCAGTATTTTTATACGGCCGTCTTCTATTTCCACCGCGCGGCGGTATTCTCCGAAGCCTATCTGCCGTATGCTTTCATAGGCTTTGAAAATACCGAATATACCTATAAAAGCGCACAGCAGGATAACCGCGGAAAGATAAAAGGATTTAAAAAACAGCTTTACATCTTTTTTTATTTCAATCAGTCCCTTTAGGTTTATGTAAGGGTATTTAAGAGGCTTACCAGCGCGTCTCCGACCATCTGCGCCGAATAGTGCGCCTCGGCTACAGTGTTGGCGTCGGTGCCGAACTCGATAAGCAGGGATCCCTTTGTAAGGCTTTGATTATACTGTCCCGTGGTAAGGCTTAAAGGCCGCGCCAGCGTGGGATATTTTACCTCAAGCATCTGCTGAAGCCTTACTGCCAGCTTGAGGTTTTCCCGCCAGTTCGGATAGCCGCTGCCGCCTTCGCTCTGCGAGCCCATTACAAGCATTACCTGCGCAGCTTTTTTTCCATCTATCTCGGTCACAAGCTTTACCTTGTCATTTCCGGAAGACACCGCGTCGCGGTGAAGATCGAGCACTATTTTTATGCTCGGATATTTTTCAAGATAGCCGAGTATCGTCTCCGCCGCCCTTGTATAGCTTCCGCTGTATTTTGGGTAATCGTGCTCGGTCGTGTCGTGAATCGTCTTGATTCCGGCGTCATTGAGCTTCTTTGCAACAATCTCGCCCACGCTTACCATATTCATGGTTTTGTCCCGCGTGCGGGAGGTGAATGCATCGGTGTAATATTCGGAGTCCTCGCTCATAAAAGTTTCGGTGGTATGCGTGTGCATTATAAGAACCTGCGGTGAACCGCTTTTTTCCACCTTAAAGCTGAGCGGCGCGGTGAGCAGGCTTTTTATATCGATAGTATGCTCCGTTCCGTTTTTCAGATACACATTATTGTAGGAAAGCCCGGCTTTATAGGGTGAGATATAGTTGCTTATTATTTTTCCCTTGACATTTTCGGGTGCGGCCGCGGGAGCAGAAGCCTCAGCGCTGCTCTGAGACGTCTGGGAGCTTTCGTTTTTATCATCTGAGCTTATGCTCTCAGAGCTTCCGCTCTCCTCATTTTCCCCGTTTTCCGTGCTGTTTTCCCGGGAAAAATCCGAGCCTGTTTCTGAAGACGCGGCAAACGCGTTCATCCCGGCGGAAGCATTTTCAAACAGTCTGCCGCAGAAATTATATATTATAAGCGCGAGACATATTGCAAAAACGCATAAAAGCCGCGCGATTCCCGAAAATTTACCCATTTTTACGCCTCCCACACAATATTTTATGAGGAAAAACCGCGGGTTATACCAGTCCCGCCACTATATCCTCGTCAATATCGGGCTGGAGAAACACATTGAGCGCGGCGGCAAGTATATCGCTTATTCTGCCGCAGAGCATATCGACCTCTTTGGGCGTTACGAACATGCCGCTGCTTTTTTCGGTTTCTCTTCCGGTAAGCTCATAAGCCAGCGCCTCGGCGTCCATAACGGTCGGCACACCCATGGCTATAACCGGCACGCCGAGAGTTTCGGAATTAATCTCGCGGCGGCTGTTTTTTACTCCCGAGCCCGGAGAAATTCCCGCATCGCTTAATTGCACCGTCCGGAAAAGCCGCTCCGTACTTCTTGAGGCAAGCGAGTCAATAATTATAACCGCCGCGGGCTTTACTGCCTGAGCCGCTCCCTTTATCAGCTCTACCGATTCTATTCCGGTCTGACCAAGCACGCCGGGAGACAGCACCGACACGCTTTTAAGCCCCTTAAGACCTATACCGTCGGCAAACTGCCCCGATATGTGCCGCGTAGCGAGAATTTTGCCGGCGGTAAGGGGACCCACTGCGTCGGGAGTTATATCAGTATTGCCGAGCCCCACGACAAGCACCCGGTCGGGACCTTCTGGCAAAAGATCTTTAAGTTCTTTTATAAGCGCGTTTTTTAGTCCGCTGTAATCGGTAATTTTATAAAGCTGAGGAAATTCAACGGTGACATAGCTTCCCTTACGGCGCCGCATCGCCTTTTCGCCCTCGTGAGAGGTTATCCTGATGCGCGTAACGTTTATATCGCCGTCGGACGAGGCGCTTTTTTCCACTCCCAAGGCGCCGGATAGTTCCTCGTCAAGTTCTATTGCAAGATCTGTTCTTGCCCTCATATTAACGCTTCCCTTCCTTTTTTTAATTCTTCCCCGAAATAAAAATATAATCCCCTTTTTTCGGTTAAAAAAATTAAAAAAATTTGCTTTATATGATATACTGTATTAGATTATTATTATATTTATATATTATATTAAGGGTGGTTAACATAATGCCAATCGGTTCGATAGAGGATATTTGGGTCGCTGTCTGTGAGGAATGCAAAAAAACCATTTCCGAGGTGGCGTTCAACTGCTTTCTTAAGGATTTAAAGCCGGTATCGTTAGAAAACGGAGAGCTTGTTCTTTCAATAAACAACGAATATATGCGCGGGGTAGTCGAGCAGAACTATACCGGAGTTCTCAAAAAAGCGGTAAAGGCGGTTATGGGAATAGACATAAACGTAAAAATTATTTATGAGGACGACGAGGAAAAAATTCTTAAAAGCGAGCAATTCAGCGACGGGCTAACCTTTGAAGAATTTTTTACCTTTTCCAATTTTGTCGTCGGCTCTACAAACCGCTTTGCTCACGCGGCTTCCCTGGCGGTTGCCAACAACAGCTCGATAACCTACAACCCGCTGGTGATATACGGTCCCTCCGGCGTGGGAAAAACGCATCTGATGCTGGCTATAAAAAATCAGATGAAAAAGAATTTCCCCTACAAAAAAATCGAGTATACGAGGGGCGAGGATTTTACAAATCAGCTTATAAAGGCACTTCAGGACGGTAAGCTCGGTCTCGGTACGATAGACGACTTCCGCAACAAATACCGCGGAGTTGACGTGCTGCTGATAGACGATATTCATTTTATCGCCGGAAAAGAGCAGACACAGGAGGAATTTTTCAATACCTTCAATACTCTTTACCAGAACAACAAGCAGATAGTCGTCACCCTTGACCGCCCGCCGCGGGAGATAAAAACACTTGACGACCGCATACGTTCCCGCTTTGAGAGCGGACTTTTCGCCGACATTACCCTGCCCGACTTTGAAACAAGGGTGGGAATAATACAGAAAAAAGCTGAAAAAATGCATGTCGATATAGATGAAAATCTTGTTTTCTATATTGCGGAGCATATCAAGGTAAATACCCGTCAGCTGGAGGGCGTGGTAAAAAAGCTTCAGGCATATATGTCAATTCAGAACAAGATTCCGACTCTCGCTGTAGTTCAGGGCTTTATAAGGGATATTATAAACGACGCCAGACCGGAGCCGGTTAAAATAGAAAAAATAATCGCCGAGGTGGCAAAAACCTACAACGTCTCCGAAAGCGATATTCTTTCAAACCGCCGTACCTCGTCATTGGTTCTTGCCAGACAGGTCGCGATGTATATTGCAAGGGAAACAACAAACCTTTCCTATAAGGCAATAGGCGAAAGCTTCGGAAAGGATCACACCACCGTGCTTTACAACGTAAACCGTATAGAATCCTTTCTTAAGGACAAGCCGTACGAACAGGAGCTTGTAAAGGATATTATCAAAAATCTTACAAGCGACGCATCGGACTACTGAAAAAGTTATCATACATTTTAACCTTAATTAACCCGATAATTATAAACACGCCGGTTAAAAAACCGGGAGGCAAAAAATATTAAACCTTTTATTCAAATTCATATTAACCCCGTAAATTCCATTGACAAAAGAGCCTGTCCGTTTTTTCCACCGTTTTAACATCCCTTATTATGACTGTTATTTTTATATTTGTTTATTTAGGAGGAATTTCAAATGATTTTTTCAGTTGAACGTGCTTCGCTGCTTGACGCGGTATCAAGACTCCAGCGCGTCGTAGGCTCAAAAACATCAGTACCGGTGCTTGAGGGCGTTCTCATCTCTGCTGAAGCCGGAAAGGTTACCTTAATAGCCTACAATCTTGAAATGGGAATGAAAAAAGAAATATATGCAAAGTGCGACGAGCCTGGAGATATTGTTATTAACGCCCGTCTTCTTGCGGATATTTTAAGGCGGATGAACGGCATACAGGTAGAAATAACCGCAAATGAACGTCTCAACTGCAGCATTAAGTGCGGCGAGGCCACCTTTGACATTATGGGAATGGCCGCAGCGGATTTTCCAGAAATGCCGACTGTAGGAAACGGCAGAAGCATTATTATTGACGGCGGTGTGCTCTCAGAAATGGTAAAAGGCACAATATTCGCCGCAGCCCAGAACGAGGGAGCAAAGCCGATTCTTACAGGAATAAACGTAACAATTGATGACGGCGTAATGCAGTTTGTCGCTATCGACGGCTACCGTCTGGCAATAAGAAAACATAAGGTTGATATTCTGGACAATTTTTCCTTTACCATATCAGGCAGAGC
>CALWUZ010000118.1 GCA_944384845.1 uncultured Clostridia bacterium
TAATATCCGTAATCGCCATTCTGTTGTTTACTCCGTTTACGCTGAACTCGCTGAAATTCTGGGGATCGGAATAAAAATTATTATCTATCCTGAATTTTACAATATTGCATTTGCTCAATTTAACCGAACTGTTTGACGAATTGAAAAAAACGGCGCTTATACGGTCCCCGTTTTCGTTTTCAAAAACCGCGTCCACCGACTCGCATGCGTAAATCATTGAATCAACGTCGTACGAGCTTGCCTCCGCGAGCTTCCAGCCGTTTTTTTCAAGCGCGGAAAGCGTAGTGGGAACGGTAAACTCGTCTCCGGCATAGGTTACATTGAATTTAAATTTTTTTCCGAGATAAATATCGGCGTAATTCTCCTCGTCGAAAACGCTTATATCCACATATCTCGGCATTATGCCGTCATCTGACATTATCGCCGGACGGCTCACGTCGTCAGGTGCCGGCGCCGGAGTATCCTTGAGCACCGCCGGCTCGCTTGAAACGGCGTAATCCTTATCAACGGGATCGCAGGCGCAGAGAGACAGTATCAAAAACAGTGCGGCAAATACCGACATTATGCTCCTTGCTTTTTTCATACATAATCCCTCCAAAGTTTCATATTATTATTTTATTCCTCACAAAAGGAAAAGTCAACATTCATTTTAATATAAAACCGGCTTTTAAAGTTAAATCTTTGTTAATTTTTTATATTGCCGTAAAGCTGAAAGCACGTACTGGCTAAGAACCTGAATATTTTTCCAGAAAACGCAGCACCGTTCCGGAGACCCTGCCGGTATCGAGCAGATAGCTCATACCGTGTCCGGCTCCGTCTATAAGCAGAAGTTCCTTATTTCCGGCGTCGCTGTCATAGCCGAGACGGCTCATTTCGCACGGTACAAAATCATCACTGCTTCCGTGTATAAAAAGCACAGGAATACGGTTCTTCTCAAGCGCTTTTACCGTTGAAACGCCGCAGATGCTGAAATGCCCGAAAATGACGCAGTAAAGATTCATAAAAGGCAGAAACCATGAGGCGTTCACATGGAAAACCTGACGGGCAACTTTTTTAATTATAGCCGCAGGTGAGGTAAAGCCGCAGTCAGCGATTATTCCCTTCACGCTGTCCGGCAAATTTTTTCCCGAAGCTAAAAGCACCGTGGTGGCGCCCATAGACATGCCGGATAAAAAAATTTCGTCCGCCGAAGTATTTTTAAGACAGTAATTCACCCAGGCAGCAACATCGCAGCTTTCCTTTACACCGAAGGTAATAAGTCTACCCTCGCTTTTGCCGTGACTGCGCTCATCAACCATAAGCACATTAAAGCCCGCCCCGCAATACATCTTGACCGCGCAGGAAAAATCACGGTCTGCCGAGGAACGGTAGCCGTGAAAAAGTATAATAGTCCTGCGGCTGCCGTTATCAAAATATCTCGCCCAAAGCCTTAAGCCGTCAAAGCTTGCGGTGCTTACCCAGCTTTTCGGGCTCTCCGCTATATAGTCAAGCCCTTCCTTTATAACCTCGCGGTAAGGAGCCAGAAAGCCGTTTATTTCGGAATCCGGGTTGTCAATATCGGGAGCATCCCGGCGCACAAAAGCAATAAAGAAAAAGACCGCTGAGGAAGCAAGCAGTATAAAAAGCAGGGCGCATATTATAATAAGTATCGGCGTCATTTACATCACCTATAATATATTTCGGCAAAAGTTTTTGTTTTTATGCGGAAAAATTAAAATATTAAAAAAGGATTGCTGATTTTTCGCCGCATGCCCCGTCACACGGTCTTTGTTTCGCTTTTTTTAAACATCATAAAAAATCCCGCCGTAAGAAGTATGCAGGAAACCCATATAGCGCGTTGATTAAAATAAGTCACCGCTATTCTGCCTATTCCTGCTCCCGCAGCAAAAAGACCGATTACGCCGAAATATTTTCCCGCGTTTTTCAGATGTGAAATATTTTTTTCATAGAAAAACGCCGCGAGGGCGTCCACGCCGCTGCGCATATTCCCTATGCACATAGTGCTCGCGTATGCGCTGCCGCCTACCGTACGGAAGGACTGCACCTGCATTGCGCAGACAAAGGAAACCGCGGCGTTTGCCGCCGTATTTAAGCTCTGAGGAATAAACGCTACCGCGAAAAGCAGGATTATTTCAGCCGTCAGAATAATCTGCCGCCAGTGTACGGTTCTTACCTGCCTGAATTTCCTTCTGACCGCCTCGGCAATAAATATACCCGCCGCAAATGAAAGCAGCGGTATAAGGAACAGCAGGCTTTCGCTTATCTCACCCGAAAAAAGAAATGCGCTCATCCGTACGATGTTTCCTGTCTGAGCGTTGGCGAAAACCCCGTCCCTGCAAAAATATGTATACGCGTCCTGAAGACCGCCGGAAAGCGTCAGAAATACCGCGGTCAGAAACGAATCGGACATCTGCTTTTCCTTCATAAAACATCAGCTCTTTTATTTAATCATCATAATATTATCATAATAAGCAGCTTGCCGCAACCCCGTTTTATTCCTTAAAAATACAAAAAAATCATAAATTACCTATAATAATAACGCGGGCAAAACACAAAATAGTATTGCAAACGCAAAAAAGAAATTGATTTAGGAGAGAAAAGACAAATGGCTAACAAGAACGTAGTACCTGAGGCTAAAGAGGCCCTTAACCGTTTTAAGATGGAAGCTGCCAACGAGGTTGGCGTAAACCTCAAGCAGGGTTACAACGGCGACCTTACTTCCAAGCAGGCCGGCAGCATCGGCGGTCAGATGGTTAAAAAGATGATCGAGTCTTACGAAAACAGCATGAAATAAGACTTCGTGTCAATAGAGAAGACCCGTTCACGGGTCTTCTTTTTTTGAATAATTGCCGTTTTCCGCAGCAAACTAATAAAAAGGAGTGATATTATGTTTGATAAAATATGTCTCGTGCTTGTTATCATCGGCGCTTTAAACTGGGGTCTTGTCGGGCTGTTTGAATTTGACCTTGTCGCATGGGCGTTCGGCGGCGCTACCGCTATTGTAAGCCGGATAATTTATACCGTTATAGCTCTTGCGGGCGTTTGGTGCATTTCGCTGCTCTTCAGAGACAGAGGCGCCTCTTCGAGGGACTGACAATATAAAATCCGAAAGCGGAACGCGGTTTTTGTCGTTCCGCTTTTATTTTACCCATCATTCCGCGGCTTTTTCGGAAGCCTTACAGATACATTTTATTGCAATGCCGTGCGGGATATTGTATAATAATGGCGT
>CALWUZ010000119.1 GCA_944384845.1 uncultured Clostridia bacterium
TCATTGGCAAACCAACGTGAGTCCCAGTTTTTAATTACGCCCACACGGAAGCCGTGGGGATTAACCTTCTGGCCCATTACTTAACCTCCTTTTAAATCTCGCGTTCTTTAAGAACGACGGTAACATGGCTTGTTCTCTTTAAGATTCTGTGGGCTCTGCCGTGATCCTTCGGACGGATTCTTTTAAGAGTCGGTCCGGGAGAGACAAAACATTCCGCCACATAAAGCCTTGAGACATCCATGCTGTGATTGTTTTCTGCGTTTGCCATAGCTGACGCTAAAAGCTTCTCCAAATACTCGCAAGCGGACTTAGGAGTAAACTTGAGTATAGCCATAGCTTTGTCAGCATCCTGATTGCGGATTAAATCCAGAACAATCTTCACCTTTCGGGGTGAAATACGGGCATATTTGAGCGTTGCCCTTGCTTCCATAGTTAAACTCTCCTTTCAGCCGCTTACTTTCCGGTGGTTTTGGAGCCCGCGTGACCCCTGAAGGTCCTTGTCGGCGCAAATTCGCCGAGCTTGTGGCCGACCATATCCTCGGTTACGTAAACCGGAACGTGCTTGCGTCCGTCATGCACCGCAAAGGTGTGTCCGACGAAATCGGGGAATATGGTAGACGAACGGCTCCATGTCTTAAGAACACGCTTTTCACCGGTTTCATTCATTTCCTTGACCCTTTTAAGCAGCACCGGCTGTACATAAGGGCCCTTTTTAATGCTTCTTCCCATGATTTATCTCCTTTCGTCGGCTTACTTACGGCGCTTTACAATATATTTGTCGCTCTGCTTATGCTTGGCGCGGGTCTTGTAGCCCAAAGCCGGCTTGCCCCACGGGGTAACCGGTCCCGGACGCCCGATGGGGGATTTGCCCTCGCCGCCGCCGTGCGGGTGGTCGTTGGGGTTCATTACAGAGCCGCGTACCGTAGGTCTCCAGCCCATATGGCGCTTGCGTCCGGCCTTGCCGTAATTAACGTTTGCATGGTCGGGGTTGGATACGGCTCCCACAGTAGCCATACAGCCTACGGGAACGTTGCGGAGCTCTCCGGAAGGAAGCCTCAGAAGCGCCATTCCGTTTTCCTTAGCCATAAGCTGCGCCATGTTTCCGGCGGAACGGGCAAGCTGAGCGCCCTTGCCGGGGTAAAGCTCAATATTGTGCAGGAAGGTACCTACCGGGATGTTAGTCAGCGGAAGCGCGTTGCCGGGCTTAATGTCGGCATCGGGACCGCTTACGACAACGTCGCCTACCTTAAGGTCCTGCGGAGCGATGATATAGCGCTTCTCGCCGTCCTCATACTGAACGAGGGCGATAAAGGCGGAGCGGTTCGGGTCATACTCAAGCGTCATAACGGTGGCGGGAACGCCGAAGCGCTCTCTCTTGAAGTCGATCACCCTGTATTTCCTGCGGTTTCCGCCGCCTCTGTGGCGGACGGTGATTCTGCCGTAGCTGTTGCGTCCGGCGTTTTTCTTGATAGGCTCAAGCAAGCTTCTTTCCGGAGCCGTTTTTGAGAGACCCGAATAATCCATCGTGGTCATATTGCGGCGGCCCGGAGTGGTAGGCTTGTAAAATTTTATTGCCATTTGTTTCACTCTCCTGTTTTGGCTTAGCGAAGCCCAAAGGCTTCATACATCACCGGAAATCAATTCTGACTTCCACTAAAGGACGCGCCCGCGCCGCTTAGATAAGTCCGTCGAAGAACTCAATCGGCTTTGAGTCGGGCTTAAGCGTCACAATCGCTTTTTTCCACGCCGAGGTATATCCGCTGTAGCGTCCCATGCGTCTTTCCTGTCCGCGGACGTTTATGGTGTTGACCTTGGCAACGTCAACCTTGAACAGCTTTTCAACGGCGTCGGCAATTTCTATTTTGTTGGCGTCCCTTGCCACCTTAAAGGTGTATTTCTTATCTGAAATTTCGGACATGCTCTTCTCGGTAATCACCGGAGCTAAAATAATGTCCTGCGCGGTTTTCATTACGCATACACCTCCTCAAGCTTGGCTACGGCGTTCTTTACGATAACGAGTGTATCAGCGTTTATAACGTCGTAGGTGTTTATCGTGTTGACCTGAGCGGACTTTGCACCCGCGATATTGGCTATGCTCTTTACGGCGAAAGCGTTATTGTCTTCAAGCACGACAAGCGTCTTTCTGCCCGCGCCGATCGCCTTTAAACACTCGGCGACCGTTTTCGTCCTGTAGCCCTCAAGCTTGAGCTCGTCAAGAACGATGAGACCGCCCGTTAGAACCTTATCCGACAAGGCGGACTTAAGCGCCAGTCTTCTTACCTTCTTGTTGAGGTTATAGGAGTAATCCCTCGGCTTGGGGGCGTGC
Source organism: uncultured Clostridia bacterium (assembly GCA_944384845.1). Lineage (GTDB taxonomy): Bacteria > Bacillota > Clostridia > Oscillospirales > Acutalibacteraceae > UBA737. The sequence continues at coordinate 2,327 of CALWUZ010000119.1, forward strand.
ACCACGCCGCCGTGTCTCCACTGCGGAGCTCTTGTCGAGCCCTGCCTTGCGTGACCGGTGCCCTTCTGCCTCCACGGCTTCTTGCCGCCGCCGGAGACCTCGGTGCGCGTAAGGGCGGACTGTGTGCCCTGACGCTGATTTGCAAGGTAGTTTACAACCGCCATATGCATTACGGTCACATTGGGGGCGATTCCGAAAACAGCGTCGCTGAGCGCTATTTCTCCGACGTTGTTGCCCGCCATATCGACTACTGCTGTATTAGGCATAATTTACACTCCTTCCCTTAAGCCTTGACGCTGTCGAAAAGAACCACGATTCCGCCCTTGGGACCCGGAACGGCTCCCTTTACGGCGATAATGTTCTTTTCGGCGTCAACCTTGACGACACTGAGATTCTGAACGGTTACACGCTCGTTCCCGAGGTGTCCCGCCATCTTTTTGCCCTTAAAGACTCTTGAGGGAGTGGAGCAGGCGCCGAGCGATCCGCCGTGGCGGTGAACCGGACCGGTACCGTGCGACTCCTTGAGCCTTCCGAAATTCCAGCGCTTTATCGTGCCGGCGTAGCCCTTGCCCTTTGAGGTTCCGCGCACATCGACCGAGTCACCCTCGGCAAAAACATCAGCCTTGATAATATCTCCGACATTCATAGCCGAAACATCGTCAAAGCGGAACTCGCGCAGCACCCTTTTGGGCGCTACGTCTCCCTTGGCAAAATGTCCCTTTGCGGGCTTGCTTACCTTGGAAGCCTTCAGGTCGCCGTAGCCTACCTGAACCGCCTCGTATCCGTCGTTCTCTGCGGTCTTCTTCTGCGCTATAACGCAGGGACCAGCCTCAATAACGGTAACCGGAACAACATTTCCGTCCGCGTCAAAAATCTGGGTCATACCGAGCTTTTTGCCGACAATACCTTTTTGCATTTCTATTTCCTCCTTTGGTTATTGGTTGGCTGAAGCCAACTTGACCTGTCCGTGCAGAAAAGCTCAGAGCTTTATTTCAATTTCTACACCGGCGGGAAGCTCAAGACCTGTCAGCGACTCCACCGTCTTGTTGGAGGGCCTTATGATGTCTATAAGCCTTTTGTGTGTCCGCATCTCGAACTGCTCGCGGCTGTCCTTGTACTTGTGGACGGCGCGGAGAATGGTCACGACCTCTTTTTCGGTCGGGAGCGGCACCGGTCCCGATACCCTGGCGCCGGTACGTTTAGCGGTTTCCACTATCTTTTCAGCGGACTGGTCGACAAGCGCGTGGTCATAGCCTTTGATACGAATACGGATTTTTTCTTTTACTGCCATGTAAAATTCGCCTCCTTGAATAGTTGGCGGGCAAAACTTACAACCTGCCGTGTTTTTCTTTACGGCACATTATAAAACCGGCAATTGCTGGGGTCACAGACAATTCCGGACAGCGGATCGCTCCGCCGCTGCGCACAAAAGCCGCAAGATCAATTATGCGCTTCCATGTTTTTCGCCCGGTTTGAAAATCGGACATACTCCGCGGAAATTTCCCGGCTACCGACCGGCCACCTCCCGCATCAACGCATGCTTACGCCGCACTCAGACAGCGTACCGTAGTATAATATCATAACTTTTCCGTAAAATCAAGCTTTTTTTACTTTTTTTTGCGTATTTTCGGGCTTTTTTCAAAGCTGCCGATATTTAGTATCTTTCATAGGCTATACATTATATATATAGTGCCGCCGGCTGTACAAAAAATCAAAGCGCCCGCTTCCGCGCCCGGAAATCCGCTTTGTGACAGAGCTTGACTTTCTCATACCTCTATGCTATAATCAGAATACAAAATAAAAAACTGCCACCGGGCAGAGAAATGCGCAGGCATTCGGCGCACATCGTTAGGTCTTTGAAGATGTGCGGGCGGATGCTTATTTTTTTGGAGTGAAGATTATGAAAGCAAACGGTTTTCTGTCAGTAAAGCTTACGGTCACGGACATCCTTCTGTGGTGTTCTTCGGTGCTTCTGATATTTCTGTCATTCATCATATTTGACAGCTCGGGCTATCTTACCCTTGCCGCCTCGCTTATAGGCGTAACCTCCCTTATACTCAACGCCAAGGGCAATCCGGCGGGTCAGCTTCTGATGATAATTTTCAGCCTGCTTTACGGCGTAATTTCCTATTCCTTCGCCTATTACGGCGAAATGATAACCTATCTCGGAATGACCGCGCCGATGGCGCTTTTCGCCCTTATAGCCTGGCTTAAAAACCCATATAAGGGAAACCGCGCTGAGGTTGAGGTCAGCCGGCTGTCGCGCGGCGAACCGATTTTTATGCTGCTGCTCTGCGGAGCGGTGACGGCGGTCTTCTACTTCATATTGGATTTCTTCGGCACAGCCAACCTTATACCAAGCACCGTTTCGGTAACAACCAGCTTTCTCGCCGTTTATCTGACCTTCAGGCGCAGCGCTTTTTTTCCGCTCGCCTACGCGGCTAACGATATTGTGCTTATAGTTTTATGGACCGCGGCATCGCTCGAAAATATTAAATATGTGTCGGTTGTCATATGCTTTACCGTGTTCCTTGTAAACGACATTTACGGCTTTTTAAGCTGGATAAAAATGCGCCGCCGTCAGAACGGCGCTCCCGCAGGAGCGCCGGGCGCCGGAGCATAAAATCTTTTTCGGGACAATCCCGGCGTCCGCCGTAAAAAAGCTCTTTTATTCCTTTATTTCCCAAAAATACTTTCGGCCGCATACTGGAAAATCATCCAGCACGCCGTGCTCCGGGTCTAAAAATCTGCCCTTGTAAAAAAGCGACCAGTGCCAGCATTTCGGCGTTTCAAGACTTAAAATACAGATTTCGGGCAGGTCACATTTAGCACTCGCCTGTCGTCTTTCAGCAGAATAGCCTATACCCTCTCTTTCAAGAAGCGAAAGCATATCCTTAAGCGTCGTTTCCCTTTCCGTTCCGGTAAGAACGGCTATTTCCTCCGCCGTTTTTCCGGTAAGCATGGCAAGCACCGCCTGACCGCACTGAAGCGGCGTGGGCTCAGGAATATAAACCGGATTCTTGCAAAGCGGCATTTTATTATCCTCTTTTCAGCAGATTATTTTATAAACAAGCCTGCTTTCCGGAGGCTTGTCAGCCCCGATTTCAAAAGCGGAAAGCAGCTCCTGTGCAGCATCGCGGAGGCGCTCCTTCGCTCCGTAAAGCACCGCCAGCCGCTCGCCTTTTTCCGTATAATCACCGTATTTTTTATTCAGTATTATTCCGGCGGAATAATCAAGCCTGTCCTCAAGCCGCTCTCTGCCCGCACCGGTAAGCGACGCCGCTTTTCCGATATTTTCACAGTTTACAGAGGTTATATAGCCTCCGCTTTCCGCATAAACCTCAAGCCGGGCGCCGGCGGCGGGAAATTCATGCTCGCCGGTGATAAGCTTTGAGTCGCCGCCCATCGCCTCAACCGCCCCGCACAGCTTTTTAAGAGCGCTGCCGTCGGAAATTACGCGTTCTGCGGCGGAAAGGCTTTCCTCTTCTGAGACGCCGAAGCTAAGCTGATACATACGCGCCGCAAGGAGTACGGAAATACGCCTTAAGTCCTCCGGTCCGTTTCCCTTAAGCACATTTGCCGCCTCCGTTACCTCAAGCGCGTTTCCGACCGCAAGACCGAGCGGAGAGTTCATATCGGTGATCAGGGCGGCGGTTTTCCTGCCGGCGCCCCTGCCTATTTCAACCATTTCCCGCGCGAGGCTTTCAGCCTCCTCCGGCGTTTTCATAAAGGCTCCGCTGCCGTATTTTACATCGAGCACTATTGTCTCCGCGCCTGCCGCCAGCTTTTTGCTCATAATGCTTGAGGCTATAAGCGGTATGCTGTTCACTGTGGCGGTAACGTCCCTTAAGGCGTACAGCCGCTTGTCAGCCGGTGCGAAATCGCCGCTCTGACCGACTATGCAAATACCCTGCCGTTTTGCCGTTTCCTTAAATTCTTCGGCGGAAACCGCAGTGCGGTAGCCGGCTATTGCCTCAAGCTTATCGACCGTGCCTCCGGTAAAGCCCAGCCCTCTGCCCGACATTTTAGCTACCGTACAGCCGAGCGCCGCCGCCGCGGGAACGGCTATAAGGGAAGTTTTGTCGCCCACGCCGCCGGTGCTGTGCTTGTCGGCGGTGTGCGGCAAAGCCGAAAGGTCAAGCATATCACCGCTTTTTGCCATCGCGTCTGTAAGCAGCAGGGTCTCCTGACGGTTCATCCCGTTTAATACTATGGCCATAAGCAGCGCCGAAATCTGATAATCCGGTATGCTCCGGTCGGTAACGCCCGCAACGAAAAATTCAATTTCTTTTTTACTAAGCGCGTATTTATCGCGCTTTTTTTCAATTATTTCGGTCATTCGCACAGGCTGTTCCTCCCGAAGCCGAACGGCAGAAGCACGCCGAGGCTGAATTTTCTGATTTCCGCACCGTTGTAAAGCAGAATTTCAAATTTTTCGCCGCAAAACTCCGCCAGAGTCTGGCGGCATATTCCGCAGGGAGGACAGAAGCCGGTTACTTTTCCTCCCCGCCCTCCTACTACGGCAAGCCTGATAAATTCTCTTTCCCCCTCCGAAACCGCGCAGGAAAGCGCCGCCCTTTCGGCGCAAATCCCCGCCGGATATGAGGCGTTTTCAATATTGCAGCCCTTATAGACTCTGCCGGAGGCGGCAAGCAGCGCCGCGCCGACACTGAAGCCGGAGTAAGGCGAATAAGAATTTTTCAAAGCGGCAAGCGCCGTCCTGGCAAGCTCAATATCACTCATTCGGTTTTCTCCTCCTAAAGCAGCAAAAATTCGCAGCGCAGACTTACAGCCTCACCGTCTGACCCGGCTCTATTATAAGCTCCTTCTGTCCCGCGGAGGCATAAAGTCTCTGTGCCGTCGGGTTGAAAAGAACCTCACCGTTGCTGCTGCTTTCAAGCCGCTTGAAATCGGAAATATATCCGCACACCTCTTTGTTTGTGGCGTACCACACAGCGCCTCTGCCGCCGAGTTTTTCGCAGATTTCCTCCAAAAGCTCCCAGTTGTTATTGTTCTCAAACTCATAGCTGTGCCCCCATATGTAAAAGAGCTTGGGCGAAATTCTCCAGAAGTGCTCGGTATCGTCCGGAGCGAGAAAGCGCCCGGCAAGCTCTGCAAAACTGCTGTCCGCATGGTGGCAGGTGGGATTCCAGCGGAGAAAATCCTTAGGCAAGCCGAAGCCGTGAGTTGAAAGGGTTGTGCGCGCATAGCGTATTCCGCAGAGCGCGGCAGTCTCAGGCTCTCCGTTTGTGTCGTAAAGTCCGTACGGATACGCCATACCGTCTACAATGCCGCCGGTAATCTCTTCAAGATTCTGCCTGTCGAGCAAAATTTCTCTCGCCGCCTCGGCAGTGCTGACACAGTCAAGCCGCGGATGTGTAAGGGTATGTACAGCTATTTCGTGCCCGCGGTAGAGCTCGGCGGCCTCTTCACGGCTTATCCTGCCGCCCGCGCCCAATATCCCGCTGTTGAGATTGAAGGTGCATTTTATTCCGTAGCGGTTGAGTATTCCGACCATTCTGCGGTCATGTACGGTGCCGTCATCATAGCTTAAAGTCAGCGCCTTTGTTTTAAAGTCCGGAAATCTGAAATATAAATTCATAGCTTTGTTCTCCTTTAAATCATTCTGCCTGACCGCGCCATTCCTTTAATATACCGTCCGGCACCAGCGCGGCGTCAAAGCGGTAGTGCGCCGTCACGGTATCGCGCTTCAGATAGTCCTCCTCGCGCACGGGCTGTCCCCCGTTGTGAATAATATACGGTCTGCCCTTTTTATTGCGCCTGTCGGAAACTATGCCTATATGCTTGTCTTTTCCGAATATCACAATATCGCCGGGCTGAAATTCCGATATTTCGTTTGTGTCTGCCGTAAGGCTTTGCGCATATTCCTCAAAAAAGACATGCAGATTGTAGACCCTGCGGAAATCGATATTGCTGTCAGGCTCCGCAATGCGGGTATACGCCTCCGGACGCTTGCGTATATCGGCGTCCACCATATCACGCAGCGAGAACCCTGCGTTTTTGAAGGCGCGCCATATAACGTCTGTGCAGACTCCCGTGCCGTCCGGAGGATAACCTCCCGCGAAATAGGAGCCGTCGTATTCCGGCCGGTTAAGCGCGTCGGCACGGGCGCCGAGCATTATATCGGTATAATCGTCGGTTCCGTTTCCGTTGAAGTCGCTTCCGCTCTTTACCGTCTCTATTCCGAAATCAGAGGCGGAATATGCTTTTTGGGGCAGAAGATTATAATAGTCCGCAGCAAAAAACGCGGCGGCAGCCGCAAAAACGGCAGCCGCCGCGCAGATAACGGCAATAATTCGCTTTTTTGTTTTAAGCATCGGAAAATCAGTAATTTTCCTTGCGCACCTC
>CALWUZ010000120.1 GCA_944384845.1 uncultured Clostridia bacterium
GAGGAAGGAAGAACCGAACCTTTCCGAAAGCGTAACAAGCGCGCTGCTTGTTACCAACGCGGGAATAGTATGTCCTTATGAGCTTACAATAGCCGCGGTCGGAAACGCGATGGATAACGGCGCGGCGCTCCGCACAAATTACGAGGTCAAAGCGATAGTCAAAGCGGAGGACGGTTTTAGAATCTGCTCGGCGGACGGCAGACAGGTAACCGCTGAATATCTTATAAACTGCGCGGGCTGTTATTCGGATAAAATTGCCGAGATGCTTAACGATAAATTCTTTGAGATTATCCCCCGTGCTGGCGAATATATGCTTCTTGACAAAGCGGAGGGCAAAACGGTTTCTCATACTGTTTTTCAGGTTCCCACTAAGGAGGGCAAGGGTGTACTTGTAACACCTACTGTTGACGGAAATCTGCTTACAGGACCGACTGCTTCAGCGGCTGCCTCTCCCGAAAATGACGAAACCACCCTATCGGGACTTGGTACCGTAGCGGCGCTTGCCAAAAAGAGTGTTCCGGGGGTCAATTTCCGAAATGTTATTACATCCTTTGCTGGCATACGCTCCTCCGAAAAGCGGGGTGACTTCATCATTAAGGCAAGCGAAAAAGTGGAGCATCTTATCCACGTATCGGCTATTGATTCACCCGGACTTACCTCTTGCGTAGCGATAGCGGAATATACGGTGGATATTCTTAAAAGCATAGGCGCCGAGCTCCGCGAAAATCCCGACTTTAACGGAGAACGCGAAAACCCGCACTTTTTCAGAGCGATGAGCGATGAGGAAAAGAACGAATATATAAAAGCCCACCCGGAATACGGCAGAATAGTCTGCCGCTGTGAGACCGTGAGCGAGGGCGAAATAAGAGACGCCGTAAAGCGAAACCCGCCCGCGCACGATATAGACGGTATAAAACGCCGCACACGCTCGGGTATGGGCAGATGTCAGGGCGGCTTCTGCTCGCCGTTTGTGGCTGAGCTTTTGGCAGAGGAAAATAATTGGCCTTTAGAGACCGTCACCAAAAAGGGCAAAGAGTCTTATATGTTTACAGGCAAGCTTTAAACGGGGAGAAAGATAAAATGATAAAGCACGATATAGTGATTATAGGCGGCGGTCCCGCGGGGATGGCGGCGGCGGTCGCGGCGTATGACAGCGGCGTTAAAGACGTGGTAATTATAGACCGTGAGGAAAAATTAGGCGGTATTTTAAAGCAGTGTATTCATAACGGTTTCGGACTTCATAAGTTAGGCAAAGAGCTGACAGGTCCCGAATATGCCGCCGTTTACGAAAAGGCGGTTGCGGACAGAGGTATAAAGGTTTTTTATGAAACAATGGTGACCGATATATCGGAGGGCAGAACCGTTACCGCGCAAAACAGCGGGGGTATACTTAAAATTGAGGCAAAGGCGGTAGTGCTTGCGATGGGCTGCAGAGAGCGGAGCCGCGGCGCGCTCAATATACCCGGCACCCGTCCCGCGGGGGTTTACAGCGCGGGAACGGCGCAAAAGCTTATTAACTGTATGGGTTATTCGGTCGGCAAAAGGGTCGTGATTTTAGGCTCGGGAGATATCGGGCTTATTATGGCGAGAAGAATGTCCCTGCAGGGCGCAAGGGTCGAGGCGGTGTGCGAAATAATGCCCTATTCGGGCGGACTTACGAGAAATATCGTGCAATGCCTTGAGGATTTCGGTATACCGCTTTACCTTTCGACCACCGTTGCGGAAATCCACGGCAGAGAACGCGTTGAGGGCGTGACGGTAGCGCAGGTGGACCAAAACAGACGGGTAATTGAAGAAACAAAGCATTATATACCCTGCGATACGCTGCTGCTTTCCTGCGGTCTTATCCCTGAAAACGAGCTTACTTCAACGGCGGGAATACCGTTGAGCGCGGTTACAAGCGGCGCCCTGGTGGACGAGCACCGACAGACCGAGCGTGAGGGAATTTTCGCCTGCGGAAACGTTTTGCAGGTACACGACCTTGTGGATTATGTCTCCGACGAGGCGGAGATTGCCGGAAAAAGCGCGGCGGAATATGTTAAGGGTAATTTGCATTCGGCGGTCACCGTGAAAACCGCCGCAGGAAACGGCGTGCGTTATGTTCTGCCGCAAAGGGTAACGGTTCCGCCTAAAGAGGATATTTCCCTGTTCCTGCGGGTAACTCAGCCCTTCGGTAAGGTAAAATACACCATTAAAAGCGGCGGCGAGGTATTAGCTGCCGCCGTAAGGCTTAAAGCCGCGCCCGGTGAAATGGAGAAAATAACGGTTAAAGCTGAAAGATTCAAAAATATAAATGAAGAAATAACGGTTAGTCTGGAGAAAGTACAATGAAACGGGAACTTACTTGCATAATCTGTCCGCGCGGCTGTTCTCTCTTGGTAAACATAGACGGCGCGAAAACCTGCGTTTCGGGTAACAGCTGTCCTAAGGGCGAGAAATACGGAATCGAGGAATGTATCCATCCGACACGCACGGTAACGAGTATTGTTCGGGTAGAAAACCGCGAAAACACAATGGTAAGCGTAAAAACCGCAGCTCCCGTGCCGAAGGATAATATTTTTGATGTTATGGAGCTGATTAAGAAAACCTCGGTCAAGGCGCCCGTAAAAATCGGCGATGTTATCTTGACAAATATTTACGGCACGGATATTATTGCTGCTAAGGATATTATTTAGTAGCACACAGCTGAAAGCTTCAAAAAAATTACAACGGAGGAATTATTAATGGATACTGTTAAAATCAATAAAAACAACACTGCCTTGATTGCCCACAGGGGCTTAAGCGGAATCGAGTGCGAAAATACCGCCGCCGCCTTTGTTGCGGCGGGCAACAGAAGCTATTTCGGAATAGAAACCGATGTTCACAAAACCGCTGACGGAAAGTTTATAATAATTCATGACGATAATACAGGTCGCGTGTCTGCGGAAAGCCTTTCTGTTGAAAGCAGCAATTTCGATGTTTTGAGAAAGCTCCGTTTAAACGCGGGTGACGGTAAAACCAGGGAGGATTTATGTCTTCCGAGCCTTGAAGAATATTTAAGAATATGCAAAACCTACGGCAAAACAGGGGTTTTGGAGCTTAAAAATCCTTTTGAAAAAAGCGATGTGGAAAAAATATTGAATATAGTCAAAAACGAATATGAAACAGATAAGCTTATATTTATATCCTTTGATTATAATAATCTTGTATACATAAAGGAGCTTGATAATACTGCGGTCGTACAGTTTCTTTGCGGCTGTCCTGTTGACGACGTTCTTATAGAAAAGCTGCTTGAATACGGTATGGATTTGGATATATATTACTCTTATCTCAACCAAGACGCTATAAAACGGTTGCACGACAACGGCATTAAAATTAACTGCTGGACGGTTGACGGAAAGTGTGATGCCGAGCGCCTTACTGAGTGGGGAATTGATTATATTACAAGCAATATTTTAGAGTAGTATCGGAATGATAATACTTTTTTCTGCCAAGCTCATAGTAAATCACTTTGCCAATCTGTCGCCTATGCAGGACACACGTTTAAAAAGAGCCTATTTTCTGATTTCTCAGAAAGGGACTCTTTTTTTGGCTAAAACTATAAAAAATCGGTTTGAGGGCTTGTTCGGTCTCGCATTTTACGCATCTGCTCCCTGAAGGTCCGCGGGGAAACGCGTGCCGAAACTAAGCTTGGACGGTATTCCGGAATGTATGCGCTCAGCGAGCTGTTATACTGCGGCGAATGCGGAACGCCTTACCGCAGATGCACTTGGTCTAAAAACGGTAAAAAGAAAACCGTATGGAGATGTTTAAGCCGTCTTGATTACGGCAGACAATATTGCAAGAACCCACATTTGATTGATGAAAGCAGACTGCATAATGCGATTGCCGGGGCAATTACTGAAAAGAAATTATCCGAGCAGGGCAGTTGAGAACGGATAGTAAATCATATAGAAATGTATAAAATGCATGTAAATTCTTCCGAAATAATACAAAGGCAAAAATGAATTGCGGAAATGGAAAAAGTAATTAACGATCGCGCAAAGCTTAACAAAGAGGCGGCATATAACGGTGAACCTGACGATCGTTTCGATGAGCGGTATTATGAAATGCATCTGATAAAGGATAAACTTGCTGAAATAAAAAAAGCAGCATATCACAGCTTGATGATGAAGCTTTAAACGAAACAAGTGGCTGCGGGACTTAAAAATCATCCAGTTGAATATGATGATAAAATCG
>CALWUZ010000121.1 GCA_944384845.1 uncultured Clostridia bacterium
CCGCCGCTCTCTGCTTCTGACCGCCCGATACCTCGTACGGATATTTTTTGAGAATGTCTGATATACCGAGATTATCGGCTATCGGAGCTATGCGTTCTCTCATTTCGGACGGTTTTTTGCCCGAAAGCACCAGCGGCAGAAAAATATTGTCCTCAAGCGAAAAGGTATCAAGCAGATTGAAATCCTGGAACACAAAGCCCAGATTGTCCCTGCGGAAGGCGGCGACCTCCGACTCCTTTATTTTTGAAAGCTCTCTGCCGTCAAGCTTTACGGTTCCGGAGGTCGGCTTGTCAAGCGCGGCTAAAATATTGAGCAGCGTGGTCTTGCCGGAGCCGGACTCGCCCATAATCGCCACATACTCGCCCTCTTCAACCGTAAAGCTGACGTTTGAAAGCGCCAGAACCTGATTGCCGCCGAAGCGCGTTGTGTAGATTTTCTTTACAGCTTCAACTTCCAATATACTCATAGTTTATTTCCTCCTTTGTTAAAGCATAATCATTTTAACAAAAAAGGAAATGCGCCTCCATAGCTTCGGCTTACATTTCCCTGCTCTTTTCTTACGCTTTTGTAAGAACCTACTCTACCTGCAAATCCTTATGAGCTAAATTTATACGCACGACCGTTCCGCTGCCCGGAGAGGAGTTTACCGTAATCGTATGCCCGAGATTACGGCATATCCGCCGGCAGAGATAAAGACCTATGCCGCTAGCCTTTTTATCGGCGCGCCCGTTGTATCCGGTATAGCTTTTTTCAAATATTCTCGGAATATCCTCCGGCGCTATGCCGATGCCGGTGTCCCTTATGCACAGGGTCAGCGGCTCCTCAAGATCTATTGTAATGCTTCCCGCATTTGTATACTTAAGCGCGTTTGAAAGCACCTGCTCTATTACAAAGGAAAGCCATTTTTCGTCAGTAAGCACCTTTACCTTTAAAGGCTCATAGCAGAGACGGAGTTTTTTACGTATAAACTGACCGCTCAGCTTTTTAAGCGGTTCCTTTATTATGCCGTCAAGCCCGCATTCCTTAAAAACATAATCACTGGCGGGCGAATCAAGCCGCACGAAGGCGAGCACCATTTCAACATACTGCTCTATCCTCTGAAGCTCCTCTGAAAGCTGGCGGGCGGTATCGGTATCCTCCTGACCTATGGTCAGGCGCATTGAGGCTATCGGAGTTTTAATCTGGTGCGCCCAGATTGTATAATAATCGGTCATATCCTGATATTTTATGCTAAGCTCGGTCTGAACGCGCATCTGCTCCTCCCTGACCGAGGCGATTATCTGCTGATAAGCGGCGTCCTCAAGCGTGGTCTTTTCCGGAAAGCGCTCCATAAGCGCGGCGGGCAGCCTGCACAGCGACATAAGCGCGTTGTATTTCGCCTTGGCGGCGCTTATGTCAAAAAGCAGAAAAATCACGCCGAAGGCGCTGCATATCAGCGCGGGATATACCACCGCCGCCACCGGAATATCGTACAGAAAGAAAATGCAGAGAAAAATCAAGACAAAAAGCAGAAAAATAAATACCGCTTTTCTGCGCTGTCTCACATAAATTCTAAAGAACGTCATACAGACCTCCGTTTTCAGCCAACCATATATCCAACGCCGAATTTAGTGGCTATAAACTCATCAAGCCCCGCCGCGTCCAGCTTTTTGCGCAGGCGGTTTACATTGACCGTCAGCGTGTTTTCATCGACAAAGCTCTCACTTTCCCAAAGCCGCTCCATAAGCCTTTCCCGGCTCACGGTTTTTCCCTTGTTTTCCATAAGGGTAAGTAAAATCCTGTATTCGTTTTTTGTAAGCTCCACCGTTTTGCCCTGATAGGTAAGCGTACCGTCGCCGGTGTTAAGCAGCGCCCCGCGGTGCTCAAGCACCGGAACCGATGCCGCGAAATCATAGGTGCGCCTGAGCATAGCCTGAATTTTCGCCGTAAGCACGCTCATATCAAAGGGCTTGGCTATAAAATCGTCACCGCCCATATTCATTGCCATAACGATATTCATATTATCGGAGGCGGAGGAGATAAAAATAATCGGCACCTTGGACACTCGCCGTATTTCGCCGCACCAATAGTAGCCGTTGAAAAAAGGAAGTGAAATATCCAGCAGGACAAGATGGGGGTCATATTCAGCAAATTCCGCTGTGACGTTCTTAAAGTCACGCGCGCAGCGTGAATCAAGCCCCCACAGTTTAATCTGCTCCGCGACGGCTGAGGATATTCCCTCATCGTCCTCCACTATAAGGATTCTGTACATTGACCGTACTCCTTTTAAAAAGCGTCTTCTTATACCGTAACACCCTCGAACTCCTTAAGCTTTGAAAACAGCTCCGGACGGGCGCGCCTGAGCGACACAACGCGTCCGTTTCGGTCGAGGAAGCAGTGAGACGATCTGCCCTCTGCCCTGAGATCACCGTCCTGCGATGTCACCTTATAGCTTACATAAAACCTTACGTTATCCACCTTTTCAAGAGTTACTCGGATTAAAACCGTCTCGCCGTAATAACAGGACTTTTTATAGCTGCATTCAACTGAAAGGACGGGACTGATAATGCCGTAGCTTTCGGTCAGGGTATACGGAGCGCCTATCACTTCAAAAAAGTAAGTCCTTGCCTCCTCAAACCAGCGTATGTAATTTGAATGGTGTACAAATCCCATTTTATCGGTCTCGTAATAATGCACCTGATGCTTATATGCTTCCATTTTAATAACCTCACTTCAGCGAATCCGCTATCTGATAGATAAGCTTTTCCGATTTTTCCCAGCCGAGGCACGGGTCGGTTATGGATTTTCCGTAAATATGCTCGCCTATTTTCTGCGCGCCGTCCTCTATATAGCTTTCGATCATAAGCCCCTTTACCATAGAGCGTATGTCATTATTATGATTGCGGCTGTATACAATGTCCTTTGCTATTCTTATCTGCTCAAGGTACTGCTTCCCGGAGTTTGCGTGATTGGTATCTACGATTACCGCGGGATTATGAAGCCCGGTCTCCCGGTAAAGCTCATAAAGCTTTACCAAATC
>CALWUZ010000122.1 GCA_944384845.1 uncultured Clostridia bacterium
TCCCATATTCCTTCCCCGCGGGAGGTCATCGGATTCGCGTCGCTGCTCCAGCCGTTGAAATCCCCGGCTACCGAAACCGATACAGCATTAGGCGCCCATACGCGAAAGACGGCGGTTCCGTTTTTTAAAAAAGAGCCGAAATGCTTATATGCTTCCGAAGTGATTCCCGCACCGAAATTATTATAAAAATCCTTCATTCTGCACCTCTTCCTCCGCTCGCGGAAAGCCGCACGGCGATACAGCGGAAAACCGCTGAAAAAAAATCCGCGAAAAAATTTCATTCTTATTTTATTATATCAATATTTTTATTTATTTTCAAGCTGTTTTTGTTAAATCTCTGGAATAAATAAAAAATTTTTATGCAAATATTTATTTATTTTCAACAATTAACGACATAAAAAGACATATAACAGGCTTCTAAAATATAATTTTATTTGATTTTTAAGCTATTTTTTCAAAAACGCGGTATGACATCCGTTTAGTCATACCGCGTTTTTTACCGCTTATTCACTTGCCGAATCAATATATTCTTTCAGATTTTCACGCTGCTTTGTATTAAGCTCATTATCCGAAACAAGCGACGAATAGGAAAAAAGAACAAATCCCGAAACATTTTCGTTTTCATAACATTTTTCCACCTGACGCGCTATTATATCCGTATACTTGCTCCATTCCTCGCGGTCAGGCTCTGAATCCGTCCCCGTTTTATACGGAGCGAGACCTATCAAAAGACTTACATTGTCATTACACGAAGCAAGCCCGCACCACTGCTCAAGAAGCTGCTCAAAAGAAAATTCCGTATCCGGATACTCGAATCCGAAATAAAGCTGAGGAATAATGCAGTCCACACAGCCGCTTTCAAGCCAGCCCTCAACATCGGCGTACAGCTCGTTATAATTATTTTCGACCGACGCCGCGGGACTTACGGTAAAAAGTATATCCTTGCTGTAAAACTTAACCGCCGTATAGCAGCCCGAAATCAGAGCGTTCACGTTTGACCTGCGCCATTCGTCAAGCGGCAGCGGATTTTCGCTTCCGGATTTATATTTTTCATAGCTGGCGGAATCAAAGGACTCATCGGTGGTAGGATAAAAATAATCGTCGAAATGAATACCGTCAACATCATATTTTTCAAGTATTTCCCGTATTCCGTCTATCACAAGCTCCCGCACCTGATACTCAGCCGGATTAAGGTATATTCCCCCGCTTTTTACGACATTGACGTCGTTGGCGGCGTCATTGTCATGAAGCCATTTATACGCCGGGCTTTCCGGGTCAAGCGCCTCGGTATCCTCCGAAGAGCTCGAAACCCTGTACGGATTAAGCCAGGCATGCACCCTTATCCCCGTCTTTCGGCACTCGCTTATTATGTACTCAAAAACATCGTAGTCAAGCTCTTTTGCGGCGCTTATCTGAGGAAAATACTCCGACTTGAAAAGCGAATCGCAGAAAGCGCGGACATGAACGTATATATCGCTTATTTTCAGATAACTGCAGTTTTTAATCACCTCAGCAAATTCCGCCTTAAAACCGCTGCTGCTTTTAAGCATTCCGTTTATCTCGCTGTGTGAAAGCCAGACTCCGGAGGAGAATGAGCTTTTGCCGCTGCCTCCGGTCTCAGGAGGGCTCCCGCTCTCCGTATTTTGGGCAGCGCAGCCGCAGAGCAGAGCAAATATAAGAAGCATACAGATAATTATTTTTTTCATTATAAGCTCCCTTCCGCCCCATCTGTACCAGCAGACGCAAGCGTAATATTCAAAAGGCGGCTAAACCGTTTCCCTGTAATATACGGTAAGCTCGCAGAGGGCAAACCCGTCGTCAGAAGAAAGCGTCAGCCAAAGCTGATTCACGCCGCCGAACCGCGGCATCAGCTTAACGGTCTTAAGCTGACCGCAGCCGTACTCCGGCATATCTTTCGCAAAGCTTTCCGGAAGACCGCCGTTCACCGATACATTAAGCTCTCCCGACAGACAAACCGAAAGAAAAACGCTTTGTATAAGCTTTTTCCCGGTCATACTGCCGAAATTGAAGCATTTTGTGGCAAGAAAGCTTGAAAACGTTTTCTTCTCTGCGTCCGGTTCTCCGTCCGCGGAATGAATATCAGTATCCTCCGCCGAAGAAAGTCCGGCGGAATAAAGCGCCAAGCCGTCGCTCCCTACACATATAAAGCGCTGCTTGCCGCTGCCTGAGACAGCGCCCGCAAGACTTATGCCCCCGAAATCCCACGGATAAGCCGCGGCGTTTTCAGCCTTGCCCGAGCTGTAATCTATTATAACCGACTTTCCGCCGGACATCAATATATAACGTTGCCCAAGAGCTGCCGCAAAGGCTTTTTCGGTTGAAAAATCTCCGAAACCGTCAAAATAGCGGTTTATTTCAACTGAAAGCGTTTTTATCTCACCGGAAGACAGATTAAGAGAATGTATCCTGCCGTCGTTTCCGAGCCATACCGGCTGTTTTCCGCATAATAAAGCGGTATGTCTGCTTTTACAGCCTACGGCGCCGCTTATGCGCCTTGCGGAAAAGGAATCCCTCTCGTAAAATACCGAACCGTCGTCGGCAAGCAGCGAGGTGGAATTCAGTGCCGCACCCTCCTTTAAAGAAATATCGTAGATTTCGTCTTCTTTAAAAGCAAGCACGCCTCCGCTGTATGAAAGCAGAGCGCTGACGCCCTTATCGGGTCCTCCGACCGAGAACGCCGAGCCTAAGGAAAAATAAAGCGGATTTGAAACCGGAACGCTGAAGACTGCGGCTTTGTCGTTTCCTCCCGAAAAAATGATTTTTGAGCCGTATGACGCGCAGGAGGTACAGGAAACGGCGCGGCCGATTCCTCCCTCAACGTCTTTTCCCGCGGTCACGCGTACGTTGTTTTCGTGATATGTGCTTATCATAGGCAGAGGATAGTCTCCGCTGTCATCCGTAAAGTAAATTATGCCCTTTTCCCTGTCTACATTCAGCGTTATCTGCGCGGTATAAAACGTAGTTACAGCCGAGGCTTGACCCGGAAGCACTATCCACTCGGCATACGCACTCGGACTCACGTATACCCGGCATATAACCGAATCATCGTTAAGCCCTGCAAACGGCAGTCTGAACGCAGAAGAATGACCGTCCGATGTAAAATACGCCTTAAAGCTGTTCGTAAGCAGATTCTGCGCTTCAAGTATTTTAGGCTGCCCGGTATAGGCAAGACCGGTATCCCGCGCTTCCTCGTATCTTGTTCCCCTGCCGTTGATGTAAACCACCGGCGTATAAAAATCCGTATGCTCGGTCCAGGAAGAAAGATCTTCGTCAAGCTCATACACGCGGTAGCTTTTTTGTTTGGGATTGTATTTGTTTTCAGCAGCCGCAAGTGCGAAAACGCCAGCTCCGCTCACACTCGCGGCGCTGTAGAACAGGATATTGACCGGCTGATAAAAATCCTCGTTTGAAATACGGTTGAAAACAAAATATCCCGCGCTCTGAGAAACTCCGTCAGTCCCTATAAAAAATATGCGGCAAAAATAATGTGAATCCGACTCACAGTATTCCTCGACTGCGATTTTTTTATATTCTCCGCCTATGTAAAAGCTGCCGTCGGCAACTCTGTAGGACAAGGTGCCGGAATATGAGCCGCTCTCGCTTTTTATAATATTTTCCTGCGACGCCTCAAGTCCGGGTCTTGTTTTGAGAAGTCCGTCTTCATACCACATATTCAGGCTTTTTGAAAGCGAACTGTCCGGAATATTGGAAGGAATGCAGGAAAGGTCCGTGCCTCCTTCAAAATTTCCAACCGTAAAGGTTCTGACTGAGGTGTGCTGCAATGAACTGAATTTCATAATATCTACCCCGCAGTCACACCGGGCAGACAGTCGGATATACTTCCCAATTCAGACAGCGCTGCAGACCGTTTTGAATTATATATATCGGCAAACAGCATGTTCCTGCCGCCGTCGCCCTCCGTAAGCGTCAGAAGCATAGCAGTGCCGTAGCAAAGAGCGTCCGCCTTCGGCTTAGAAATCGCCAGCTCGTCTGACAAGGCGCAGGCGGCTTCGCATTTAAGGTCTGAGAGTATCTGATTAAGTAATTCGAGACCTCTGATTTTAACGGCTGCCGGAATACAGTCTTCATATGCTTCGGTAAAACAGCCCGATAAAATCATCGCCTTTTTTAACGCCTCATAGCCCGTCATAGCTTACTTCCTCCTTTTCAGCGACGTCAAGCAGCCCCTTCCTGTCGGGGACGATTCCGTCCGGCAAGCGCTCAATAAACTGAGCACGGTCTATTATGCCCTTTTCATAAAGCATGATAAGAGTGTTGACGCACTCGCGCTCACTG
Organism: uncultured Clostridia bacterium; assembly: GCA_944384845.1. Lineage (GTDB taxonomy): Bacteria > Bacillota > Clostridia > Oscillospirales > Acutalibacteraceae > UBA737. The sequence goes on from CALWUZ010000122.1 coordinate 4,318, forward strand.
TAAACCGTACCGGCGCCTACATTGATTTTAGCGTTTATTATAAGGTTCAGATACCTCTGCGAATCAAACGGCATATACCAGGTTCCCTTAGAACCTGTAAGCTTTATTTTCCGTTTTCCGTAGCAGGTAATCCAGAAATCCGCCCATATTCTCGATACCTCCTGCGCAAAGGAGTAAAAGCGGTTCTTAACAATTTGCAGCGGCATCACAGCCGCATCGCGCATGGTCATAAGTGCGCTCGCGTTATCTGCTCTGCTGTCACCTAAAGCCACTTCGTTCGCGCCGCTCTGCGTAAGCGTATTGCTTATAAGCGACTGCGCGCTGCTGTCGAAATTCTTAGAAAAATCCGGCGGAGAAACATATCTTACCGCACCCGTGACATCCTCGCCGCTGCCGAACACCTTAATTATCTGCCCGGGCTCGTTGGTTATGCCGTCGGGCACGGTGTCGCCGTTTATTATCATTATCGGCATACCCGTTGTCATAGCAGACCATACATTTGCGGTAATCATCCTGTTTATCGCTATCTGGTTCGGAATAAGATATGTAATCTCGCTTTCGCCGTATATAATGCTTCCGCGCCTTTCCCACTGAAATACCGCAAGCGGATAAAGCCTTAAGCCTGTTTCAAATTCCTTCCGTACCACGGCGTTTTCTGTTACCTTTACACTTTTAATTGTATAGCCGCCGTCGGCTTTATATTCCTTATAAAGTTTTGTAAGCACGGTAATTTTTCCGTCGGACGATCCGTTTTCTATCGTTCTAAGGGTAAGACTGTCTGCTCCGTACCGCTCTGCCTCCCTTAATACGTCTTCGGTTTCGCGGCAGCTTGAAATTATTATGTATGGCTGCTTCTGAACCTCCTGAACATAAGGATCTGCAAAAAACACGTTTTCAATGCTCAGCACCTCGCAGGCTATATCGCCTTTTATCGGAACTTTTCCCTGACTGTCCGCATAAAGTCCGGTGTTTATATTGCCGTCCCAATATGTATACAGCACGCCGGTTCCGGTAATATATGCGCCGCGAAGCACATTTTCATTCAGCTGCGCCAAATTCACCCTTTCGGCGGTAACGTTATAATAACCGCTCAGCGCCGTCATCACGCTGTTTATTTCCCGCACAGACTCATCCTCAGCTCTGCTTGCCGTACCTGAAGAACATCTCGCTCCGCTCGGTACTCCCTCCGCCGAAAAAGTGACCGACAGAGGATTTCCGAGTATCTGCGACATCTTATAATCGCCTATACGCTTTATCACATTATGGCGTACAAGCGGACGGTCGTTCCCGCATTTTGCTCCGTACCATTGGTCACCTATGTAAAACCTTTCGTTAATGCGGTTTTGCTCACACATTCCGCGTTTTCCGAGTGACGCCTTGAAATCGGCGGCTTCGCGGTATTCGCAGAAAATCTCAAATGGCTTGTTGCTCATTAAGATTGTCTCCTTTCAAATCACTTAAGGGGAGTCTCCTCCCCTTAAGCCTTAGTTCAGCCGGTAACCGTAACCGTCGCCACGTCCGAATCTATGCCTCCGATTCCGCCTACGGAAATCCTTACGAAATAATAGTATTTACCGCTTTCAAGCTCGGTAGGGATAGTATAGGAGGCGCTATTCGCGCCGCCGATTTTTACCGGAGCAGTCCGGTCGGCGTCGGCACAGCTGTACCACTGATAAGCGAGCGTACCTGAGCTTGACGCCGTAACGCTGAGTGAGCCGCTTATACTGCCCTCGGCAACCGTTTTGTCAGCCGGCTGCGCCGAAACGGTTATCTCGGGTGAAATCCACGCCCATACCGAGTCAAGTCCGCTCTTTTTTACGAACACATCGTAATAGATACGGTAATCAAACTTATAGGCGTCGGCATCGATATTCTGCTCAGGTGTAAAAATTCTCATTTTCTCGGTTTTTTTGACGAGATGCGCGCCGCTTTTTGGGCAGACAAGCATATATACCTCGCGTGCGTTGTCCGCCGGAGCAAAGCCCCCGGTCCCGCCGCTGTTAAAGGTGTAGGAGGTCTTCATACGCTCCGCCACCACCGGTATGAGAGCTACGCCGTTTATGGATTTTACCCTAAGCGTAACCTCACCCTGCTTAAAATCCGAGACAGCTATCATGCGGGAGATTTCTGAAGTATTCTGAAGCGCAGCGTACATATAACTGTCCACAAACGCCACCAGTTCCTCATCGTATCCAACCCTTGACTGCACCTCGTTTATAAGACTGCACAACGCCTCATAGGGCTTTTCAATATCGCCGTCCACAAGGTTGGAGCGCACGGCGGCAAGCCCCGCAAGCTTTGAAATAACATAGGCGTCGCATTCGGGCACCGCCTTGGTGCGAACATACTCGCCCAATATTTTTCCGGCAAGATTGGCGATGCCGGTCTCGCTCATATCCTCACGGTCTATCTGAAGCGAGCGGGCACGGTCCATAGACATAGTGTAGGAGGTGTTCGCCACCGTTATCGCGCCTCTTGTAAAGCCCGTATCGCGGTCATAATCGGCAAGCCCCTGAAAATCCACATCGGGGATTATCACCGTTTTTGCGCCTACGAATTTCGCGGCGAGCGCGTTATCCGCAAAAAATCCGGTCGCGCTCTTCTGTGCAAACATTTTATCAAGCTCTTCCGAATATCTTGCTGCGTTTTCGATTGAATTTATAGACATATTTTTTTCTCCTTAAAATTTATTTCCACAGACCCCTTAAAAATTCGGCGGTCTCCGGATTCAGTCCGCCTCTGCGGTCGGTCTGCGGTCCGACGCTCGCGTTATCGGTACTGAGGCGCTGCGCCGCCGCCCTTGCCGATTCGCGTTTTGCGCCGTGACGGTATCTCAGATACTCGTCCAAAAGCAGAGTTCCCTTCATTTCAGCGTTTTCGACCACCGAACGCGGCAAATCGGAAATCTCCTTTATATCCGGGAACTGCTCCTTCAGTTCTTCAAAGCCCATATTGTTTTCCGGCTCCTTTTCAAGCTTTAAAATATAATCCGCCATTTCCTCATTCCCGCCGCACTTTTCAAGAAGCTCCTTTTTTCTGTTTTCGCGACTGTCCTTTTCAAGCGCGCATAAAAATTCCGAAACGCTTTTCCCGCTTCTGGCGGCAATCCGTTTCAGGTTCTGATAATCCGCCGCGACAGCCTCAAATTTAAGCCCCTTCTGAGCCAGTCTTGCCGCGTCTTCAAGACCGAGCTTCTTTATTTCCTTGTTGTATTTTACCGGAACAAATATTTCTTCTGCGGAGTCCGGTATGGCAACCGTCTGCTCCGCCGCCTGCGTTTTTTCCTCGGTCTCTGGTTGGACCTCGCCTTTAAAATCCGCATTTTCCAAATCAATAACTTCCTTTCAGCTATAACTGCTCAGTGCCGTCATAGGATAAAAAATTGCTGTATTCCTTTTTCAGCCTTTCAAGCTCGGCATCTCCGCCGTCCGCCTTTGCGCGCGGCAGCGGCTTCGGCTCCGGGGCAGCCGCTGCGCCCAGCAAAAAACCGAAAAGGAAAGCCGCGAGGGAAACCGTCAGTACAATAAGCACCGTCATATATCCCATCCTCCGTTAATATCTGATTTTGTTATGCCGGAAGGGTTGTCCGCCGCCTTACCGTTTTCACGGCAGGGACGAAAATGCTTTACGTCCTCAAAGGCGTATCTCAAAGCGTCGCAGAGATGGTTATCGCTGTCCTTTGGCATTCTCAAGCCGTTTTCGGAAATTCTGCCGCCGTAAACATAGGAGGACAGCTCCCTTATCATATTAACGCAGTCCGGATGCACCGTTATGCTGTACTCGCTTATCGCCGAGATGCCGTTTAATATGCTGTCCCTTCCCTTTACCGACGGAGTTATTCTGCATATACCCATTCTGCGCAGGTCCTCGTTTGACTTAGGCTCAGCCGAGTCAGCCCTTATTCTCTCCTTTGCAAACCCCAGACGTTTGATTGCCTCGGCAATGTCGCGGTTGAGCATACGGGTTTTACAAAATTCGCAGAATATGTAAAGCTGCATATCTACGGGATTCGCCGCAAAACCGACAAAGCCCGTCGGGTCATTTGTGTATCCGTAATCAAGACCGAAAAAGCATTTCCATTTCCAGCGCTCTGAATCGGGTATTTCCATTTTTCCGACTGACCAGTTTTCATATACGAGACCATCCGATATTCCCCAGTTTCCTAGCCCCGCCACCTCATATTTCCGGCGGTCGGTTTTTTTCATTCGTTCAAAAACCGCACGGTCGGTACCGTCCAGAAATTCGTTTACAAGATAGCTGGTTGAAAAGGTAGCCGCGTTCTCATCCGGCTTGTCGAAAAAGCGCTTTTTCAGCCAATGCGTTTCGCTCCACGGATTGAAAGTAAGCGTCGTCTGCTTGTAAAGAGGCGGCTCCACGCTTCCGCGCGGCACAGATAAATCAAGCTTGTCAAAATCCGCCTCCGATGAAATTTCAAACGCCTCTTCTATCCATACAAAATTAAGATACCCGACGGGAACAGTGGTGGAAGCAAGCTTCAGAACATCGTCAAAGCCACGGAAAATAATTTTCTGACCCGTAGGAAGATAAATCATTTCCATCGGGGAAACGGTATTTTTCCAGTACTGTGACACGCAAAGTCTTTCCTGAGCCCACTTAAGCTGTGCGAAGGTGCTGTCACGGTGGGTATTCATCACCTGACGCACAACCAGCAGATTGCTTTTTTCATACTTCATAAGGCGGAAAATAAAATTAAGCGCGGTCGTCGCCGATTTTTTAGAGCCCTTGCCGCCCTTTAAAACACGGTAGCGCTTTTCACAGCTCCAGAAGCCGTCATACCCGCCGCCTATAATTTCGGAAAGCTTAATTTCCGACGTCGTCAATAATGGTCACCGCCTTAAGTCCTCCGCTGCCGCCGGAATCCTTCTCGCTGACTATTGAACGCAGTTCCTTTATGGCGGAAAGCTCGCCTGCTGCCGCTTTTTTGTATAAAGCTATCATTACCGCGGTCTTTCTTGTCGGATTTTTAACTTCAAATCCCTCGTCCTTAAGCGACTGTGCCTCCGCGTCCGAAAGCCTTTCATTAAGCAGCATTTTAAGCGTTCTGTAAAGCAGCTTATCGTTTTCCCGCATAGTTTTTCCCTCCCGGCACAGCTATAATAACCTTTCTTCGGGCGACATTCACCGACAATCAAAGAAAATCCTAAATATTAAGCGTGCCGTAAAAACCGGCACGCTTAATACTTAGGACAATTTATTTAAAAAGCCGCCGCCCGCGGAATTTTTTACGCGGGCGGCGGCTTCACAGATTTTACGCATAATCGGTTAATAACTTATTCCTATAAGCTTAAGCCATTTTTTAAGACAGTCCATCCAGGCAGAGGCATGCATCAGCCCCTCGCTTATATCATCCATAGTGGTGCTGTCGCAGGTAGAAGATCCGTGTCCGCCGTAAGGGTAAACATGCAGTTCAAAAGGCACCTTGCTTCTGCTTAAGGCGGCGGCGTAAAGCAGACTGTTCATAACCGGCACGCCGCCGTCCTCCGCGGTATGCCACAGAAAAGCCGGAGGCGTGCTGCTCTTTACATTGCGGTCACATGAGAAATAATTGATTTCCTCCTCAGTGCGCTCAGTCTTGCCGAGCAGATTCGTAAAGCTTCCCATATGCCCGCAGGACGGATCAGCGGTAATCACCGGATAGCAAAGCACCGAAGCGTTTACCGGCTTGCTGTCTGGGAATGCCTGCCTTACCTCGGCACAGTCATACATAGTTGAATAATGAGCCGCAAGGTGACCTCCCGCGGAAAAGCCCATAATGCATATTTTGGTGGTATCGCAGTTCCATTCCGCGGCGTTTTTATGTATCAGCTCAACAAGCGCCGCCACCTCTCGAAGCTGAGCCGGAAAACGGTGCGGAGCCACCGAATAATTTATTACAAACACATTAAAGCCCTCAGGCAGAAAATGCAGCGCTACCGGCTCGGACTCGCGCTGAGAACACATCCCGTACCCACCTCCGGGACAGACAACCATGCACGGACGCTTTCTGTTTTCACGGTGCATTTCGGTCATATTATACGGCAGATAAACCTCCACGGTAGGGTCGCAGCCGCCGTTTTCCAGAAAAGAAAAATAATCCTTTAAATGCAGTATTTCGTATTTCATTACCAACACCCTCTATAAAGCTTTCCCATATATTAGCACATAAATTTTACTAAATCAATATATAATAATAAAAAATATATACGTATAGTCCATCAGTCTATAAAAAGCTCGTCCATACCGTTTTTACTGAGCGCAAGCGCGCATGACAGCAGATATTTAAAATGATTTTCCGGCTTTTCGGGAATTATACCGAAATCCTCCTTTATTTTTCTTATTCTGTACAGCACCGTATTACGGTGAGTATACAGCTTTTCGCAGGTTTGCTTAAGCGAACGGTGGCATATCAGGTAGGTGTAAAGCGTAAGACACAGCTCCGACGAATTTTTACAGTCGTATACGCAAAGCGCATTAATCTCCGGAGCAATCAGTTCGCTTTGCTTATCAAGCTTTTTGAGAGCTATCAGCCGGGCATAATCGCAGCTTTGCACAAGAAAACCGCTTTTCCCCGCCGCTCTCAGATAATCAAGCGTCTCTGCCGCCGCAGGATACATACCGCCGAGGGAAAAAACGCCATCAAGCCTTTGAGACACCGCGACAGACAAGTTACTGCTTTCGGCGGTTTCCTTTAGCCGCTTCAGATTATGATCCTTATGAAGAAACATTACTACCCTGTTCCGATAAAAAAAGGGATGCGAGCCGTGAAAGCCGCTCTCAAGATTTCTGCGGAGAAAATCGTTTGATATGTCGGACGAATCTCCTGAAATTTCCGCGACCGCAAATTTTTCGGGATGAAAATTTGAAAGAAAGGTTGCCGAAGCCTGAAGCCTGAAATGCTCCTCGTCCGAAAACTCGCCGTCAAGAAGGGAAATCAGCACCTCTTCCGCCGTATTTGCCGCCGTTTGCCGGCGTTCCAGACAGAGCTGCTTTGAAAACAGCGCCGCGGCAAATACGAGTTCTTCCTCATCTGCCTTAACCGTCTCTCCTTTTTCAAGCACAAGAATCATATATCCCGTCATTACTCCGCCGTTGTCAAGCAGCGTAACACTGTAGCATTTGCCGTCGCGTTCAAAAGCAAAGCTACCGCTTTTCGTCCGCTCCGCCCTTCCGCTGATTTCCGCGGCAGCCTCGAATGAAAGCTCACTGTGGCTTACCGCCATTTTATACGCCTCGTAATCATACCCCTTAGCGGCAAAGCTCGCCGCTATATGAAAAGCGTCGTCAACTATTATCACGGGGCATCCGAGCAGTCCGCTCATGGCTTCCGCAAGCGAAGAAAGTGAATTGTTCTTTAAAAAGGAATTTAAAAGCTGTTCTTTAAACATAAGCGCCTCCAGATTGTGCTTTCAGCACAAATTGATACAAATAAATTATACTTTAGGATTATTGAAAAATCAAGTATTCAGAATATAATAATAAATGTAAAAAGAAAAAGAAACCGGCAGCACAAAAAGCAATGCCGGAAATACATTCAGGGGATGAGACCAATGTGTAGCATAAATACAATTCAGCTTCCGGTCGGCTGAGAAAAAATAAACAGACCGGAAAAACAATAAATTTATTCGGAGGTATCTGTTATGTTTGAAATGAGACCCTATTCAAGAAAAAATAATTCCCTTTATAATCCATTCCGTGAAATGGATGATTTTGAGAGAAAATTTTTCTCAAACCCGTTTGGATTTTTCGATTCCGCTGCGCTTGACGAGTTTAAGACCGATATTAAAGACGAGGGCGACCGCTACGAATTAGAGGCTGATCTGCCGGGCTTTGATAAAAAGGATATTAAGCTTGACATAAACGGCGATGTCCTTACTGTACGCGCCGAAAGACATTCGGAGCATGAGGAAAAGGATAAGAAAGGCAAATATGTGCGCTGCGAACGTTCTTACGGCTGCTACAGCCGCGATTTTGACCTTTCGGGCGTAAAGGCTGACGGGATTAAAGCCAAATATGAAAACGGCGTTCTGAAGCTCACGCTGCCTAAGAAAACTCAAGCGCTTCCGGAAACCAGACATCTGGAAATCGAATAGCCTTTCAATGGCACTGCATAAACGAAACCCCTAAAGGGGTGCTGAAAAGATTTGCCGACTGCGTTTTTCAGCTGCCCCTCAAGGGGTTTTTATTTACGCTTTTTTATTTGCGCTGTCCGCAAATGAAGCTATATACTTTATACTTAATTTACTCTTATTTTAACCGATGCTTTATAAATTCCTCTTTCTTTTATATTTATATCATTATTTTCCGGCTTTTGTGCAGCAAAAAAATGAGAGAAGCTTTGTCAAAGACAAAATAAAAACCCGCTGAGCGGGTTTTTATTGAATTATATGATTTTTGAAATTCCGGATAAAGGCAATTACATTTCAGCAAGATTTGCCTTGAGATTTTCAAGCTGTCCGCGAAGCTCCTCGGGGAGTTTATCGCCGAACTTCTTGTAATGCTCTTCGATTTCGGCGGCTTCCTTGGTCCAGACCTCTTTATCAACCTTAAGAATGCTTTTTAAGGTGTCAATATCCATATCAAGATCGGTAAGATCAATATCCTCCGGCTTCGGAACATAACCTATAGCGGTCTCCTCCGCGTCAGCCTTGCCCTCACAGCGGTCGATTATCCAGTTGAGGACGCGCATATTGTCACCGAAGCCCGGCCAGATAAAGTTACCTTCATCATCTGTTCTGAACCAGTTTACATTAAAGATCTTAGGCGCCTTGTCGCCAAGCTTCTTGCCCATATCCAGCCAATGGCGGAAGTAATCTCCCATATTGTAGCCGCAGAAAGGCAGCATAGCCATCGGGTCGCGGCGGACAACGCCTACCGCACCGGCTGCGGCGGCGGTAGTCTCAGACGCCATAGCCGAGCCTACGAATACGCCGTTTACCCAATCCTTTGACTGATATACCAGCGGAGCGCACTTCGCACGGCGGCCGCCGAAAATAATGGCGGAAATCGGAACGCCCTCGCCCTTGTCAAACTCATCTGAAATGCAGGGGCAGTTTTTGGCGGGAGCCGTAAATCTTGAGTTAGGATGCGCAGCATAGGTTGACTTGTCAGCCTTATCGAACTTTGAAGCGTCCCACCTGTTGCCCTTCCAGTCAAGCGCGTTCTTCGGAAGATCCTTGTTAAGACCCTCCCACCAGACCGTATTATCGTCAAGATTAAGGCATACATTAGTGAATATCGTATTCTTCTTTGTGCTCTCAAGAGCGTTGAAATTTGAATGTGCATTTGTGCCGGGAGCAACACCGAAGAAGCCGTTTTCGGGGTTGATAGCATAAAGGCGGCCGTCCGGTCCTATCTTCATCCAGGCAATATCATCGCCCACCGTCCAGACCTTATAGCCCTTTTTGCGAAGATACTCGGGCGGAATAAGCATTGCAAGATTTGTCTTGCCGCAGGCGGACGGGAAAGCGGCGGCAACATATTTAACCTCACCCTTCGGGTTTTCAATACCCAAAATAAGCATATGCTCGGCCATCCAGCCCTCTTTCCAGCCCTGATAGGAGGCTATGCGCAGCGCAAAACACTTTTTGCCAAGAAGCACGTTTCCGCCATAGCCGGAGTTGACCGAAATAATCGTGTTGTCCTCCGGGAAATGGCAGATATACCTGTTTTCAGGATCGATATCGCATTTGCAGTGAAGACCGCGTACCCAGTCATTGCTGTCGCCCAATACGTCAAGCACCTTGCTGCTCACACGGGTCATGATAACCATATTCAGCACAACATAAATCGAATCGGTAACCTCGATGCCGATTTTTGCTATAGGAGAGCCTATCGGTCCCATCGAATACGGAATAATGTACATTGTACGCCCCTTGTAGCTGCCGCGGGCTATGTTATACAGCTTTTTGTACATTTCCTCCGGATCGCACCAGTTGTTGGTAGGACCCGCGTTTTCCTTAGTTTTTGAGCAGATAAAGGTTCTGTCCTCTACGCGCGCAACATCGTTGGGATTAGTTCTGTGAAGATAACAGCCCGGAAGCTTTTCCTCGTTGAGCTTTATCATTTCTCCGGTCTGAACAGCCTCGCGGCGAAGACCCTCAAGCTGCTCCTCGCTGCCGTCAATCCAGACGACTTTATCAGGGTCTGTCAGCTCTTTGACTTCCTCCAGCCACTTTAAAACCGTTTTATTATTGGTCATTTCAGAATCTCCTTTTTCTAATACAAATTTTTACCTTACACATTATAATTCATTAAGGTGTTAA
>CALWUZ010000123.1 GCA_944384845.1 uncultured Clostridia bacterium
AACTATTTACGCTGTTTTCCTGAGTCTGATCGTCGGTTTGAATCCCCGTTGCCTGCTCCTGCTTTTCACCGGCTTCGACAGGCTTTCCGCAGGAAGCGCAGAATTTAGCGCCTTCCTCCAGTTCCCTGCCGCAATTACTGCAAAATGCCATTTAATTTTCCTCCCCTGTTTTTGCTTTATTTATGCTTTGATTTTACCATTTCCTCAGACGCTTTTCAAGTGTTATTTTAAAATAAAAAATAAAATCAAAGCAATCTGCGCCGCAATAACCGCCGGTATGCCGAGCATAAAACGCTTATGCCTTGTTTTATGGCGGATTGCAAGCATCGCCGCGTACATTGCCGCGCCGCCGCCCGCAAGGCAGAACAGAAACAGCGTTCTTTCGCTTATACGCCGCCTTCCCTTTACGGCGCGGCGCTTATCCGACACGCATATCAGCACCGAAGCGAAGCTTATAAGGCAGAAATAAACCAACGCAATTTTATATTTTAAATCCAATAACAATCACCGTTATGATTGTAACAGCTTTATACGGCTTTTTCAATCTGTTTTTTGAGCTTGCCTATGATTCTTTTTTCAAGTCTTGAAATATAGGACTGGGAAATGCCGAGTGTATCGGCGACCTCCTTCTGGGTGTATTCCTGATAACCGTTCATACCGAACCGCATTTCCATTATCTGCTTTTCCCTCGGAGGCAGACCGCATACCAGCCCTAAAAGCAGAAAGCGCTCGTCCTCCTGTTCCACTCCCCTGCCGACCTCGTCTCCGTCGCTGCCCAAAACGTCGGAAAGCAGAAGCTCGTTGCCGTCCCAGTCTATATTGAGCGGCTCGTCGATTGAAACCTCGTTCTTCTGAGACGCGTTTTTCCTCAGATACATAAGTATCTCGTTTTCAATACATCTCGAAGCGTAGGTAGCAAGCTTGATGTTCCGTTCCGGGCAAAAGGTATTTACCGCCTTTATAAGTCCTATCGTGCCTATTGAGATAAGGTCCTCTATATTTACCGCTGCAGAATCGAATTTCCGCGCAATATATACCACAAGCCTCAGATTATGCACTATAAGCGTATCGCGGCTTTCTTCGCCGGAATCGGATAAAAGCCGCTGCTCCTCCTCCGCAGACAGCGGCGGCGGCAGCGTCTCCGCTCCGTTTATGTAAAACGTCGGTTTAATTACTCCGAGCTTAAAAAGCAATATATATATCAAAGTTTTTATTTTCATAACAGTCTGCACTCCTCCGCCGTATATCACATAAAAATCACCGGATTTACTATCGCCTGATAATCGTCTTTAAGCGGAGTTTTTGAAACCGCCAGTATGGGCTTATCAAGTTTTACCGTATGCTCGCCGTCGCTCACAGTCGCGCTGTCGCACCTGAAGCCGTCAAGCGTGCCGCCGCCCGAAACGGTGCTGCACGGCATAATCCTGTAACGCTTTTTAAGCTGCTCAGAGCTTATGGGATCGGTGCTGCCGAACAGTGCCTCTATATATTCTTCGTCGGCTATAATAACCTCTGAATTTCCGAATACGTCCTTGATTGAGTTTCCCGTATCCACAATACCGTCCATAGTAACGCTTTTATTATCGGCGCTTACGGTGACACTGCACCGTCCGGCAAATTTTGAAGTCCTTGAAAATACGGAGGATAAAAGCATATATAAAAGATACGCCGCCGCCGAGGCGCCTATCAGAACGGCGGGTGAGATGCTGAAATAAACCACCGAATTTATGACCGTCATGCCCTTCGGTCTGAAAAATGTCCACAGCGCGGTCATTATACCGCCGTAAGCGCAGGTAACAAGCAAAAGCACACCTGCCGACCTTAAAAAGCGCTTAAGGCTTTTAAAGCCAAAGGCACAGAGAGTCATAACAGCGCACACGGCGGTTCTGTATAAAAATCCCACCGCCGCTCCGAGGTCGGGAGCGAATATGTAAAGAGATGATAATCCTCCGGCAAGGGCGGCCGCCAGCTGCCTCCAGAGGGACACCTTAAGCCGCAGCACAGCTGCCGATACGGCTATAAGGAAATAATCCACTATAACGTTAAGTATCACAAGTATATCTGCGTAAACGACCAACCGCTCCACCTCCCGGACAATTCAATTATACGCTTATTTGTCCGCGGAATATGTCGCTTAAACGGCGCAAAAAATGTAGTTTAGGGTAATTTCGGCTACATCGGCATGCCGTACAATATTAAAAAGCCTGTCCCGGAAAACCGGGACAGGCCGCTGATTATTATCTGACTGCCGCTATGCCGATTCCGAGAGCTCCCGCTCCCACATGACAGGAAATGCTTATAGGCAGTGCGTCCAGCTTTACATCGTATGACGGAAAGCGCTTTTTCACCTCTTCAAGCCACTGCTTTCCTGTTTCGGGATCGCCCGAATAGGCAGCACGAATATCGTTTTTCTCACCGGAGAACCGTGTTTTCAAATCATTTTCAATACCGTCAAGCATCGCCGAGCAGGCAGCTTTCATTCCGCGCACCTTTTTATAAGCATCCAGCTTGCCGCCCTGAATCTGTAAAACCGGCTTTATTCCTAGCACCGTGCCTATCGCAGCTCCGGCGGCGGTTACACGGCCGCTTTTTTTAAGATGCTCCAGAGTGTTTACCGAAACATAAATGCTCTGCCTGTCTGCCTGCGCCTCAAGCGTTTCGACGATATTCCGCGCCGGCATACCGCTCCGCGCAAGCTCTATCGCGTCAAAAACCGACATATAAAGCGTAACAGAAATACGCTTGTTGTCCACGACAAAAACCCTGCCGCCGTAATCCTCCGCCAAAGCTTTGGCGGTTTCGCAGGTTCCGCTCAGTCCGCTTGACATCGGAAGATACACCACCGAGTCGTGCTCCTTCAATATTTCGTCCCACATGTCTGTAAGCGAGCCGGGAGAGGGCTGCGAGGTGGAAACGTCGGCTCCTGATTCAAGATACTCAAAAAATTCGCCGTAAGAAATTTCCCCGTACTCTATATAATCCCTGCCGTTTACCACAAAAGGCATTTTAAGCATATATACTCCGATTTCCCGTGCTTTCTCCGGCGTTATGCCGCTGTTCGTATCGGTCATAATAGCTGTTTTTTCCATTTTAAGCTCCAATCCTTCCGAAACAAGGGGCAGAATTTTCAGCGTTCCGCCTGTTTGTCCGGGATTTTATAATTATAGCAACGTAACTATTGTAGTTATTTTTTCCCCGCTTGTCAACTAAAATAAGTAATTGACTAAATTATTAAAAATATGTACAATAGCATAAGGTGTTTTTATCGGCGCCTCAGAATAATTTCAGATACAGGAACGGCGATTTTAAATGTCACAGAACAAAATTTGGTACAGAAGGGGTCTGCGGGACGGATTGCCCATAGCCTTAGGCTATTTTGCGGTGGCCTTTACCCTGGGGATAGCCGCAAAAAAGGCAGGGCTTACCGCCTTTGAGGCAGGGCTTGCCTCGGCGCTTACCAACGCCTCTGCCGGAGGCTACGCCGGCTTTACCCTTATAGCCGCCTCCGCCGGATATTTAGAGGTGGCGCTGACCGAGCTTATAGTAAACGCAAGGTATCTGCTCATGTCCTGCGCTTTGAGCCAGAAGCTGCCTCCCGATACGCCGCTGCTGCACAGAATTTTAGTGGCGTTTGATATAACGGATGAGATTTTCGGAATTTCGGTTTCGGTGACAGGCACCCTGAACCCTTTTTACAATTACGGCGCTATGACCGTGGCGATACCGGGCTGGGCGCTCGGAACCGCGGCTGGCGTAATAGCCGGCAACGTTATCCCCGAAAGTCTACTTAACGCGCTGAGCGTCGGGCTTTACGGAATGTTTCTGGCAATTATAATCCCGCCCGCGCGCAAAAACAAAGTTATTGCCGCGCTTATACTTATCTCAATGCTTATGAGCCTTTTATTTTCAAAGCTTCCGCCGCTTTCCTCCCTTTCCTCAGGCGTCAGGATTATCATTATTACGGCGTCGGTATCTCTTGCCGCGGCTGTGCTTTTTCCGGTAAAGGAGGACAAAAATGCAGCATAATACTTATGTTTACATATTTATTATGGCGGCGGTAACCTTTCTTATCCGCGTGCTGCCTCTTACGCTGATACGGAAAAAAATAACCGATACCACGCTCCGCTCGTTCCTGTATTACGTCCCATACGTCACGCTTTCGGCAATGACCTTTCCCGCGATAATCGAAGCCACCGGAAGCGTATGGTCGGGACTGGCGGCGCTTGCCGCTGGATCTCTTCTCGCCTTTTTCGGCGTAAGCCTTTTCGGCGTGGCGGTCTGCTCCTGCGTTACGGTTTTTTTGATAGAGCTTATTATAATATAG
>CALWUZ010000124.1 GCA_944384845.1 uncultured Clostridia bacterium
GTTAGGTATCAGTATGCTAAGGGGCGTGCCGGTGGTTCTGCCCTTGAAAACGCCGCTTTCTATAACAAAATCATCAGGCTCGACACGCGGCGTGGAAATATCCCCGACGGGGCGCCTTAAAGCAAGCTGAAACCTTATAAAATCCTCGTCCACCGCTATACCGGGTGCCAGACCGTCCAGCACGGCGCCAACCGCCGTGCCGTGACTCTCGCCGAAAAGCGTAAGCGATACTGAGCTGCCAAGGGTATTTTTCATCTGAATATCTCCTTTATTTCGCCGGCAAACTGCTCAAACGGCACTGTTTTCATTTCGCAGCTTCCGATTTGAGACACGTAAATAACGGTAATTTCATCGCCTGCAATTTTTTTATCGTGCCTCATCGCGTTTATCAGCCTGTCAGGGTCTATCTCCGTTCCGGTAGGAAGACGCAGCTTTTTAAGTATCGGTATCAGTCTTTCACGCACAGGCTCAGAGCACATAGGAATCATTCCGATTGCGACGCATTCGCCGTGGTAAAGCCCTCTCATATCGTTCTGACTTTCTATTGCATGTGCTATCGTATGCCCGAAATTAAGTATTTTTCTCAAACCGCTTTCCTTTTCGTCCCGCTCCACAACAGCGCGCTTTATTTTAACCGAGCGCTCTATTATAACATCGATATTACCGTAAATGTCTTCATTTTCAAAAATACCGAAGAGCTCACTGTCGGAGGTCATCGACATTTTCAGCGCCTCAGCAAGCCCGTTTGAAATCTGACGTTCAGAAAGGGTGGAAAGCGTATCGGGGTCGATTATTACTCCCGACGGAGGATAAAATGCGCCGACAATATTTTTATATCCCTCAAAATCTATCGCCACCTTGCCGCCGACCGAGGAATCCACCTGAGACAAAACTGTGGTGGGTATATTGTAAAAATCAATTCCGCGCATATAGCTCGCCGCGGCAAAACCAGCCATATCGCCGACCACTCCGCCGCCGACGGCTACAACGCAGTCGCTCCTTGTAAAGCCGTTTTTAACCAGCTTCTTAAGAAGAAGCTTATATGTATCAAAGCACTTTGACGGCTCGCCCTCCGGCACTGTCACCGTAAAAGGTTTTCCGCACTGCTCCGCGGCTGCCGCCGCGTATTCACAGGGAACGCCGCTGTCAGTCACGATAAGGGCGCGGCGTTTCAAATCAAAATATCCGCCCGCCTTTTTAAGCGCTCCGCGCTCAAGGAAGATATTATAGCCTCCGCCGCCCGTTTTTACAGGTATTGTCATTCGCCGCTCCCCCTTAAAATTATCTCTCTTTCAAAGCTGCCGGCAATTCTGAAGGTGCTGCAGTTTTCCTTAAGCTCCTCAAGCATCCGCCTGCCGTTTTCACTGCCGAGATTTCCCTCGCCCTCGGCGTAGAAATAATAGCTCCAGATAAGCTCTTTAGTAGGTCTTGACTTTAAAGCGCGCAGGTTGAAGCCGTGCTTTCCTATCGTGCTTATCGCTTTTCCGAGCGAGCCGGCCTCGTTGGAAACGGTAAACAGCATTATAAACTGATTATCGGCTTTTCCGGAGCTTTTCTGCGTCTTTGAAAACACGGCGAAGCGGGTGGTGTTGTTTCCGCTTTCGTTTATATGCGCCTCAAGCTTTTTAAGACCGAATTTCTCCGCCGCCTCATCGCTTCCTATAGCCGCCGTATCGTGCCTGCCCATTTCAGCGACCTGCTTTGCCGCCACGGCAGTATTGACCGCCTCTACAGGCTCAAAACCGTGCTCCCTTATATACTTCGCACACTGTCCCAGCGCCTGAGGATGGCTTATCACCCGTCT
Source organism: uncultured Clostridia bacterium (assembly GCA_944384845.1). Lineage (GTDB taxonomy): Bacteria > Bacillota > Clostridia > Oscillospirales > Acutalibacteraceae > UBA737. Next base: position 1,805 of record CALWUZ010000124.1, read on the forward strand.
GACCTCGTCCATCGTGGCGCCCTTTACCGCAAGCAGATTCTGAACAACCTCAATATCGTAAATTCCGTTGATAAAAAGAGGTCCGAAAAAGGTAAGATCCATAACCTGCGCCACGTCTCCGTTATGGCTGTTTTCAATCGGAAGAACGGCGCAGTCGCACTCGCCGTTTGAAACCGAATCGTAAGCTGATTTGAAATCCGGATAGGCTACGGCTGCCGCATCGGGGAAAATGCGGCTTGCGGCAATATTGGCAAAAGCCCCCTCTACGCCGCTGTAGGCGACCCGCATACCCTCAAGGATTCGGTGCTGGTACGCCTTTGATATATCCATATTATTTTGAAGAAAGCTGACATAGTAAGGCTTAAGAGTCTCGTCACCGACAAGCCTTGAATTTTTTCTTATAACCTCTGCCTCACGGACGGAATCGGTCACCCGTATGCCGTTCGCCTTTTTATAGGCGGCTACGGCTTTTACCGCCTCCATACGCTTTACGAAAAGCTCCGCCATCTGCCTGTCTGCCTCATTTATTTTAAGTCTCGCTTTTTCTAAATCGTTCATAATTATCTCCGGTTATTTTTTATATTCATTCATCAGCGCATTGAAAGCCGGCAGGGAGCGCTCAATCTGACCGGTTTCCACACAGTAGGAAATTCTCACATAGCCCTTCTGCCCGAAATCGTCGCCCGGAACAAAGAGCAGCTCATATTTCTTTGCCCTTTCGCAGAAGGCATATGCGTCAGGCTCAGGTGATTTCACAAAAAGGTAAAACGCACCGTCGGGCGGAACCACCGTACAGCCGTATTCGGTAAGCGCATTCAAAAGCAAATCACGGTTTCTTTTATATATGCCGACGTCCGGTGTTACGGAAACACATTTTTCCACTGTGTACTGCATAAGACTCGGCGCGCAGACAAAGCCCAGCACCCTGCCCGCTCCGCAGACGGCGGCATAAAGCTCTCCGGCGGACCTTATGCGCGGGGAAACTGAAATATAGCCTATACGTTCACCCGGAAGCGATAAGGATTTGCTGTATGAATAACAGACGAGCGTGTTATCGTAATATTTCGGAATATACGGCACGAAGGCTCCGTATGTAAGCTCTCTGTACGGCTCGTCGGCTATTATGTAAATATCAGCGCCGTACTCCTCCTGCTTTTTATAAAGAAGTCTCGCCAACGCCATGATTGTTTCCTCGGAAAAGACCGCGCCGGTAGGATTATTAGGAGAATTTATTATAACCGCCCTGGTTCTGGCGGTAAGCGCCTTTTCAAGAACGGAAAGGTCTAACTGAAAATCACCCTCACGGCAGGGCGCCTCCACTACGTCCGCACCCGCCTTTTGAGCGAAAACGCGGTATTCGGGAAAATAAGGCGAGGGTATCACGACCTCGTCGCCGCGGTTTATTAACGCGTTAAGCAAAACCGTAAGTGACGCCGCCGCCCCGCAGGTCATATATATAAGATCGGGATCGGCTTCAAAATCAAACCGTTTTTTTATATTTTCCGCTATTGCCCGCCTTACTCCCTCGGCGCCCTGAGCCGAGGTATAGCCGTGAAGCTTTACAGGGTCGGTTTCTTTTATAATGCGCTCCATCGCGGCGGTAACCGCCTGCGGGGTCGGAACGCTCGGATTGCCTATGCTGAAATCAAAAACCTTTTCCGCTCCTATTTCGGCTTTCCTTTTATTCGCGTACTCAAAAATCTCACGTATCACCGAACGCTTTTTTCCGAGCTTGACCATTGCTTCATTTATCATTTTCTCACCTATTTTCAAAAAATAAGCCCGCAACGCGTTCAATGCAAAAAAGAGCATGAGCGATTGCGGGCTGACCGTACAAAATGTAAAGCTGAAAGAAATCAGATAACTTTAAGCTCAGGCATGCAGGCAGTCCGTATTATAATAATAAAATCGATATGCTGAGTAAACGGACATGCTGACCGCCCTTTCCTTAAAATACTTGAACTATTTTAACCCATTTTTCTCTGTTTGTCAATACAAAAAAGAAAAATTCTTTATCGGTTTAAAGCTTTAAACCGATAAATTTATTCCACAACAAGCTCTTTGATTGAACGCAGCTGATAATCTACGTTTTTAAGAAGCTGTGGATTTTTAAGAGCCACCGCCGCCCCCTTGACCACGCTGTGAGCCGGATCCTCAAGTCTGTGAACGCTTACTCCGAGGTACTTCTCCAGTCTTTCCGCCATTCCGTTGAGCTGAGAGCCGCCGCCGGTGAGATACATTCCGTCCTCGGTTATGTCAGCCACAAGGTCCGGATCGGTACGGTTAAGCACCTGGCGGACGGCATTGCAGACGGCGTCCACCGTTTCGGTTATAGCGTCATAAACCTCTCCGGAGGAAATTTCAAAGCTTTCCGGCAGACCTGAAAAAACATTGCGCCCCTTCGCGACTATCGCAACCTCCACATCCCGCTTCACGGCGGAGCCTATCTTGACCTTTATCATTTCAGCGGTAAGCTGACCTATTTCTATATTGTATTCCTTGCGGACGTATTTTATTATCTGGGAGTCAAAGTCCGACGAGGCGGTTTTAAAAGACTCGCAGGCGGCGATTCCGCCGAGAGATATAACCGCTATATCGGTGGTTCCCGCCCCTATGTCGACTATAAGAGAGCCGCGCGGCTTTGAGAAATCAAGCCCTATTCCGAATGCGACCGCAAGCGGTCCCTCAATCACCGAAATGTTGCGGCCGCCTGCAGATTCAACGACATTTGAAAGCGAATGGTGCTGAAGATCGGTAAGTCCCGCGGGCAGCGTCGCCATAATGCGCGGACGCATAATACGGTTGCCGAACGCCTGCTGCATATAATTCTTAAGCATCATTTCGGCTATATCGTAATCTGAAATTATACCGCGTTCAATCGGAAAAACGCATACAAGACTGTCAGGCGTTCTGCCGATAGTCTGCTTGGCCTTCTCGCCGAAATACACGGGCTCCCAGGTCTCGCTGTCAACCGTTACAACATTCGGCAGCTCAAGAACCACCTTGGAGCTTGAAAATATAACGGTTTTGGAGGAGCCTAAATCTATTCCTATATCTGTTGCCATATATGTCCTTTCAAAAAGCGTATTAAACGGCTTGTACGCCGTATTGACAAATATCAGAAAAGCGTATTTTCTTATACTGTTTATTGTAGCATAGTTCCGCCGGTTTTACCAGTATTATTTGATTTTAGTTTTCTGTCGCTTATAAGCGCCGTAACGCAGTATACGCTATCGGCTCCGGCGGCAAGGAGCTGTCCCGCGCATTCGTCAAGGGTTGCTCCCGTCGTCTTAATATCGTCGACAAGCAGCAGCGTTTTGCCACGCACCGGAAATTTCGCGTAATAAAGCCCCTTTACATTTTCAAAACGCTCCTTCTCGCTCAGTGTATGCTGAGGCTTTCCGGAGCGGCGGCAGTAAAGCGCGCCGCACAGCGGAAGCTTTAATATTTCTGCAATTTTCTCCGCTAAAAGACGGCTTTGATTATAGCCGCGCGCAAGCTGCTTTTTAAGCGGCATAGGTACGAAGCATACACCGCCGAAGCTAATATCGCGGTACTCGTTCCTGACGCACAGCGCCATCTGCCTTGCAAAGAAATTCTCAGCCGAAAGCCTGCGGCGGAATTTAAATAAATGCATAGCCCGTCTTGCAGCTCCGGTATTTACAAACGGTGCGATGCAGCCGTCAAAACGGAAAACACGTTTTTTGCACTGACAATTCCTTTTATCCGTCCCGCAGCGGGGACATCTTTTTATCGGATCGCAGCGCACAATAGTTTCATGGCAGTAATCGCACAGCTCCTCTTCTTCATCTATTATGCATCCGCAGACCGCGCAGGTTTTCGGATAAAACAGCGCTTTAAAAAGCTCCGCCGCGTTCTTCATAAACCGAATCCTCTTTCAGAAAATGTCTGAGCATTGTATAACGCAGGGTTTTACGGTCGTTTTCCGCCATTTCCAGCCACACATTCTCATCTCCCACCGCGACAAGAAGCTTTTTTGCCCTTGTTACCGCGGTATAAAGCAGATTGCGGTATTTAAGCTTTGACGGCACTTCAAACAGCGGAAGCACCACACAGTCATACTCGCTGCCCTGACTTTTATGTACCGTTATTGCATACGCCGGTTCAAGCTGGCTTAAATCCTCTGAAAAGTAGGTCGCCACCCTGTCGTCGTATCTGACCTTCAAAATCCCTCCGCGCGTGTCTATATCTGTTATGAAGCCTACGTCACCGTTAAAGACGCCTGAACCGTACTTTCCGTCGTCGCAGCGGTACTGCAGGTCATAATTGTTTTTTACCTGCATAACCTTATC
>CALWUZ010000125.1 GCA_944384845.1 uncultured Clostridia bacterium
ATTTAAGTCAAGACTAAGTGAATGGAGATAGAAAGTTTAAACTTGAAAATGAGTTATCCAAATTCTGACCTCTTTTTCTATGCTATGAACCTAGAATCCTCGTTTTTTGCTTTCATGGGCGGGTATCTTTTTTGTCAACGCTTCCCACGTCGGAGCAAGCTTTGTATCGCTTGCTCCGATTTTTTATAAAAATCAAAGCGCGCTCACGCCGCTGCTCCTCCTTTCCGCAAAAAGTCACGCTCGGCTCAACTGCTCGGTTGTAAACGCCCTCGCAACGCTTCGCTGTCGCTATCAACTTTTTGCGAGTTACGAGAGATCAACTCCCACCGCCGAAAACGCTGAAATATCTTTTTCATATGGCTTAGACAAATGTGTATTGGAAGAACACCCTTTTCTTTAACGGCGGTTTTGCCGTAAAGAGTTCGTTTTGATACAAAACAGAAAATCGCCGTCTTAGATGAAAGTCTAAGGTGGCGGTTTCTTTATTATTATATCCGAAATTGACACATTTGCTTCCTTAATAAAATTTCTGTAAAATGAAAGCATCAATTCTTTTATGTAGGTTAAAATTTGAGCCGCAGTAGTTAAAAAGATAAAAATCCTCTGATGCCGGTTGGCTTCAGAGGATTTTTGGTCGGAGTGACAGGGTTCGAACCTGCGGCATCGACATCCCAAATGTCGCGCGCTACCAACTGCGCCACACCCCGGTATTCAATTTTATATAAATTCAGCATCTGGGGATATTGTGTAAGTCTTATTATAACATATTTCCAAGAAAAAAGAAAGAGGAAAATAATATTTAAAGCTTTTTTGAGGGTTAGGGAACTTTTGATGAAAATCATATGTAAGATTCCCAAAGCAAGCACACTGCCAGCTGAGCGACTTAGTCTTATTTTCAACAGGCTTAAATTATAATTGATTAAAATTTTTTTGTCAACAGTTTTCGTTGAAATATGCAGTTTTTATGTTATAATATAATATACGTCTATTATTTGTTTTGGAGAAAAATATGAGATTGCTTGCGATAGGCGACGTGTGCGGCAGTATAGGCTGCGATGAAGTCAGGCGCGTTCTGCCGGAGCTTAAAAGAAAAAAGAATATCGATATGGTTATAATAAACGGAGAGAACTCTGCCGACGGCAACGGGATACTGCCCGTCAGTGCGGAGAGTCTTTTCGCCGGCGGTGCCGACGTAATAACGGGCGGAAATCATTCATTGAGACGCAGACAGATTTATGATTATCTTGACGAAAAAGAATTTGTACTTCGGCCGCATAATCTTTCGGACGCTGTCAGCGGCAAGGGCTATTGCCTTGTCGATTTAGGCAGTACAAGCGTCGCCGTGATAAATTTAGTCGGAAAAATGTATTTTGAAAAGCTTAAACCCTCCTGCCCGTTTAAAACTGCGGATTTATTGATAGAAAAGGCAAAAAACGACGGTGCCAGGATAATTATCGTGGATTTTCACGCCGAGGCTACCAGCGAAAAACGTGCTTTGGGGCTTTATCTTGACGGGAGGATTTCGGCTTTTTTCGGTACGCACACGCACGTTCAGACTTCTGATGAGCAGATTCTCAAAAACGGAACGGGTTATATAACGGATCTCGGTATGACCGGTCCGCTTAATTCGGTGCTCGGCGTGAAAAGCGAAATAATAATAAACCGGCTGAAGGACGGAGATATGTCTAAATTTGAGCTTGCGGAGGGCAGGTGCTGTCTTTGCGGCTGTATTTTCGATATTGACAGCGCCGCCGGCAAAACCCGGGGCATAGAAAGAGTGTTCATAAAATAAAAGCGCTTAAAAAGGAATGGGATAATTTGAAGATATATAAAAAAACAGCGGTTTGCGCCGTCTTGGCAGCAGCGCTGCTGCTTTCAGGCTGCCGTGCGGGAATATCGGACAGCTCGTCCTCCGGCGCGACGCTTTCCGCCGGCGGTGAGAGCGGCACATCGCGCAGCTATATGACTCTGCTTTATTCTTCGGCAGATTCCTTTAATCCGTATACGGCGAAGACAGACGTCAACCGTCAGCTTTGCAGACTGCTTTATGAGCCGCTGGTCAAGCTTGACGATGCTTTTAACGTAAGCTACAGCGTTGCCCGGGCGGTAGAGCTTAACGGTACAGAATGCCGGGTAACGCTTAAAGACGTTGATTTTTCCGACGGCACAAAGGTTACTGCCGATGATGTGGTATACTCATTTAATCTCGCAAAAAATTCCGGTACGGAATACGCATATAAGCTTTATCTCGCGAGATCGGCCTCAGCCTCAGGCTCTGAAAGCGTCATCTTTCGTCTGGAAAAGGCAGATCCCTACTTTGCAAACGTGCTGGATTTTCCTATAATTAAAAAGGGGAGCGACAGCCAAACCGATTCGGACAGTGTTTCCATTCCTCCGGTAGGCTGCGGAAGATACAAGTTAAACGAAGATATGACCGGACTTGTCGTAAACGGCGCGTCGGTTGATGCGTCGGACTATAATATTAAGGAAATTCAGCTTATCAACGCTCCTGACGAGGAGTCGCTTTCCCATTATGTGGAGGTTGGCGCCGCGGATATGTATTACAGCGATATATCCGACGGAAATATACTCCGAATGAGCGGCGAAAGGGTAAGCATAAACCTTAACAACCTTATTTATATCGGTGTCAACAATGCGTACGGTGATTTGACGCAGGAGGTGCTCAGGCAGGCAATATCGTCGGGAATCGACCGCTCCGCAGTATGCAGGGACAGCTATTATAACAACGCCATAGCGGCTAACGGTTTTTTTAATCCGCTTTGGGAGCCGGTAAAATCGGTGCAGAATATAGAAACGACAGCAAATGCAGAAATAACTATTGAGAATTTGGAGAAAATAGGATATAATAACTTAGACAGCGACGGAATACGCCGAAATAAAAGCGGAACGGGATTGAGTTTTGAATTGCTTGTAAACAGCGAGAACAGACTCAGGGTTTCCGCGGCGAAGCTTATTGCCGAACAGCTTTCACAGTACGGCTTCAGAATAAAGGTAGTTGAAAAACCTTATAGCGAATATACTGAGGACCTCAATTCCGGAAATTTTCAGCTTTATCTTGCGGAGGTTGCCATAACGCCGAATATGGATCTCTCAAATCTCGTGCTTGAGGGCGGCAGCGCGGCATACGGTATAAAAAAGCCAGAGGAGGACGATGAAAACGCCGAAAACGGCGGACAGAGCTCTTCTTCAGCTTCTTCTTCCGGATCAGAGAGCGCCGCTTCAGGGTCAGAGAGCTCGGACGGCGGGGAAGTCTCAACAGCAGCGATGCTTATAGAGGGATTTTACAGCGGAAAAAATACGGCGGCCGACATAGCCTCGGCGCTTCAGACCGAAATGCCGTTTATACCGGTATGCTACAGAACCGGCGTGCTTTTCTATAATGACAATATTGAAAATGTAAATAACTCCTCAGTGAGTGATATTTATTTTTCGATTGAATCATATAAATTTAAATAACCAAACAGGAGGATATATTATGATAGCTTATGAAACAAGATTAGGCAAAATCGATATTTCCGAAACGTATCTTTCCAAGCTTATAGGCTATGAGGTCACAGCATGCTTCGGCGTGGTCGGAATGGTGCCAAGCAGCCGTCAGAGAATTTTCAATAAACTGTCTAAAACGGAGCATCCGGATACCGGGATCAAGGTGACTGGTGACGCAGACGCCATATCGGTTGAGCTTCATATCGTCGTCACCTACGGCATGAATATCAACGCTATTGCCGCCAGTATTACCGAAAAGGTGAAATATGTTGTAAAAGAAGCCGCGGGAATTACCGTGAATAAGGTTACTATTAAAATAGACGGCATTAAAGAATAAACCGGCTGCTGCCTGAAGGAGTGTTTACATTTGTTAAACGGCGATACTTTACGCGACGCTATAATTTCCGCCGCGAATAATCTTACAAACAACCGAAAGCAAATTGACGATTTAAATGTTTTTCCGGTGCCGGACGGCGATACCGGAACCAATATGTCTATGACTCTTGCTAACTCTGCAAGGGAGCTTGAAAAGCTCAGCGGGGTTTCTGCGGGTCAGGTCGCCAAGGTAAATTCCTCCGCGCTTCTGCGCGGAGCACGCGGAAATTCAGGGGTTATTACCTCCCTGCTTTTCAGGGGATTTTCCAAGGGAATAGGCGATTCGGAATATGTGACCGCAGAGAATATGGCTTCGGCGTTTGCGCTCGGCGTGGAGGCCGCCTACAAGGCGGTTATGAAACCGACCGAGGGTACGATACTTACCGTTGCCCGCGTGGCTGCCGAGCATGCCAAGGCGGCTTATGAAGCCGGAAAAGACGAGCTGGAGGTTTTCGGCTCGGCTATCGAGGGAGCGAAAACTGCTTTGGAGCAGACCCCGGAGCTGCTTCCTGCGCTAAAAAAAGCCGGTGTTGTTGACGCAGGCGGAAAGGGTTTTATCGTCATACTTGAGGGTATGATGTCAGTCTTCAGGGAGGGCGTTATCATAAAGTCGGACGCTGCGGTATCCGACGGTGAGGAGGAATCCTCAAGGAACGCCGCGGGCGAGTATGAAGCCGAAATAACCTTTACCTACTGCACCGAATTTATCGTTAACCGTGATAAGGATTCCGGAAAGGAGCCGTCGGACCTCAGAGCCTATCTTGAAACGATAGGTGACTGCGTTGTGGTTGTAGACGACGATGAAATAATAAAGGTTCACGTCCATACCGACCATCCCGGAAACGCGATTGAGAACGCACTTACCTTCGGTCAGCTCGTTCATCTTAAGATAGAGAATATGCGCGACCAGCATGAGCGCGCCAAGCATGACGCGGAAAATGCGCGCAGAAAGCCGCCTAAAAGCGCCGATCGTACCGAAACCTTTACTCCGGTGACTCCCACAAAGCCGGTAGGCTTTGTCTCTGTATGTGCGGGCGACGGAATTGCCGGTCTCTTCCGCGACCTCGGTGTGGATACGATTGTAAGCGGCGGACAGACTATGAATCCGAGCACCGATGATATTTTAAGAGCAGTTGAAGCTACTCCGGCGGAGACGGTTTTTATACTTCCGAACAATAAAAATATCATTATGGCTGCGGAGCAGACTATACCGCTCAGCACCAGAAAGGTGATAGTTGTCCATACAAGGACTATCCCTCAGGGCGTTTCGGCGATGCTTGCCTTTAATCCGGACGCGGACTGTGAATCCAACGCCATAGAAATGCAGAAATCAACCGAGCATATCTCGACGGGTCAGGTGACCTTTGCCGCGCGTGATTCGGATTATGACGGTCATCAGATAAAGAAGGGTGAGCTTTTAGCTTTGCTTAACGGCAAGGTGGCATTTACCGAAAACGATCTTGACAAGAGTGTTATGAAGCTTTTGAAGCATATGCTGAAGCGCGACAGCCAGTTTGTCACCGTGATTTACGGTGAAGACGTCAGCGCTGAGCAGGCGGCGGGACTTGAAGAACAGATACAGCAGAAGTACGGTTCGAAAGCTGAAATTACCTTCATAAACGGAGGTCAGCCGATTTACTATTACATTCTTTCGGTTGAGTAAAAAGAACGGAGAATATTTATGCTTACAGCTTCCACCGATATTCAGTACCTTAAAGGAGTAGGAGAAAAACGGGCGGAGCTTTTGCGCAGGAGGGGCATCGATACGGTCGGTGCCCTTCTGCGCTTTTATCCGAGGGCATATCTTGACTGGACAAATATCACGCCTATAGCCGAATGTCCCTTTGACCAGAATGTTACTGTAAAGGCAAGAATCATAACTCCGGTAAAGGAAAATTACATACGCCGCGGTATGACGTTATATAAATTTTCGGCTGAGGATGAAAGCGGAATTATAAACGTCACACTTTTTAACCGGAAATTCCTGGCTGAAAAGCTCCGCGAAGGACGCGAATATCTTTTTTACGGAAAGTTAGGCGGCAGCTTTATAATCAGGGAAATGTCCTCCCCGGAAATCAAAGAAGGGGACTTCAGCGGAATAGAGCCCATATATCCTGCGTGGGATGGCTTTACCTCAAATATGCTTGAAAGGCTTATGAAAACCGCGCTCGACAGTGTTGCCGATATTCCTGATGTGCTTCCGGCTGAAATAAGGAAACGCAATTCGCTCTGCAGCTTCGGTACGGCGCTTAGAAATATTCACTTTCCGCTTGAGAGACAAGCCTTCGAGCAGGCTAAAAAGCGGCTGGTTTTTGAGGAGCTTTTTATATTGCAGACCGGGCTTGCCTTTCTTAAAAAGCGCAGGCGAGGGCTTGCGGGATGTACGGTCAGGAAAAATCTTTTTGCGGAATTTAAGAAAACGCTTTCCTTTACTCTTACCGGAGCTCAGGAGCGGGTGATAGAAGAGTGTCTTGCTGATATGTCGTCGGGCAGACCTATGAACCGTCTTGTCCAGGGCGACGTAGGCAGCGGGAAAACGGCCGTAGCGGCGGCGCTGTGCTATATTGCGGCGGGCAATGGCTTTCAGTCGGCATTGATGGCTCCCACCGAAATACTTGCCGAGCAGCATTACAGCACCCTGCGGTCAATTACTGAAAACAGCGGAATCAAATGTGCCCTGCTTACAGGCTCACAGAGCAAAAAGCAGAAAAACGAAATAAAGGCTGCCCTTAAAAGCGGAGAGACAGACCTCGCGGTGGGTACGCATGCCCTGCTGACCGACGATGTTGAGTTTGACAGGCTCGGACTGGTTATAACCGACGAACAGCACCGTTTCGGGGTCGCGCAACGGGCAAAGCTTTCGGCAAAGGGCGATAATCCGCATACGCTGGTTATGTCGGCGACGCCCATACCGAGAACTCTGGGGCTTATAATTTACGGCGACCTTGATATCAGCGTTATTGACGAGTATCCGCGCGGCAGGCAGGTTATCGACACATATCTCGTAAACTCGTCATATCATAAGCGCATTTACAGCTACATTAAAAAATTCCTTGATTCCGGCAGGCAGGGATATATAGTTTGTCCTCTGGTCGAGGAAAATGAAGCTCTTGAAATCACCTCCGCGAGCGAATACTACGAAACGCTTAGGGACGGGGATTTTTCAGGCTACAGCTTAGGTCTGCTGCATGGAAAAATGCCGGCAAGAGAAAAGGAAAGCGTCATGCGCCGCTTTGCGGCGGGTGAGCTTCAGCTGCTTATTTCCACTACGGTTATAGAGGTCGGCATAGATGTTCCCAACGCCGTTGTAATGGTTATTGAAAACGCCGAGCGCTTCGGTCTTTCACAGCTGCATCAGCTTCGCGGCAGAATAGGGCGCGGCGAATATAAATCGGTGTGTATTTTAGTGTCTGACTCTGCTTCGGAGGAAACAAGACGGCGGCTTAATGTTATAAAAAACTGCCGCGACGGCTTTAAGATTGCGGACGAGGATTTAAAGCTGCGCGGTCCGGGTGATTTTCTCGGCAGCCGCCAGCACGGGCTTCCTGATATGAAAATTGCCGATATTTTCGCCGACCGCGATACCCTGCATTCGGCGGGTGTTGAGGCGAACAGGCTTCTCAGTGAGGACCCGGAGCTTTCCGCGCCGCAAAACGCAGAGTTAAGGAAGGAGATTGCCGAGCTTTATAAAAAGCTTAATCAGAATTAAGGGCACAGTTATAACAATAGGAATTAATGAAATACGGTTAGTGAAAAGCGCTGTACGCAATTTTCACTGCCGCTTTACGTCAGAAAGGAAAAAAAAAAAAAAAAATACGCATGGAAAGCAAAAATAAAAGAAGGCAAAACGGAGGAGTATATACGCCGCCACGATAGTATCTGGCCAGAAATGAAAGAGGCGCTCAAAAAAGCCGGTATAAAAAATTATACCATTTGGAGTGACGGTTATGAGCTTTTCGGTTATTATGAGTGTGAGTTCGGTGTTGAATATGCCGCGAAAATTCAGAGAGAAAGTGAAGCCGTAAGCCGCTGGGATGAATATATGAAGGATATTCTGATAATGGAAAAGGATCCAAAAACAGGCGCGCAGCCCAGACTCAAAAAGGTTTTTTCCTTCAGATAAGAAGATATTACAGTCAAAGAAAAAGTGTAAATAAAAATACGACGCGCTGTTCGTATTTAAGGCAGGAACAGCGCCGTCTAAACTATTCTTAAAAAACATTTAGCTCAATACCACAACATTGAATTAAAAAATTTAAAAAAATTGTTGACTTTTAGTTTGCTATATGGTAATCTATATACAGGAAAGGAATTGCGATACTGTTTTTTGTT
>CALWUZ010000126.1 GCA_944384845.1 uncultured Clostridia bacterium
CCTCCCTCTACCCAAACGGAATTGTCCGGATTTATTCCAAATCTGAGATAACCGTACGGCGTCTCAGCAAAAATAAGACCGGAAGCCGACTCAAAACAGGTGTTAAGCTCTATATCGACATAAGCACCGTCGGTAAAGGTATAGCGCACCACCGAGCCTATAATATCTTTTTTAAGGCTTACAAACTCGGTACCGGCGATATCCAGACATCTGTAATCCGGATCGTAATCCCCGAGCCCGGCGGCGGCTCCGCGGTATATAACATATATTTTATTCTTCTCATAGTCGTTATAGCCGAACGAGGTTTCGAGCGAATATCCGTTTATAAACGGCCGCAGCTCATCAAAATCATAAGTGCCGTAACTGAATAAATCTATCATATCATCAGTCACAGTAACTGTTTCCGAACGACCGTCGGTATAATTTATACGCAGCTCCATACCGATATAAGCACTTGTTATAAATTCAAATTTGGGCTTTTCGGGAAGCTTTGTCACCTCTATCGATTCAACAGGCGAAGGCGCTACCTCTACCTGCACATAATCGCCGTATCCCATATACCCCGCAGTAACATATACCGTTCCGGGTGCCGTAACGCGCAACTGCAGCATATAGAAAAATCCGCCGTTTATATTTCCGTCTTGGTCGATGTCGTCAGCAGTGTAAGTTTTTGTGCTTCCGTCGGTATATGATACCTTTAGCTTATATCCGTCTTTCATTCGCGGAGTAAGAAGATACTCGACATTTCCGTCGCTGCCTATCGATGATATGCCGTTAGTAGTGTCTCCGAAAACATAGCCCGGATTTTCCGGAGGGATAAGCTCTATCCCGCTGACCGTATTCGGCTCTATCGTTACCGGAACGCGGCAGGAAACTCCCCAGAAGCTGAATGTAGCAAAGTTTTCTTCACCCAAAAGCCACGGCTTTTCCGACTGGTCGGCAAAGAAATCGCAGATCAGGTATATACCGTCAATGCTGTCATAGATATAGATCTGCTTTTCGGTACCGTCGGTATATGTAACTCTGAACACAAGATCGGAGACATCCGGCGAGTATATATATACTCCGTTTTCCTCGTGACCGCCGACATTCTCAGTCAATGTGATGCTGCCGCTTACAAGCTCAAGCTTTTCTACCTTGTCGCCGCCGGAAACTATTTTAACGGGTATCTCGGCACTTGAGCCCAAATAGCTTACAGTTATATAATTTTCGGTATTGGCAGTCCAGCCGCCGAGTTCATACTGATTATCCGTAAATTCAAACTTATATCCGTCCAGTTCCATATCGGAATAATTATCAGGCAGCTCAAACGGCTTTACCGTACCGTCTGTATAACTGATTTTCAAAAGGCTGCCGCCGAGGAGTGATAAATAGTCATAACAGTAAAAATGACCATTATTATAACCGCCGGTATTTTCGGGAATTTCCAACGCCCCGTCGGCAAATTCAATACCTGCGACCGGACTTTCGACAACAGTGAGCGGTACCCGAATCTCAAATCCCGCACAGCTTACCGATATATCGGTAAAATTGCCCTCTTCATCGTTAATCACGCTGATGCTTACATTATATCCCGCAATCTGATTATCGGAGGAATTTTCCGAATAGGTCCAATAGAGCTCTCTTCCGTCCGAAAGCAGAGCCTTCACCGAAAGGCCTGTCATATCCGGCCAGCCTGTCTCGCCTTTGATGTATACCGTTTTATACGGCTCTGAAACAAGCTCCAGCGAAGCTATCCCGACGCTCTCGTTAATCGAGAAATTGAAACTGCCGTAAGAATCTATACTGTAAATACTGAATCTGACACGGTATTTTTCACCCGCCGTAAGCTCGCAAGAAACGGAATTTTCATATCCCGGCGAGGAATAGCTGTATACTATCTCATTCATGTTCTGATCATATATCCAGTAATTGACGGTTATATTGCCGTATGTAGTGAAGTCTGCCGCCGAAATGCGGTAATATCCGCTCTTTTCGGGAACAAATTCCATCTCAAACTCGCTGCCATCTGAGTCCGCGGTATACTCTATAAAATTATCGCCCTCGTAAATTATCGGTCTGCTTTTAACATTCAAAATAAACGAATTTTCGATTCTCCCGTCCGCGGTACGTACCGTTACGACTGCGCTTCCCTCGCCGACTGCGGTTATTTGCGCACTGCTTGACCATTGAGCGTCAATCCGCGCCACACCGGAATCATTGCAGCTCCAGATCAGTTCTTCAGGTCTTGCATTGAGCGGATACAGCTTTGCGCCTGCCGTAAATGTATTTTCGGTATATAATTCCAACTGAATCAGCTCTGCTCCACTGCCGTCAGTAGCGGTTATACCCTCGGCAGCAACCGGCTTATCGATGAAAAAGGCAATCATGGACTCAGCTGCGTCATATGATGAATAAACATAGCATCTGAGGCTTATATAATAAGTCTCGCCCGCCCTTAGCTCGGCGATACCGTTTTCGGATTCGTAAAACTGGGTAATATATCCATCGTCAGCTCCATAAACCTCACCGTTTGCGGAAATAGAAAAATCAGGGTCTTTATCGGTTATAAACATATATTCACCGTCATCTTCGGGAACGAACGTATAGAAAAAATCATAATATTCATTCTCGGCCGTAAGCAAAAGCTCCTGCCGTTCGGCTAAAGAGACACTTTCAGGCAGAACGACTCTCAGATGAAAGGTATATTGAAGTCCGTAAGCCGTGCTTACGGTTATATCTGTTTCTCCGGCAGACTTAGGAAACAGGGTCGGAGTGGCAGAATCCATAAGATAACCCGCACCCGCCACCTCAGGGTTTGAGGAATAAAAATCCAAATGTCCGACATAGCCTTCGCCGCCGTCCGAAGTGCTGACATAAATTGATTCATTCTTGCCCACGCATGCGGTATACGTGTCGCCGTTATCGTGATAGTAGCCTAAATAGGCTTCAAAGCTTTCTGCCAGCGGCAGCTCGCCGACAAGCAGAGTATATTCACCTGTCCCGTAAAACTCCAGCCTTATACTGCATTCATCGGTCAGATAAAACTGCCGGCGGCAGCTGCCGTTCAAATATATTTCCTCGGAATATATCTCGCCGCCCGAAAGATCGCTTACATATATGTTCATCGCAATATCGGTCGTAACATCGACCGAGTAGGCTCCTGCCGCCGGAGGATCGAAGCAGTAAACAGCCTCCGACCCGTCAGAAAAGGCAGTAACAGGAGTGCCTACATAAAGTCTGTTATCCTCCGAAGCTGCCGCGGCAGGCAGTGCTCCCGCGATAAGCAACACAGCCAGCAAACCTGACAAAGCCCGTGAAAAAAATTTTTTCATTATTGTTTCCTCTTTTCCTGATCAAACTGCTTTTTAATTATAGCATTCAGAACATTCAAGTCAATAGCAAACATATAAAATCCGGTACCGCATTTGCGGCGAATACCGATATTCCGGATAATAAATTGCAAACCCGGTGCAAATAATAAGCTTTGGGTGAAAAAAATGGTGATACTTTTTTCGGGGAGAAAAAGCACTGTTGAAAAAGAAATTATCGAAATCCTCTGCGGCTGCGGAGCAAATTACATTTCGGACAGAACCGTTGCGGCGAACGACGGCTGTTTCACAATCGTCAGCGAATACAAAAAAACCGACCTGAAGCTGAAAAGCGGCATCGCCGTGTTTATCGACGATACCGACAGATTTGATAATCAAATTTTTCCCGACGGAATAATCGGAATCTGCGAGGATACAAACCTTAAGGCGCTTGAAATTTTCAAATCAGGAAATATACCGGTAATCAGCTGCGGAATGAACGCCAAAAACACCATTACCTTTTCAAGCCTTAACAGCAACTCGGTTTTAGCCTCGCTTCAGCGGTCGCTTACCGACCGCGCCGGCAACAGCGTTGAATCCGGGGAGTTCAAAATCAGGCTTACAAAAGCCTATACCCCGTTTGCGGTGATGGCATCCGCCGCGGTGCTGCTGTTAAACGGCATAGTACCGGAGGAATTTTAAATCCGGGCAACGCCCGATTTTCTCGCCGCCCCTGCGACAGCCTCCGCCACCGCGGGGGCTATTCTCTTATCAAACGCTTTAGGCAGGATATACTCGGCGTTCAGCTCCTCATCGCTTACAAGCCCTGCAAGAGCGTAAACCGCCGCCATTTTCATTTCCTCGTTTATATCCGATGCCCTTACGTCGAGCGCGCCCCTGAAAATTCCCGGAAAGGCAAGCACGTTGTTTATCTGATTCGGGAAATCGGAGCGTCCCGTGCCTACTACCGCCGCGCCGCCTTTTTTAGCCTCGTCCGGCATTATTTCGGGAACGGGATTCGCCATCGCGAAAACCGCCGCGCCCGGGTTCATTGACGCCACCATTTCCTTTGTGACGATATTCGGAGCCGACACGCCGATAAAGACGTCGGCTTTTTTCATAACCTCTGCAAGGCTTCCCCTTTCGCCGTCAGGATTGGTCTTAAGACTGAGCTTTAAATGCGCGTCGCTTAAATCCGGCATTCCCTTATATATAGCGCCCGCCTTATCGCACATAATAAGATTTTCAAGTCCCAGCTTTAAAAGCAGCTCCCCGATAGCGGTGCCTGCCGCGCCCGCGCCGTTTATCACGCATTTTATTCCGGCAAGTTTTTTGCCGGTTATTTTAAGCGCATTTATGACCGCCGCCGCCACGCATATCGCCGTGCCGTGCTGATCGTCGTGGAAGACCGGAATATCGCAGCGCTCCTTTAGCCTTCTTTCTATCTCAAAGCAGCGCGGCGCCGCTATATCCTCAAGATTTATACCGCCGAAGCTGCCGGAAATCCGGTAAACCGTGTCAACGATTTCGTCCACGTCGTTCGAGCGGATGCAGATCGGAAAGGCGTCCACTCCGGCGAACTCCTTAAAAAGCACGCATTTACCCTCCATCACAGGCATTCCCGCCTCCGGGCCTATGTTTCCCAGCCCTAAAACAGCGGAGCCGTCGGTTATAACGGCAATCAGATTTGAGCGCCTTGTAAGCTCAAAGGACTTGCCGTAATCTTTTTCTATCTCAAGGCAGGGCTGCGCGACTCCCGGCGTGTAGGCTACCGAAAGGTCGTGAGCGTCATTGACATGCGCACGCGAAACCACCTCTATTTTTCCCTGCCATTCATAATGCTTTTTAAGCGCTTCTTCTTTTATATCCATAATTTTAACACCGCCCGTATTTATGTATATAATGAATTATAGCATATTTATCCTCTCTTTTACAGCTTTATTTGAATAAAAGCCGCAAAACGGTTAAAAATATAAAAAAAGAAGGTGTACCATGGACAGAATAAAACAGCGAAATATTATAATTATAGCGATAGTTTTAACGATAGCAGCGGTAACAATTCTCGTAGCCGCCGGATTTGCCGCCGGAAACAAGGAATACGAGCCATCCGGCTGGGTAATAAAGTCATACGGCAACAGCGTGGCGCTATATAACGGCGACGAGCTTATCGAGGTGTACGGAGGAATAGTTCTCGACACCCTGCCGCAGGAGGACATAGACCTACTTAAAGCCGGCATAGCCTTCCCCACCCGCGAGGAAGCTCAGCAGGCTATGGAGGATTACGACGGATAATATAAGACTTTTAATTTCAAAGCTCGTCGGGCGGCCAAAAAGCTGCCAGACGAGCTTTAATATACTCCTGCTTTATATCAGAAACAAATTTCAATTTTAATGTTATACAGATATGCACAATTATTTCTTTACAGTCATATAAGTGCCTTCTGCACATATTTTGTTCTCCGGCGCAAGCAATAACCCTTCCCTGATACACACCTCTATTATATTGTGTAAAATCGAAGAAGCGGCAATAAGCTCATTATAATACGGATATTCGCCGATCAAATGCCTCGGAAGATGTTTTTTAATATATACCGCAATATCTTCAGCTATTTTTCCGGCTATCCGCTCTGCATCGTCATTAAAACCGGAAAGAAGGCGGAAAAAAGCAGAACGATCTTCTTCCCTGAACACCAGTATTTTCGGCTCAAGTACCGCACCGTTTTTGCGCATATAGCCGCATTCAACGGCTTTTGCCGCCGCTTCCTTCTCCGCTTCTGACAAGGAAGAAATATCAAGCCCGTCGATAGAACGGACAGTAAGCAAAATCTGAGGATCTGTGGAAAGATTATATCCGCAGCCGAAATGCTTTTCAATACGGTCGCTGTAAATATTTGCAAAAAACACCTGCGAATAACCGCATAAATCACCTGCCGTCACACCGTCGCAGCCGATAAAGGCATTCTTAAAAGCTCCGATTTCATGAAAATCTATAGCCGCAGTCGTATAATCGCGTTTAACCGGCTCAATATCCGCAAAATATTTTTCCGCAAGTATTTCACTGACCTTTTTCTCTACAATCCACACAGGATTAGATATTAAAGACCATAAAATAAATTTTACATCCCGCTGTTTGCTCAAAAACGGAAAAGACAGTATTTTATCCCTGCTGCTTTCAACAGCCTTTTTCAAACAAGCGAAAATTTCATCCGAATATTTTTCATAAATGCCGTTAGCCTCTTTACGTTCTTCTTCGTCGACTATAAGAATATTGGATATATATTTCCCGTTGCCGAGATTTCGCAATAACCCGTAGCTGCCGTTTAAACCGTAACACTGAATTTCAATCTCGTCCTCGATATACGGCATAGGCACACACAAAGCCTCGGAAAGTTCTTTTGCGGTTTTTGCCTCATTTTTACACAAATAAATCAGATTCTGCGACAGCAAACGTTCCCTTGCTTTTTCGCACGCATCATTGCCCACAGGATTGCCCGTACCGATAAATTGCAAATTTACAGGCTTCAATGATAAATTTCTGTTTTCCATTTTCTGCACCTCTTTTTTAATGGTGTTGCGGGCTGAAAACAAACGCTGCTTTACCGTTGTTTCGGAAATTCCGAGCGAAGCTGCAATATCCGAAACTTTCATTTCGTCCAGATAATACATAATCATAACGTCTCGATATATCTTGGAAAGAAATGATATTTCTTTAAAAATTCGCACGAAACGTTCTTTTTCCTCTTCTTTTTCGATGAAATCGTCAATCTGGTTTTCCGAAATATTTAAAATACGGTCGGAATATTCTTCTGTTATTACAGCGTCATTATGAGCTTTGCGCTTTTCACAAAAATCTGCGTATGTACGGCGCGCCACCGTCCAGACGAAAGCATAAAAGCTGCCGATTTCCCTTCCGTTGTGAATCGTATGCAAAACGTCAAGGATAATTTCGGAGCATAAATCCTCCGCCTCCTGCGATGTGCGGCAGCGATGATACGCATATCCGTAAAGCTTATCTAAAAACGCCTGATCGGAAAGCATTTTGATTGATTCGTCCGTTTTCATAATATCAAACCTGCTTTGTTACATTCATGAATGTTACACTGATATAGTCGGTGCAAAAGCCTATAGGTTAGGCGGTAATACAATTATTTTATCATAAATAACAAAAAAATAAAAGTCCGCGCGGAGCTTAGGAAATTCTCCGGCGGACATATAATTTTATATAGAAATATAACTTACCGTCATTTAATCACCGCGTAAGAGGTTGCGATTTCATCCGGCATCCACTCCGTGGAAAGGTATCCGTCCCGTACAAGCAGGGAAGCCGGAATATAGGTCCCGTCTCTAAACAGACTCATCGCGGAAATTACGGGAACCTGCGCTTTTAAGTGAGGCGGCACATGGTTTAAAAGCACATCTGCGACTATTCTATACATTTGTTTCATTATTTCGCCTGTTTTTTCAACAACTGATTTTTGCAGATTTGTCATACTGTCACGCTGTTCACTTTTATAAACAGGCATTGCGGAAAGAATTTTTCCGTTTTTCCTGATAACATAACCTTTTCGCAGCATTTCAGAAACAATCTCCTGCTCAAATTCATTTAAACCGTTTATGCTTTCATGTGTAATTTTATCGTACATTTTCACCCATTTCATATTACAGTAAAAATTGCTGTGATGAAGCTCGGGACGGTCTGACCAATCCATAAAATAAAGACTTATCCCGGTGTGCCATTCCTCCGCGTCTATCGTACAGCAATTAAATCCGCCGACAGGGTTTTCCGCTCCCCAAACGTATGCATGCTCTCCGAAAGCGGTAAGCGGTCTTTTTTGTTTTTCAAAAAAACTATTCTCAACAGCACGGTAGGCATCTAATAAAATCATAGTTACCATATGCCATTTCAGCGAATTTAAAGACATTTGATTACCGTAAAAACCGATATTTCTTACAGCAGCCTGATTTTCATCAATGAAAAGCCTGATTATTTCAGCCGCCTCTTTTTGCAGAGTAATCAGACTCGCTGCTTTTTCACGTTCAAAATCGTCCGTCAAAATAATTATATTTGTCTTATAACGCTTTCCGTCTTTTCTGAGAAGCCACGTATCGGTCAGCGTTGCAATATCTTCTTCAATATAAGGAAGCGATACACCGATTTGCAGCGCGATTTCATCTTCGCTCAGACTGTCGTTGTAACACGCCCATAGTATATTCTGACGAATTTTATTTCCGTTTAAAAGCTCCCAGTACCTGTTGGGTCCTTCTCCCATATACATTAGATTCAAGTTTTTCGGATTATAGCTTTGTTCACCGTAATTACGTTCCATTTCCATACCTCCCTTTAATATTTTCCGTGACTTAAACAACAAATATTTTACCATGCCTTCACTGACGGAAAGTAAATCGGAAATTTCCGAACACGACTTATTTTCAAGATAATACAAAATTGTTGCGCGGCGGTATTTCTCGGACAGAAGCATTAACTCACGGCGCAAAAGATAAATTTCATGATTATCCTCAAAAACGCTGTCAAAGCCGTCAAAAACACTATGCATATTTTCTGTCAGCGCGCATTCGCGCATTTTTTGTTTTTTTCTGTACCATTGCTTATATACATTACCTGCGACAGACCACATAAAGCTGTAAAAAGCACGGTCATCGCGTATATTTTCCAATGCTTTTACAAGCTCAAGTAAAATATCCTGAGCTAAATCCTCTGCTTCCTGTTGAGTTGAAGTACGCGCCATACAAAATGAAAGCACCGATTTTGACATCTCGGATATTTTTAAATCACGCTCGTTTTTATCCAAATTCCCACCTCCGTCAAAAAGTTTGGGAAGCTTCCGTATATATAGTGAAAGAAACTGCATTTCGGTTAACAAAAATTTTTTGATAAACATAAATTTAAAAACAAAAATGCCCGCGCGGAACTTAATCGCGACTCCGGCGGACAAAAAATTTTTTCTGCGAATCCCGACTGCGTCAGACACATAGCTATTTCCCGACGCAGAACCGGCGGAATATCTCGTCTGTCACCTCGTTTGTGACGCGCTTGCCGGTAAGCTCAAAAAGCGCCGCGAGCGCATCGTCCACACAGACACCGACAGCGTCCATCGTGCTGCCCGCACAAAGGGCGGAAAGCGCCTCCCTTACGCCGTCGAGCGCCCGCTCGGCGCAGGCGCGCTGTCTTTCATTCATCAGCACTGCACCGTCCGGGTCAAGGCTCGCTGTACCGGCTATATCGGCTATTTCGGCACACAGCTTTTCGTAGCCGTCTCCTCTTTTTGCCGAGGTCTCTACCGTTCTGAATCCGTCAAAAACCGATTTATCAATTT
>CALWUZ010000127.1 GCA_944384845.1 uncultured Clostridia bacterium
AACAACTATGCGGGTACCCATCGTCATAGCCTCGGTCTGGTCGTGAGTAACGTAAATAAAGGTTGTACCCAAACGCTGATGAAGCTTTGAAATCTCGGTACGCATCTGAGCACGCAGCTTAGCGTCCAAGTTGGACAGCGGCTCGTCAAGAAGGAATACCTTAGGCTCACGGACGATAGCACGACCGAGCGCAACACGCTGACGCTGACCGCCCGAAAGTGCCTTAGGCTTACGCTCAAGCAGGTGGGAAATATCAAGTATGCGGGCAGCCTCCTCAACACGGCGCTTAATTTCATCCTTCGGAGTTTTGCGGAGCTTAAGACCGAAAGCCATGTTGTCAAAAACCGTCATATGCGGATAAAGCGCATAGTTCTGGAAAACCATCGCAATATCACGATCTTTAGGAGCGACATCATTTACAAGCTTGTCACCGATATAAATCTCGCCGTCGGAGATTTCCTCGAGTCCCGCGACCATACGAAGCGTGGTGGATTTTCCGCATCCGGAAGGACCGACAAGAATAATAAATTCTTTATCCTTAATTTCAAGATTGAAATCCGAAACAGCGGTAACCCCGCCCGGATATCTTTTGTAGACATTGCGCAAAGACAAACTTGCCATAAATGAAGCCTCCTAAAATAATAGCCTGAATTTACTGTTATTATAACAAATTAAGCGTAAAATTGCTATACAAAATATGTCCAATGTTCAAAAGGATATTTTGTTTATTATGCGTTAATTGATTTTTGCTGATTTCTAAATATTGGTTCCAGTTCATTTTTTTTAATTTCAATGCATTCGCCGCGGGCTAAAAAGCCGGGCAGCTCATACCCGCCGACAGCACGGCGCTCAAGCTCTGTAACGCCGAGTCCCGCCTCGCCGAACATACGCTTTATCTGGTGATATTTTCCCTCGCATATCCTGATTTCCGCGCGTCTTTCTCCAAGCCTTTTCAGATATGCCATGCGGCATACGGTGCCGTCCCTCAGTGTTATTTCCCGGGAAAAGAAATCGAGCGTTTCCCCGGTTACAGGTCCGTCCAGCTCGGCTATATAGGTCTTGTATATCTGCTTTGCAGGAGATAAAACCCTGTGCGCAAAATCCCCGTCGTCGGTTATTATCAGCAGTCCCGTGGTATCGCGGTCAAGCCTGCCGACAGGAAACAGTCCGCGTCTTTTAAGCCTGTCCGGCAGAAGATCGATTACGGTTTTCCGGCTATTGTCCTCAGACGCCGAAATCACTCCCTTAGGCTTGTTCATCACGATATAAATGTATTTTTTATAAATCACTTCGGAGCCGTTATAAACCACGCTGTCCCTTTCCGGATCAAGGCGGTAATCGGCGATTTTTACAGCGGCGCCGTTTACAAGCGCCGCCCCGCCGCGTATTCCCGCGCGCGCCTCTTTTCTCGAAATATTGAGCTGTGAGGAAATTATTTTATCAAGCCTTTCCGATGACATTTAGCTTCCTTTCTTTACTCGGGAGAAAGCGGCTTCATCTCACCGTCTATCCTGACAGAAGATACATCTCCGCCTATAATATATTTATCCGAAACGATAAGATTTATAACAGTATCCTCTGCATCATTCAGCCGGTAGGTGTAAACAACGGCTTTTTTCCCCTTGTAGAGCGTCAGATCAAATCCGGCTTTCTTCTGTATATCGTTATATTTCGCATAAACATCCGAAAAAACCTCCGGAATGACTATTTCCTTTTCGGATACGGCGGTTTCGTCAATGCTGTACCCAAGTCCGCTTACATATTCGCAGCGCAGCGCGTTGGTGGAGCCGTCTATCCCGCCAGCCCGAATGGTAAAAAGCTGACCGATGATTATAAGCCCCGCTGTAACCGCCGCAAAAGCGGCAAACAGAGTTTTTTTTGTAAATGTAATAAAAAGCTTCATTTTTATCTCCCCGCAGTTACTTCATTAAATAATATGAGGAAAACAAAGCTCTTATTACACTGCGTATTACTCTATCAGGCAGACCGCATGCGCGGCAATTCCGCTGACGGCGCCGGTAAAGCCGAGTCCCTCCTCTGTGGTGGCTTTTACACTGACGGCGTCCGCCCCGGTTCCGCAGTCGGCGGCAATATTGCACCTCATTTCTTCAATAAAGGGTGCAAGCTTCGGCTTCTGAGCTATCACGGTAGCGTCGATATTGACGATACTGTAGCCCTTTTCCGCAATTAAAGAAGCTGTTTTTTTCAGCAAAACTCTGCTGCTTATATTTTCATAGGCGCTGTCGCTGTCGGGAAAATGCTTTCCTATATCGCCGAGCGCCGCCGCGCCCAAAAGCGCGTCACAGACAGCATGGATAAGCACGTCGGCGTCGGAATGACCCGAAAGCCCGAGCTCAAACGGTATTGCGGCTCCGCCTATAATCAGCGGTCTTCCGCTTTCCAGGCGGTGAACATCATATCCGTGACCTATCCTCATTCCTCATTCTCCCCGATTAAAAAAAATTCCGCAAGCTTTAAATCCTCGGACGTCGTAATCTTAATATTGCGGTAGCTGCCCGTAACCGTATGTACCGGAAAGCCCGCTGCCTCCATTAAAGACATATCGTCGGTATAGCGCGAAAGCTCTCCCGCCTTTTCAAGCGCCGAACGGTACTCGGCGGTTCTGACGCCCTGCGGGGTCTGCACCGCCGCAAGCCGCGAACGGTCGGGAGTGCCGACTACGGAACCTGCACCGTCGATTTCCTTTATTGTATCCTTAACCGGTACGGCGCAGGTCACAGCCGGATATGTATTAAGCGCGTCGGCTACCGCCTGAATAATAAAATCCTCCGTAAGCGGTCTCGCGCCGTCATGGATCAGCACCCTTTCGGCGCTTTTATCAAGCCTTTCAAAGCCCTTTGCGACAGATTCCTGCCTGGATGCGCCGCCGCATACTATGTCGGTAAGCTTGCTTACCGAATACTTTTCGGCAAGCAGCTGCATACCGAAAATATCATCCGGCCTTGCGACAAGAATAATGTCCGATACAACCGGCGACCGTTCAAAAACCATAAGTGTTCTCGCGATTACCGGCACACCGCATAAAAGAGCCGTCTGCTTGTTCAGTCCCCCCATACGGGAGGACATTCCCGCCGCGGCAATTATAACAGGAATCCCGGAATTTTTATTATCGCAGACCGCGTATTCAAGCTTTAATTCGGTAAGCTCCATGTTAATCTCCGTTCCGCCGTTTAAACGACAGCCTTAAGATAAAGCATTAAATCAAAAAGCCGCGCCAAGCCCCGTAGGACCTATGCGCGGCAAAACAAACGAACTATTCCTTATCCTCGGAATTGCAGCCGCATTCACCGCCGCTGCAGCAATCGCCGTCATGGTCGAAATCAAACTCAAGCTCGGTGCCGCAGTTCGGGCATGTCATGCCCTCTTCCTCAAGCATATCGGCATCGAGATAAATAGTGTCATGACAGGACGGGCATTCAATTTCATATACCTCGTCGTCATCACAGCCGCAACAATCGTTATCGTCGCCGTAGATTACATCCTCAACCGAGGAAAGATCCTCATCAACGGCGTCTATCTGCTCCATAAGCTCGTCGCAGCCGTCTTCAATCTCGCAGATTTCGTCTGTAATATCGCCCAAAAGCTCAATAATGGCGTTGAGAACCTTTACCTCTTTTTTTGACTCGTCAAGCTCAAGACCCTCAGCCAAACCCTTGATATAAG
>CALWUZ010000128.1 GCA_944384845.1 uncultured Clostridia bacterium
GGCGGCAGGGAGCGCGATTCTATTTTGGCCGACGCCTTTGAGGCGGTGCTCGCGGCAATTTATCTTGACGGCGGAATGGAAGCGGCGAGGCGGCATGCTATGCGTTTTGTGCTGCGGGAGCTGAAAAATACGGACGACGAGGTCTTCAAGGATTACAAGACCGCTCTTCAGGAGATTATTCAGCGCAATCCTGAGGAATCGGTGACATATATACTTACGGGCGAGAGCGGACCGGATCATAACAAGCAGTTTACGGTTCAGGTGCGCCTTAATTCAAACGTTATAGGCACAGGCACCGGAAAAAGCAAAAAGCAGGCGGAGCAGATGGCGGCTAAGGAAGCGCTGCGGCTTATGGGTGCCGATATATGAGCCTTGCGCATTCCAATATTTCCATATTCGTGCCGCATATCGGCTGTCCGAATAAATGCAGCTTCTGCGACCAGCGCCATATCACCGGCGTCTGCAAGGCGCCCAGGGAAAAGGATGTGGCAAAGGCGGTAAATGCCGCGCTTACCGGCAGACGCTTTAACCCCGAAACCGCGGAAATCGCTTTTTTCGGCGGAAGCTTTACGGCGATAAACCGAAATTATATGACCGATCTTCTGCGGGCGGCGTCGGGCTTTGTTGAAAACGGAACTGTAAAGGGAATACGTATCTCAACCCGTCCGGATGCGATAAACGCCGAGGTGCTTGATTTGCTTAAAAAGTATCATGTAACCTCAATAGAGCTCGGAGCCCAGAGCATGAACGACCGCGTGCTCAGAATGAATAACCGCGGGCATACTTCGGGTGATGTTGTAAGGGCGTCGGTCCTTATAAGGGAATACGGCTTTGAACTGGGGCTTCAGATGATGACCGGTCTTTACGGGGACACCGACCTGTCGGCTGTAAGAACGGCGGAAAAGCTGATAGCCCTAAAGCCTGAAACGGTAAGAATTTACCCCACCGTTGTGCTTAAGGATACCGATTTGGCGGCGCTTTACGCCGATAATATATATAAGCCGCAAACTCTTGACGGCGCGGTGGCGCTTGCATCGAGGCTTTACAAAATGTTCACGGACAGCAATATAAGGGTAATACGTCTCGGGCTTCATTCGATAGAGGAAAAGGCGTATATCGCAGGTCCCTGGCATCCCGCTTTCAGCGAGCTCTGCCAGTCGCAGATAATGCTTTCGGGGGTTTTATCAGAGCTCAGGGAAAAGGGCAGATACATTATTAAGGTACCGCCGTCCGGCGTTTCAAAGATGACGGGACAGAAAAGAAAAAACCTTGTTTTTCTGAAATCAAGAGGCTACGAATGCCGCGTCGCGCCTGACAGTTCACTGTCAGGACTTGAATTCCGCATAGAAAGGGAAGTGGGAAAATGCTGTTAAGCTCCATACAGATACAGGGCTTTAAATCCTTTGCCGATAAAACGGTTCTGAAATTCGGCAAGGGCATAACCGCCGTAGTGGGACCTAACGGCAGCGGAAAAAGCAATATTTCCGACGCGGTTCGCTGGGTTTTGGGCGAGCAGTCCACCAAAAACCTCAGGGGTCAGTCTATGGAGGACGTTATATTCGGGGGAACCGAAACCCGCCGCCCGCACGGCTACTGTGAGGTTACTCTTAATATCGACAACAGCGACAGAACGCTTAATTTTGATAACGACAGCGTAGCGGTGACGCGCCGCTATTACCGGTCACATGAAAGCGAGTACGCCATTAACGGCGCATCGGTGCGGCTTAAGGATATACACGAGCTGTTTATGGACACGGGACTCGGGCGGGATGGTTATTCGATGATCGGACAGGGCAAAATCGATAATATCATAAGCTCCAAATCGGGAGAGCGCAGGGATATATTCGAGGAAGCGTCGGGCATTTCCAAATACCGCTACAGAAAGCTTGAGTCGGAAAAAAAGCTTGCTGCCGCCGAGGATAATCTTCTGAGGCTTCACGATATAATGGACGAGCTTGAAGCGCGCGTGGGTCCTCTTGAGGAGCAGAGCAAAAAGGCGCAGAGATTTCTTGAGCTTTCAGACAGCAAAAAAAAGCTGGAAATAGGGCTTTGGATATATACGCTTGACAATTCCAAAGAGGCTCTGCGCGCTCAGGAGAGCAAAATAGCCGCGGCTCAGCTGTCTTACCGCGAGCTTGATGAAGCGCTTGCGGATTTTGACCGCCGCGCCGAGGAAAACACTGCTTATTTCGCGCGGCTGACCTCCGATATTGAGGGCGAGCGGCTTAACATTTCAAATTTGAATGAGGAAATCGTAAAGTCGGAAGGCTCCGTTACAGTTATAAACAATGATATCGAGCATAATCTTGAACAGATAGAACGCCTTAAGGCAGAGATAGGCAGGCTCGGCGAATCCGACGAGGAGGCGTATGCCGAGATCGAGCAAAAAAATTCTCTTGTGCTTGAAAAGCAGACTGAAAAGCAGGAGCTTGAGCAAAAGCTCGGCGGACTTGAGGCAAAGCTTTCGGAGCTGATTTCGGGCAGTGAGAAAATTTCAAGACAGATTGAGGAGCAGGTAAGGCTTCTTAATACGCTTGCCGCAAAAAGCGCGGATAAGCGCGTTGAAATGGTCACCGCCGAAAGCGCGGTTGAGGAAATCGCTCTGCGCAGAACGGCGGCGGATGCCAAGCTTGAAGAATACGGCAGGGAAATCGAAGAGCTCAACGCCGAATTCGGCGAAACACAGAGGCTGCTTGACGATATTGAAGAAAGCATTACGTCGCATAAAAATATTTTAAAGGGCTACGAGCTGAGACTTGCTTCACGCGAGGAAAACGCCGACAGAATAGCCTCTGAGCTTAACGGCATACGGCTTGACGCAGAGGCTAAAAAGCGCCGTGTGCAGATACTGAAAGAGCTTGAAAATAATATGGAGGGTTTCAGCCATTCGGTAAAAGCGGTTATGTCGCAGGCGGAAAGCGGACTTTTGCGCGGTGTGTGCGGTCCGGTCTCCAAGCTTATAGAGACCGACAGAAAATACAGCACGGCGATTGAAACCGCTTTGGCGGCGTCAATACAGAACATCGTGGTTGAAACAGAGGCGGACGCAAAAAGGGCAATAGCCTATCTTAAATCAAGCAAGGCGGGCAGGGCAACCTTTCTGCCGGTCGCCACAATAAAGGCCAGAGAGTTTAAGGAGAGCGGCTTTGAGAGCTCGGCGGGCTTTGTGGGTATTGCCGACAGACTCGTGAGTACACAGGAAAAATACAGGGAAATAGTTAAATATCTGCTCGGAGCGGTGGTTGTGGCTGAGGATATTGATTCCGCCGCCGCCATCGCAAAAAAGCACGGCTATCGGATAAAGGTGGTTTCGCTTGACGGGCAGGTCATAAATGCCGGCGGCTCGCTTACGGGCGGCTCGCTTGTAAAAAGCGCGGGGCTTATAGGCCGCGCGGGGGATATAAAGAGCCTTGAGGATGAGATAAAATCGCTTTCCGCCAAAGCGGAGCAGACCGAAAGGCTGCTTGCAGAGGCTAAGAATGAGCTGTCTGCCGTAAAAGCCGACATCACTGCTGAAAGTGCCGAAATCGCAACCGCCGGAGAGGATAAAATCCGCGCTCTTTCCGAACTTAAGCGGATAGGCGATTTAAGGTCAAATCTTGAAGGCTCAGTAAAGCAGCTTTCCGAGGAGGCGGCGTCTGCAGAGGAAAAAACCGCCAGGCTTAAGCAGTCGGCGGCCGAGGCGGCGCGGGAAATCGCGGAAATAGACCGCGAAAAATCGGAGATACAGACCGGGATAGATAAAATGACCGGAGGCAGGGAAAATCTCAACTCAGACCGTGAAAGAGCAGCCGACGATATTACTTCGCTTAAGCTTGCAGTCATAGAGCTTCAGAAGGATATAGAGTCGCTGCGGCTTTCGGTGCGCAATCTTGAGGAACTGAAGGCGGGAAGGGCTGAAAG